>NZ_KK082154.1:0-10784 GCF_000598065.1 Paenibacillus darwinianus | reverse complement strand
AGCCGCCCTCCGGCAGTCGCTCCGTCGGACAAACAACGCCAGGGCCAACGCGAGTAGAAAACCGGTCAACATCTGTGTGCCTACGATTTCCCCGAGCGTATAGCCGTTATTGTAGGAAAACACGACGAAGATCGACAAGATGCCATAGCTCATCGCCCCCATCAAGACTGAGATCGTATATTTCATTGCGAACGGGTCCTCTCCTCGATGCTACAGACTTCGTTATAACAAAACAAAATCCTAACCGCGAATAGAATCATTGTGAATGATCCGCTATTCGTAGTTAGGAAGTTAAGGCTTCCCGTAGAAACCCCCACCCTGTTTCGTGAGGTTATACGATCGCTATTTGCTTGTTGAAAATCCAGTGTTACAAGGACATATGTTACGCGAGACCTCAGCTTCTGTCAAGACACGGACCGGTTCCCGGCGCTGTGTTGTTGACCCGGCGCGCTTTACAAAGCGGGCAGCCGCAGCATCATGACCTCCTGCCGCTCGAATTTAAACTTTTCATAAAGCCCGTGCGCGTCGCGCGTTTCGAGCCCTACCCATGTGCTTTTGAGATCGAGATGCGCGCACAGAAACTTCATCAGCCATTTGCCCAGGCCGACGCCGCGATGATCCGGGTGAATAATGACATCGCACAACCAGGAGAAAGTGGCGCGGTCTGTGATGGCACGGGCGAAGCCTACCTGCCCCCCGTTATGATAAATGCCTATGCATAGCGAATTCTCAATGCTAAGCCTCATCGCTTCCATCGTCCTCGTCGCGGCCCAATAGCTGCCCTGTAGCATGCTCAAAATGACGTCCGGCTGAAGCAGCTCCTTGCGGTCGCTGATTTTGTAGGACATCGTCTCATGTGTCCATTCCATCCCAATCTCTCCTTGAGGCAAGTCATATGGTACAAGCTTCCCCATATTCTCGCCCGCCAAACCGGCACTTCAAACGATAAGCGGTTGAATGCAAAAAAGCGGGTCCCGAAGTCATTGAAATGACGGGTTCGGAAGCCGGTCGGGCAATTCGATACCGCAGCTTCACCAGATATTCGTTGGCCAACATTTTCCGTCGATCAACCGCTGGGGCATCGCCGCCCTTATTTAACTGCTCCTTCCGTCAGCCCTGAGATGAACTGCTTGCTGAACAACAGGAAAATAACCAATATCGGCAGCGTAGCCAGAACGGTACCGGCCAAAATCATGGAGAAGTCCTGATAATAAGCGCCGTTCAAATTTTTAAGCGCGATTTGAACCGTATGTACGCTGCGGTCCTTCAGGACAACAAGCGGCCATAGAAAGTCGTTCCACGACCCCATGAACGTGATGATGCCCAACGTGGCATAGCCCGGCCTGATGGCAGGCACGACGATATTCCAGAATAGGCGAAAAGTCGAACAGCCGTCGATCCGTCCCGCCTCGAGCAGCTCATTCGGAACGCTGGAGGAAATATACTGCCTCATCCAAAAAATGCCGAATGCATTGGCGATACCAGGGATGATGACGGCTCTGAGATCGTCCAGCCAGCCGAGTTTGCTGATAATCATATAAGAAGGAATAAGCCCCAGCTGGGTCGGCACCATCATCGAGCCTACCAGAAACGCAAACAGAACGTTGCGTCCCCTGAAATTCAGCTTGGCAAAAGCGAAGCCGGCTAACGAGCAGAAAAACAAAACGGACACCGTCAAGGTCGCGGATACGACAAATGAGTTAATCAAAGCTCTGTTGAAATTTACATTTTCATAGACTTTAATCAGGTTCTCAATGAATCTGCCGCCTGGGATCATGGCCGGAGGAAATTGATTGATCGCTGCTGTCACATTCGAACCGATGATGTACATCCAATAAAACGGAAACACGGATAACGCCGTAACGAGAATGAGAAACGTATAAAAACCGATTCGGCCCAAATTGAACGATGCGGATAATCTAGTCATATTGCTATCGATCCCCCTAATCGGCAGATTGCAGTTTTTTGGCAAAAAACATATTGACGAGCGAGAACGCCACGATGATGAAAAACAGCATCCATGCGATCGCCGAAGCGTAGCCAAACGCCTGTCGGGCAAACGCCTCTTCATAGAGTAGAAGCGTGATCGTCAAACCTTGGCCTTGCGAGCCTCCGCCGGGGCCAGAAAACATTAATGGTTCCGCAAAAATTTGCATTCCGCCAATGGTAGAAAGAATGATCGTAAAAATGATCATCGGACGCAGCAGTGGAATCGTAATGAAAAAGAACTGCTGCCGTTTCGTAGCGCCGTCGATCGTCGCCGCCTCATACAGATCGTTCGGAATACTCTGCAGGCCGGCCAAATAAATAATCGCGTTGTAACCGGTCCACCGCCACATCACCATAGATGAAATCGCCAGATGGGTTCCCAGCACGGAGCTGCGGAAATCGATCGGGTCCATTCCCAACAAGGAAAGCGCATAATTAATCAAGCCGTAATGCTGACCGAACAGTGCCCCGAAAATAATGGCAACGGCAACAACCGAGGTAATGTTGGGCAGAAATACACTGATCCGAAAAAATTCCCTGCCTTTCAGCATCGACTGGTTCAGCAAAAACGCCAGAATCAAGGCAAAAAACAGCTGCGGCAACGTGGACAGAAACCAAATGCTGAATGTATTGTAAAGCGACTTCCAAAAATACGGATCTTCCATAATGAATTTATAATTTTGCAAGCCGATGAATGTTTTCGCGCCGACGATATTCCACTTATGCAATGAAACCCACGCCGTAAAAATCATCGGAAATACGCCGAACACCGCAAACAGAATGAAAAACGGCGAGATGAACAAATACGCATTAAGGTGGTCTCTGATACGCTGATTTAACGCCCGATTCAGCGGCTTGGCCAGCATTGGATTGCCTCCCGTCGAACTCATGTTTTTTTCGATCCGTACATGCTTGCACTCATGATGGAAAAGGAGGCCGATGCCGCGACATCAACCTCCCAGGTATGCCTCCTATTTGCGCGACAGTTGTCTCTCGATATCCTGAACGGCACTACTCCAGGCGTCCTCCGGCTTTGCCTGCTTGTCTTCCACGCTCGTAATCGCCTTATTCAGTGTATCCTCCACAGTCTGGGAATCCGGACCTTCATAGACCGGTTTCACCAGCTTCGCCGCCTCCGAGTAAATTTGTCCGACCGGAGCATTCGAGAAATATTCATCCTTGAAGTTTTGGATATCCTCCGTCTCAAACAAGGCAGGGGTAGAGGGGAAATTTCCATTTTTCTGGAATGTAACCAGCTGTTGCTCCGGCGAAAGCAGCCATTTGATCAGATTGTATGCTTCCTGCGGATATTTGGACTGCTTCGGAATCGTCAGGAACGATCCGCCCCAGTTCCCCGAACCCTCCGGCATCAATGCGATATTCCATTTGCCTTTTGCATCCGGCGCGTTGGTTTTCATGAAGCCCATCATCCATGCCGGCGCCAGCTGAACCGCGAAATCGCCCTTCGTCATGCCTGTTCCCCATTCGGTGGACCAGGTGTCGACATTGGAGGTAATATTCGCTTCAATCGCTTTGTTGGCGTAGTTCCAAGCTTTCTTCACTTGCGGATTGTCCTTCAGAATCATGGTGCCGTCCGGTTTGAAGTATTTCTCGTCACCTTGGCCGACCATGACGGTAAGAAGGCTCGCCGCATTGTCGATCATGCCGACATTCGCTTTCGCGCGAACTTGTTTCCCGGCTTCGATAAAAGCGTCCCAGGTGTTGATTTGTGCGGTTACCTCCGCCGGATCCGTCGGCAAACCCGCTTTCTCAAACACATCTGTACGGTAAGCCATGGCCATCGGTCCGATATCCGTCGGAATGCCAAGAAGGTTAGCCCCGTCACCTGTCATGGCCTGCTTCCATTTCCAATCCATATAATCGCTTTCAATATCTTCTGCATTCAATTCGAGCAAATTGTAGAACTGCTCCGGATTGCTCTTGAACCTCTCGATGACTTTCACTTCCACCGCCGAGATGTCGGGCGCTCCGTTACCTGCGGCCAGCGCGGTTTGCAGGTTGTTATGAACGTCGGCGAACGGAGAGAGCTGGATATCCAGTTCAATATTATTTTCGGCCGCGTATTGCTTCATTTGCTCTTCGATGCCCATGCCGGGCCACAGCCAGACCGTCAGCTTCACTTTCTTGTCCGCTTTCCCTGAGGCGGCGGCGCCGGAAGCTTCCTCGTTCCCCGCTTTGTTTCCTTCCTTGCTCCCTCCGCTGGTCGAACCGGAAGAGCAAGCCGCAAGCGACAAGGCGAGCAACATAAATGCAAGCATAATCGATAGTCGTTTTACCACCCATAATTCCCCCTTTGAGATAGATGCGCTTGAATAAGCGCCTATCTCAATAGTATTGAAAGCGAATTCAAATTGCTATGTGGCTAGTCTTAGATTTTATGGATAAAATTCGCTTCGCGATATTCGATAGGGGTCATGCCGACCGTGCTTTTGAACAAACGGCTGAAATAGGCCTGATCGACATAGCCGACCTGTTCGCAGATTTGATAAATTTTCAGGTTGGTGGTCGCGAGGAGCTGCTTCGATTTGGCCAGACGAAACCGGGTCACGTGGTGCGTAAAGGTATGCCCCGTCTTGACTTTTAACAAGCCGCTTAAATAATTCGGATTCACTTCCAATCGTTCGGCAAGCGACGCCAGCGTAATGTCTGCGGCATAATGGGCTTCAATGTAGTCGAACGTCTGCCTTACCAGGCGGGGCAGCATTACCCGTTTCTCCAACAATCCTTGGCTATGGATCGGGTATGGTTTTTCATTGCGTATGCGTTCGGCGAGCAGTCTGCCCACCGTATCGACGCGCTCCAATATGCTTTCCCTGGACGCCGGCTTCAGTAAATAATCGAAAACCGAGACGCGAATCGCTTGCTGGGCATACTCAAAATCTGCATGACCGGTAAGCAGGATCATGAACGTCTCGGGGTATTGGCACCTCATATAGCGGGATAGCTCCAGACCGTCCATCTCCGGCATGCGAATATCCGATATGACAAGATCCACCGGCTGCTGCGCAAGCAGCTCAACCGCTTCCCGGCCATCCTCCGCTTCCTTCACATCAAATTTCTCGTCATGGAGCCGGATAACGCGCGACATCGCGCTCCGCACATGCGGTTCGTCATCGACAATCAGGATTTTCATATCCCGTCACCTCCCAGGCCCTCAATATTGCCGCAGCTCGCGTTTGGTTTGATCGATGGCATATTGCCAGGCGTCTTGCGAAGAAAGCAAGTGGTGCTCCATCTGCCAGATCGCGTCGTTGAAAATTTTCGTGGCGATATAAGCGTAAGGCCCCTCGTAAAGCGGCTTCACCTTTTTCGCGGCCTCCGAATAGATAATGCCTACCGGCGCTCCGCTGAAATACTCGTCCCGCTTCTCTACGATGCTGTCATCGTCAAAGAGCGAGGGCGTGGAAGGAAAGTTGCCGTTTTGCATAAAAACATCCAGTTGCCGGGACGGCGCAGTCAACCATTGAATCAATTTGTAAGCTTCCTTCGGATGAGCGCCTTCCCGGGGCATGGTCAAGAAGGAGCCGCCCCAGTTGCCTCCCGCTCCCGGGAGCTGCGCGATATCCCATTTGCCGGCGGCATCCGGCGCGTTCTGCTTAATGAGGCCCATCATCCAGGCAGGGGCCAGTACAACGGCGAATTCGCCTTTTTTTACCCCGGTCTCCCATTCCGGCATCCAGGAAGGGAGTTGGGCCGTCAAATCGCCCGCTGCTGCATCGGCGGCGTATTTCCAAGCCTGAAGCACCATCGGATTGCGTTCGGCGATAAAGGTGTCCGTATTTTTATCGAAATAAAGGATATCGGCTTGGCTTGCGACGCTTCGGTACACATTTGCCAAATTGTCGAACATCGCTTTGCCCGTTCTTTGCTTAACGCGCTTTCCTGCTTCAATCAGGTCATCCCACGTTCGGATGAGCCGACCAACCTCTTCGCGATCCGTCGGCAGTCCGGCTTCGGCGAATATATCTTTGCGATAGATCATCGCGAGCGGACCGATATCAGTAGGAAGACCGAATAGAAACGATCCGTCTACACTGCTGGCCTGCTGCCATTTCCAATCGAGATACACGTTTTGCAGCCCGCCGGCTCCATAATCGAACAAATTGTAGAAACGGGAAGGAACCGTTTTGAAACGGTCGATATAATTCGTCTCGATCAGACTGATATCCGGCGCGCCAAAACCGGCCGCGAATGCCGTGCGAAGATTGTCATGCACGTCCTCGAATTCGCCAGTTTGAACGGTGATCTTCAAATCGGGGTTTTCCTGCTGGTAGATAGCAATCAATCTTTCCAGACCGGTTCCGGGCCATAGCCACACGGTCAGCTCGGTCTGTCCGCTTTCCGAAACGCTGCGAATCTTCGAAGCATCAGGCACTTTGTACGCTGTGCAGCCGGCAAGCATGAGAGCAAGAAGAACGATTCCCGCGCATATTTTCGAGAATTGCGGCATATTAGCCTCCTCCCATCGGGAGCGTGACTTCAGCACGCAGTCCCCCGAGCGAACTGTTCGCCAAACGAATGCCGTATTCTTTGCCGTATATCAACCCGATGCGGTGATGCAAATTGGCAAGTCCCAATCCGGTATGCATGATGTCGATAGGATCGTTGTCTTTGCCGAAGCGCAATGCCTCGTCCATTTCGTTGTCGGACATACCGATGCCGTTGTCCTCTACGATAAACCTGATTTTATCGCTGCCCGTAACGGAGGCGGCAATCCGGACCAGCCAAGGCCGCCCTTTGACGGACTCCAAGCCGTGCGTCACGGCATTTTCAACGAGCGGCTGCAGCAGCAGCTTCATGATCCGGCAATCCAGGATACGCTCGTCCACATCCAGCTCCAACCGAAGCTTGTCCCCGTATCGGGCGTTTTGCAGCAGCATATACCTCTTCAACTGCTCAAGATCTTCTTTGACCGTTACCATCTCGGAGCCGGGTTGAATGCTGTAGCGCAACAAATCGCTCAATGTCAGCACCATCTGCGCGACTTTATCCTTGCCTTCGTTGATCAGCTCCCAGTAGATCGTATTTAACGAATTATACAAAAAATGGGGCCGAAACTGAGCTTTCAGCGCTACGATCTGAGCCTGCTTCTCGCTGATTTGCTTATCGGACAGATCTTTGACCGTCTGATCCAAGTTCCTGACCATGTTGTTAAAGCTGTCATACAAAACGGCGACCTCGCGGTTAACGAACGGCCCCTTGGACGGCTGGAACATGCCTTTGTTAACCCGGCCTAAACGCATGGCCAAGTACTGGATCGGTTTCGAAATCGACCAGGAGTAGATTGCCGTAATTGCAATCGCGGCCGCGAGACCGGTAACGCCGATAATAAATACGGCTCTTTGAATGCTTAGCACGTCCCGAATCGCAACCGGCACTTCCATATAGGAAGCAATCGTCAAGCCGCTGTAGTCCGAAGAGGTATAGGAAATATACGTTTGGGTGCCGTTAATGCGCGTAGAGATGACATCCGTCTTGCTCTCGGCGACTTTTTGCCGGAAGCTGCCGTCAAGCTCGGTTCCGATCTCCCCGCGGTCGGTGGAATAAACAATGATACCGAGCTGGTCGATCAGTTGCACTTTGCGGGTTTCGTCGACATTGTTTTCTTCCAAAATTTTTTCGAGCGCCTCGACGGGAAACACGATAAACAGATGTCCGATTTTTTCGAGCGACGTCCAGTTGTTCAATTCGCGAACACCTACGACCGCTGGAATTTTTCCATTCCGCCATGCGGGACCGGAAAGCCAAAGCACGCGTCCCCGGTTATTTTGCAACGCAGGGTACCAGGAGGCGCTTGTCATATCGCTTTTCGTACGCCAATAAGTGGTAAGCGAATTTCTGCTGTGATACATGGCTCCGTCCGCATCCATGATGGAAATGCCGAGTTCCGACCCGTTATAGCGGCTTTGCTCTTTCATGAACCTTTCT
Organism: Paenibacillus darwinianus; assembly: GCF_000598065.1. Taxonomy (GTDB): domain Bacteria; phylum Bacillota; class Bacilli; order Paenibacillales; family Paenibacillaceae; genus Paenibacillus_I; species Paenibacillus_I darwinianus. Next base: position 2,846 of record NZ_KK082154.1, on the reverse strand, counting down.
ATCTCAGTCGGCGTAGTTTGGTTCGGTCTGCCGCGATCGATGTTCGTTAGATAGGTTTGGATAAGAGGGTTAAATGCAATCATCTGGGATGTCTTATCGAAGTCTCTGAGCATTACGTCCATTTTACCGCGCATTTGGATAACCGATTCCAGCAGAAGCAAGGTCGTCTTCTCTAGAATAATTTGGGAGGAATACCGATAAGTGAAAAGGCCAGTAGCCGACATGACCGCAATGAAAATAAGCGAAAAACCGACAATCAGCTGGACGAACAACGGTATTTTTTTGGTCATCATCTCTGTCCTCTGCGGTCATTCGTAGTCGTGGTGTATGATGGGCAAGTTAGTTGAATACGCTTTCTTTTTAGTATAATAGGTATTGAACGTTTTGCCTATGAAAATATCCGCACGATGCCGGAATACAAAAAGAAACCACATGCTTTGCTGTCGCTTTTATGAATGAATGACGATATCGCCTCCGGCCGCCTCCACGGCGACCAGCAGCTCGCCGTCGCGAACGCAGCAGGCTCCGCCGCGCAGCGCGGCGGCGTTATCGACGCGCTCGAACGACCGCTCTCCGGCTTTTACATCGGCAGCGCCTGCGATCCCGCGCACGATAAATACGGTCAACTCCGACCGGTTCCCGTACCACTTCAGACGAATACCGTCCCCGTTTCGTTCCGCCTTGATGCTCACCGTCACGCCAAGGTCGTCCTCGAAGCGCAAGGCTGCCGTATCCGTCACATACACGAGAAAACAGAGACGCTCATAACGGTCGGTCCGGTTGCCGACATGCTCGCCAAGGCGGCAGTCTTCTCCCAAATTCAGCGCGATTATGCCGTTCCGCTTCACATATACGGGAATATGGGCGAGCTCCGCTTCCACCTTCGCAAGCCGCGGCCCCGCAATTTCTTCGCCGCCGAACAGGGGCAGCCAGCTTCCCTCGGGGAAGTAGACCTCCTTCCTATAAGCGCCTTCCTCGATAACCGGGGCCACCAGGAGACGGTCGCCGAACATATATTGCCCGGTCATCTCCGTGCAATGGCTGTCGTCGCCGTATTCCAGCATCATCGCCCGCATCAGCGGTACGCCGGTGCGGCTCGTTCGGACAGCCTGCCCGTAAATATAAGGCAGCAGGTTCATCCGGATATCCGCATAGCGCTTATACAGCTCGATGACGGCCGGCTCCCCCGTTCTCTCCGCAATGTTCCAAGGCGTCCGATCCTGGTTGAACTCGCCCTTCGTCTCCGCGTGATACTGCATAACCGGGCAAAAAGCGGCCAGCTGCGTGGAACGAACGAACAATTCCGCAGTCGGAATGTCGCCGTGGAACCCGCCCAGGTCCCAGCCCCAGAACGGAATGCCCGACATGCTGCTCGTGAGGCCCGCGATCAGCGAGGACCGGAACGCCTCGAACGTCGAACGTTCATCCCCTGCCCAGTGCAGCGGGTATTGCTGAGCGCCGGTATAGCCGGCCCGGCTGAACGTCACGCCGCCGTCTGCTGCATATTGCTGAACGAAATCGTAATAGCTTCCCGCATACAGGTTCGGATACAGGTTGCGCATCTCGCGGCCCGTGGAGCCGTCGTGAAATTTCAAATCATGGCCGAACACAAATTCGCCGCCGTCCGTTTTGAAGCCGTCCACCCCGAGCTCCTCCGCCAAGTACCGCCGTTTATCGAACCACCATTGCTTGGCCTCGGGATTCGTATAATCGATGATGTGGCAATCCTTGAACCAGTTGTACGGCAGCGTAAACGGCTCGCCATTCGCGTCATGCACGCAGTAGCCCCGTTCCAGGAACGTCCGCTCATCGCGGTCCCGCTGCTCATGGACGACGCCGTACATGAATTTGTGGATCGGTATTTGCCACAACAGCACCTTCAGGCCGTCTGCGTGAAGATCATCCATCATCCGTTTCGGATCCGGCCACCGTCCCCATTCCGGGAAGCGGAAGTCCTCATAATGGAACGCCTCGGAGCCATCCTTCACATCATATTGCGCATCATTGAAAATATAGAAAGTCGCCTCGTCGCTCCACTGCTCCAGCACCAGCACAGTCGCGGGAATCCCGTACCGCTTCGTCAGCTCGACCTGCCTCATGACCTCCGCCTGCGAATCCCAATTGTTGCTCGACATCCATGGGCCGAACGCCCATTTCGGAGGCAGAACGGGTTTGCCGGCGATCCCCGCGAACTGTCCGAGCATGGACAGCGGTTCGTCCGCGAACAAATAAGCAGTCAATTGCTGAGCGGCGGCAGCTAAATCCGCCTCGATCTCCACAAGATCGGACAAACGGGTATGGAAGCGGAACTTCGAATAGAGCGGCGTATCCAGGAAAATCGCATAGTTGCCCGAGCTGACCGCAAAAGGAACCGGCATATATGTTTTGAGTCCCTGATCCCGATATTGGTTGTAGACATACTGATCCACTTCCTGACCAGAATAATCGAAATGGGAGTATCGCTCCCCCATGCCGAACCAGCGGTGCTCGGTTCTGGATTTCCAGTTGAACCGGACTTTATGCCGTGTTCCGCTTCCGTCCGTCAGCACCTCCAGAAACGGCTTTCCTTCCATCCCGAAGCTCTCGATCAGAACGCCCTGCTCATTGCGGAGGACGAGCTTAAGCGCTCCGTCCTTCCGGATTGCGGCCAACTTCGCCCCCGCCAGCGCAAGGACGGCTTCCGTCGCTTCCGGCTCGGCCGCTTCGCCGTCTCCGGCCGCGGCACCGCCAGGCGCCGTCCCGAACGAAAGCTGGACGGCTCCGGTTTCGTGCCGCGCCAGCGTGAGAACCGCCGAACGTTCGCCGAATTCCGATCGGTCGGCGAACCGGATCGTGATGGCTTCGCC
>NZ_KK082153.1 GCF_000598065.1 Paenibacillus darwinianus | reverse complement strand
AAACCCAAAAACGGTCCGTCAAGCGAAGAGAAGCAAGTTGCCAAACAGGACACCGGAGAACGTAACGCAATAGAAGGCAAGTTCGGAGAAGGCAAGCGCAAGTACGGGCTTGGCTGCATTCGAGCACGCCTTGCAAAGACAAGCGAATCGGTTATTACGCTGCAACTTCTGGTGATGAACCTGGAGCGCAGGCTCCGCGTTCTTTTTTGCCTTATTTTCACGATGCTGTCACGTCGGCGCCTAGCTCTGAATTTCGGATAAAAATCATTCAGCAAGCCCTACCTATGCTGAATTGGTTCTCCAACACGATTTGAAGCGCTATGCCGAGGAATACAGCCGGGAATACCTGAAGCAGCAGAATGAACTGACTGAGCAGCTTGAGACTCACTATCAAGATAAGGCTTATGCGCAGGCTATTGCGAGAGAAATTATGATGCGCGGCGATTAGCGTTCTTTTATTGTGGGAGGCGTAAAAGGCAGAGGAAGCTTTCAGGTTAACCAGTCGCAAGGACAGATGACAATCGAAAGCGTCGTCGCTTGATGCTTCCCTCCTTCTTTTTCCCGGCGGGTGCCTCTTAGGCAACGTGCTCCGGTTGGGGGAGGATTCGCTTACTCTTTTCTTGATACCATCCATAACGGAAGCCAGCGATTCCGAAACGCCGCCGCCGATGATCACTTTTTCGGGATTTAACAAGCTGGCGATATTGGCAATCGCTGCCGACATCTCGATTACAAACTGATCCACATAATCTGCCGCTTTAGGGTCACCTTTGGCGTATTGCTCGAAAAGTTCTTCCGCCGAATATCCGCTTTTGCCCAGCGCCATACCTGATGTTTTGTTCTCAAAGGTACCGAATTCATCGGGACGGTTGACGATATGGTTTCGAATTTCCTCGGGCGTAATGAAGTAACCGATCTCCCCGGCAACGGACCGGTGTCCCTCTACCAGCGTCCCGTTGGCGATAATCGCGCTCCCCACGCCGGTTCCGATCGCAATGAATACGACATCGTCGGCGTTGTCTCCCGAGCCCCGCCATCTTTCGCCCAGCGCGGCACAGTTAACGTCATTGTTCAGAAATACGGGGAATGGAAAGTGAGGCTCAATTTCCTTTTTGACGTTCACATTCTTCAAGCCGAGCGCCGGCGCATCGAGCAATACACCCGTATTCCTGTCGAAAGTACCGGGAATCCCGATCCCCATTGCAATGATTTGTTCCAAGTCGATACGGGAGTTGCGGATGCAATCCTGAATCATCTCCGTCATTTCGGGTATTTGATTAACGGAGGATCGCTTCTCTTTGTATACGGCATTTCCATCAAGATCGGTAATCACCACTAAAATTTTGGTTCCGCCGATATCGACGCCGACCCCGTAAGCCGATGCCGGATTGAATCCGAGCTTCATCCCCCGCCGCCCGCCTTCTCTGGTGGAATCGCCAAAACCCAATTCGCTGACGAACTTTTTTTCAATCAGGTCATCGATGATGAGCGATACGGTTGAGCGGCTCAAATTTAATTTTTTGGCGATCTCCGCCCTCGTGATCGGCTGATGCCCGCGAATCTGCTCAAGCACCAAAGAACGGTTAATACTTTTGATCAAATCGAGGCTTCCTGTTTTTTTCATCTTGGTCTCCCTTGCGTGAGTTAGTTTGTTTGAAGTAAAAACTAACAATGGATAAATCATAGTAGAAATCCGGTCTTGTGTCAATATAGTTTTTGATATTATGTAATTATATCTAACATCATGCGATATATTTAATAGATAACTGTATGTTCATGGAGCATCTCATCGTATTTCGCGGGGGCAATTCGGTCTTGATTTTGCTGACTGACGTGGTAGACTTCACCTAAAAGGCACTCGGACAATAACCAAAATAATTTTAAAGGTCAGATCAGAGAATAGTGAATATATCGAAACCTTTTGTTTGATACGATACGGGAAGAAGCTTCATGCATAAACGAAAGGGGGCGGTACGCTTGAAAGAGAAAAAAATCAAGCCGGGTCTTGTGATTGTGTTTATAATTGTTCTGTTGGCCGGGTGCGCCGGCAGCGACGCCGGTCGGCCGTCACCTGCAGAAACGGACTCGAGTGAGCCTGTGACAGAAAAGACAACGCTTACGTTCTGGCGGAATTCGGGGAACAATGCTGAAAACTCGGCCTACGATCAATTAGTCGCACGGTTTATGGAGGAAAACCCCGGCATCACCATCAAGATGAGCCCGATTCCGTACGCTGATTATGATACCAAGCTGCGAACCTCCATCGCTTCTGGTCAGCCTCCGGATATTATGAGTATCGATGCGCCGAACATGGCTTCTTACGCCGAAGCCGGAGCGCTGCTGCCGCTGACCGATTATTTTAATTCGGACGGCAACATTGAGGATATTCCGCCATCGACCCTGTCTGCCTATACCTATAAGGACGAAATTTATATGGCGCCGTTAACCGAGTCGTCGATCGCGCTCTTCTATAATAAAAAGATGTTTGAGGCCAAAGGTATTCCGCTTCCTTCCAGAAACCCGGAACAACCGATCACATGGGATCAAGTGTTGGATGCCGCGCGAAAATTGACCGAACCGGATAAGGGCATTTATGGGATCGATCCGGCACAGGGATTCCAGAATGCCGGGGCGACCGCCTATTTTAAATATCCGATTATCTGGCAATTCGGCGGCGAAGTGATGAGTCCTGACGGCACGACATCACAAGGGTATCTGGATTCGGCGGAAACGAAAAAAGCGATTCGGTTTTATTCGGATCTCTATAACGCGCATAAAGTTTCAGCATTGGAATATCCGCCCGATCCGTTCCCGAGCGGCAAGCTGGCCATGACCATCGACGGTTCCTGGTCGCTGTCCCACTTTGCCGCCAACTTCCCCGATTTCAAGCTGGGAGAAGATTATGATGTAGCCCCTTTGCCGAAAGAAGCGGAGCAAGCCGTCGCGAACGGGAGCTGGGCGCTCGCCATATCTTCCCGCAGCGGCAATGCGGAGGCTGCGTGGGAATTTGTAAATTTCGTAACCGGATACGAGGGACAGAAAATGTATGTTTCCATGACGAAAGATATTCCGGTACGCTACTCCGTAGCGAAGGAAATCGGTGAGTTGAATGAATATCCGATGAACATCTTCGTCGTTCAGAATCAACGCTTCGGTCGTTCGCGTCCGATTACGCCGATATTTCCGCAGATGTCCGAGGCGGTAAACAAAGTGTTTGAGGAAGTTACGATCGGCAAGCGCAGTGTCGATGAGTCTGTGGCTGAAGCGATCAAGAAAATCGATGCGGCTTACTCGCTTTTGGAAGCCCAGAAATAGTGATAAGGATTTTGAAATTGACAACCTGAGAAAATTGAATATGTGCCTGCCCGAATTCTGATATGATTCCACTAGGAAGCAGGATTCTTCAGGGGGATTGTATGTTCTACTCGCTGCGCAGCAGATTGATGGTGGTATTCTCCATATTGCTGATTGTACCGCTCACTACAGTCATCTTTATATTAAGCCGGGAGTCCTCCGCATTGATCCGGTCTTCGATCGAGACCTCGACTTCACAGACGATCGACCAATTTGCCTCCCATGTCGTGACCTTGCTGACGCAGGTGGAGGATATCGGCACACAGGTCATGAGCAACCGGATCACCCAGGAGTGGACCGCCCTGCAGCTTAATCCGGAGAGCTCGGTTGAAGAGCGCGTCCTTGCCAAGCAAAAGCTTCGGGAGTATTTCTCATCCTATGCGGTAAACAACTCGAACGGCATAACCCTCAGCGCTTTCACCGATCAAACCGGCGGCTTGTGGACGCAGGACAAGGATTACATCCTGACCGAATGGCATTCGCAATACAGGCAGTACGGGAGAAGGTGGACGAATGCCCATAAGGACAGGGATCAAGCCGATCAAATTTTAACCGGCCGGGATGTAAACAGCTTTCTCTTGCCCTTGGTGCATCTTCAGTCGCTTCGGGAGATCGGTTTCGTCAAAATCAATTATCCGACCGGTGTATTGCGGGACGCGATCGAAAAGATCGGTTTCGGTAAAACCGGGAAGGTTTATCTGCTCACCCAGGATGGGACGAGCGTTCTGGGACAGGATCTCACCGAAAACCGGGACGTTCTGCGTAACGGATTAAGCCAATTGGAGCAGCGGTTCGAAGGCAAAACCAGCGGTGTTTTCCCGATTGAGCAGAACGATGTCACCTATCTGTTATTTTTCCGCAGATTGCCTGTGCAGGATTGGATCATTGTCGGCGAAGTTCCCGAAAAGGAGTTATACCAGCAAATCAGTGACACTACGCGCATGCTGCTGCTGCTCAGCGTACTTCTCCTGGTCGCGGTTATTGTCGTCGCTTTCTTGCTTTCCTTCGGTATTACAAAGCCGCTGAGTGCTATGGCCAGGGCTATGAAGCATGTCGAACGCGGGGAGTTCGGGCGAGCGAGGCAGAAGATGCCGGAAGCAAGGGCCGGCCACAGCGAGATCGGCTACGTGACACGGACGTTTGAAAATATGACGGAGCGTCTGCGCTATTTGATCGAAACGGAGTTTGAGACCAATTTGCGGCGCAAAAATGCCGAATACAAGGCGCTTCTGCTCCAGATCACCCCCCACTTCTATTACAATACGCTCGAGATTATCAGCGGACTTGCGGCGGCGAAGCGGGAGGAGCTCGTTATGGACGCCACCGAGGCGCTGGGCAAAATGATGCGGTACTCTCTTGATCTGGGCAGCGACATCGTCATGGTCAAAGAAGAGTTGGATTATATACGGGATTATTTGTTTATCCTGCAGTTGAGATACGAGGATCACCTGCATGTTGCCATGGAAGAAGACCCGGCGGCCGGTGAATGGACGATCGCCAAGTTCATTTTGCAGCCGCTTATCGAGAATGCGGTCAAGTACAGTCTGGAGAAGGAAGGCAAAGCCGGCATATCGCTGGCGACCCGGGTTGTCGAGGACCGGTTGTCGCTGACCGTGACGGATAACGGTATCGGCATGCCGCAGGAGCTGGTCGACAGCCTCGTGGCGGAGGTGCGCTCGGGTGAATCGATCCGTATCCTGGATAGCGGCGGACACAGCATCGGCTTGCGGAACGTACTGGCCCGTTGCCGGCTGTTTTACGGCGAGCAGTTCACGCTGCAAGTGGAATCCAAACTCGGCGAAGGTACGGCCATCACGTTGCAACTGCCCTTGGTAAGGAGCTGAGATGATGTTCAGAGTATTGCTGGTCGACGACGAAGCGGGTGTGCGAAACAGTATAAAGGCCAAAATCAACTGGGAGGCGGCAGGCTTCCGAATCGAATATGAGGCGTCCAACGGAGAGGAGGCGCTCCGCATCCTGAACAGCCAGCCGCTGCCGGACCTGGTAATGACCGATATCCGAATGCCGCAGATGGACGGCATTGCCCTCATTAAAGCCTGCAAGGAAAGGTACCCTCTGGTCCGAACCGTTGTCCTGTCCGGATATTCCGATTTCGAATATACCAAGGCGGCAATCCAACTGGGAGTGAAGGATTACTTATTGAAACCGGTCGTGCGCAGCGAGTTGTCTGATCTGTTGTCCAAGCTGGCGCTTGAGCTGGAGGAAGACCGGCATCAACAGCAGCGCAAGCAGATGGACCGGATTCAGAGCCGGCAGCAGCTGCAGATTCTTCAGGAGCAGCTGCTGCTGCAGCTGGTCAACAACGAAATGTTCAGCCTGGCTGCGGTGAAAGAGAGAATGTATCAGCTCCAACTGTCATCGCTGGCGGTCGACAATCTCTATATGCAGGTTGTGACCCTGGAGATGCGTATTCCGCAAGGGCGGATCGGTGAGTGGCATGACCGGAAAGATTTGCTTCAATTGTCCTTCCAGATGATGGGGAGGGAAATGGCGGAGAAAGAGGGCCGGATCTTTCCATTTCAAGACGTGAGCCAGCCGGCGATGCTGCATTTTCTCTTTTTGCTTGACGACACCAAGGCGTTGGATGGGTTTGCGGCCAGGTTCGTCCGGGAGCTGAAGCGCAAAATCAAGCAGTACTTGCGGCTGGACAGCGCGGCCGGGATCGGAGAGCCTTTCCAGGGCTTGAACCGGATCAAGAACGGCTATGCCTCGAGTATGCTTTCCTGGAGCCAAAGTACGATTGAGGAGACCGCCGTGAGCGGAGACAAACGAACACTGGAGCTGACGAACGCCTTTACACCGGAGTTGGAACGCAAGTTGATGCTGGCCATCGAGAATCTGGATATCCGGGCCTTCACCAGGCAGGTGCATGCTCTTTTCACCACGGATCGCGATACACCGATGATGTCTTTCACCTTCATGACGTTCCGGATAATCCTGTTGTTCATTGCGATTGCCAAAAAGTTCGAGCTTGGAAATTCGTCGCTGCAAAAGCACCTGTTCCACTGCCAGATGACGGTGTGGGATCACCGTTCCCGGGAGCAGGTGCTGGAGCAGTTGGATGAGCTGGCTCACCTGGTCATGGACGAAGTGAAGAAGACAAGGTTTGCAGGGGGACAGACACTGGCTGAAGCCATACGCAAGTATGTGGATGAAAACTTTTCATATGAGCTGACGCTTTCCTCGCTTGCCGAAATGTTTCATTTAAATGAAACCTATTTGTCCGGGTTGTTCAAACAGAACGCAGGCATTACCTTCAGCGATTACGTGACGAAGCTTCGCATGACGAAAGCCGAGCAGCTGCTGGGCGAGAGCGGATTGAAACTGACGGACATTGCGACATTGGTGGGGTATTCCAGCTCCAGTTATTTCAGCACATCCTTCAAGAAGTATTACGGGATGAGCCCGAAGGAATATCGGGAGCAGGTCATAAACAAAAAGTAGAATGTTTAACGTTGTAGAAGTCCCCGGGATCCCGGGGGCTTTTTTTGGCGCGCCTGAACAAATTGAAACTGCGCAACAGAGTAAAGTGAATTCTTTTTGAGCGGCAAATCGGTACAATGGCACATGACTAATACCGGAGTGGGGGTCCTTTCATGAAACAGTCGATTTCTCGTCGCAGCTTTACGCTGGCTGCCGCTATTGCAATTGTAATTCTGTTCATTTCGGCAGCAGCCCTCAAGGAGCAGTGGCAGAAGAGGGAGGCACAATCCTTCGCGCTTCCCGCCGGTTTCAGCTATAATCCCAAGCCGGATTATTACACGGAGAAATTTCGCCCGCAATACCATCTGTCGCCGGAGACCGCGAATATGAGCGATCCGAACGGCATGGTGTACTTCGCAGGGGAATACCACCAGTTTTACCAGCGCAGCGGCCAGTGGGGGCATGCGGTCAGCAAGGATTTGATCCATTGGGAGCAGCTCCCGCTGGCCATTGCCAAGGATGAGCTTGGCGATATCTGGTCCGGCAGCGCGGTCGTTGACTGGAAGGATACGAGCGGCTTTTTTGGCGGCAAGCCGGGGCTCGTTGCGATCTTCACCCACTTCAAGAACGGACTTCAGTCGCAAAGCATTGCCTACAGCTCGGATAAAGGGCGGACGTGGACGAAGTATGAAGGCAATCCGGTTATCCCGAATCCAGGTGTAAAGGATTTTCGGGATCCGAAGGTGTTCTGGCACGAGCCGACCGGCAAATGGGTCATGGTCGTTTCGGTGGATAAAAAGGTATGGTTCTATAATTCACCGGACCTTAAGACATGGGAGTGGACCGGCGAGTTCGGTCCGGGGAACGGTTCACATGCCGCGGTTTGGGAAACTCCGGACTTGTTCGAGCTGCCGATCGAGGGAACCTCGGAGAAGCGGTGGGTGCTGACGGTCAGTCTCGGGAACAACACACAGACCAAAGGTTCCAAAGCGCAATATTTCATCGGCTCCTTCGACGGAAAGAAGTTCAAGAATGACAATCTGCCGGCCGTCAAGCTGTGGACCGACTATGGCAAGGACTTCTATGCAGCCATGTCCTACTCGGATATTCCGCAAGAGGATGGCCGTCGTATATGGCTGGGCTGGATGTCCAATTGGCGTTACCCTTTTGCCATGCCGACCGGTGTGTGGAAGGGGAATATGTCGCTTCCTCGCGAGCTTCGGCTGCGGGACATTCCGGGAGAAGGGCTGCGCATGATTCAGGAGCCGGTTGAGGAGCTGGCGATGCTGCGAGGCAAACCCAGGAAGCTGAAGAAGCAAACGCTTGCGCCGGGGGACAATCCGTTCGAGGGCATAAAGGGCGCCTCCTATGAGGCGGAAATGACGTTTACGCCGAGTGGGCAGTCCGGCGCTTTCGGCATCAAGGTCAGAAAAGGAAGCGGGCAGGAGACGGTCATCAGCTATGATTCCGCGGCCCAGGAGCTCGTATTGGACCGTACGCGATCCGGCGAAAGCTCCTTTGAGGCGAACTTTGCGGAGCGGATGACTGCGCCTTTGAAGGTCAGGGGCGGCAAAATCAAGCTGAGGGTTTTTGTGGACGACTCGACGGTGGAAGTGTTCGCGAACGACGGAGAAGCCGTCATGAGCGCGATTGTGTTTCCGGACCCGCTCAGCAACGGATTGGAGCTCTTTGCGGCTGGCGGCAAGGTTGCCCTGGACAAAGCGGTCTATTATCCGATGCGATCCGTATGGCGGGATGAAGATCCTGACGGCGCCATTCCGAAGCGCATGTTGGTGAGTGATAACATCCTGCAATTGACTGAAGGAGATGTCCGCAGCCTGACGGCCGCCGTCGTTCCGTACGGAGCGAAGCAGCAAGTGAAGTGGGTGTCCGGCGATGAGTCGGTCGTGACGGTGCAGGAGCGCGGGGACACGGCTGCCGAGGTAACGGGGATCAAAGAGGGGAGAGCGGAGCTTACCGTGAGCAGCAAAGACGGAAGCGCGGTCAAGTCGATCAACGTGTTTGTCTCCAGGAAGTAAGCTTCTGAACATATTGCATGTTTTCAACAGAGGAAAGTGAAATCAGTTTCTGAACGGATTTGGTATAACTTGAAGTAACAAATAGCGGGGGTTAACTGTGAGGACGAAATCGAAGTGGATGATGGCCGCGGCACTCAGTCTCCTGTTTTTAATGATCCTGACTGTAATCACGGTGCTTGCCTTTAAGGAGCAAGAAAGCGTCGCGGCAGCGGATTATGAATATGCCGGCGCGGCACGTCCGGCAGACGGGAAGGCGCTCCAAGCGGAGGATACCATTGCTCGAAATACGACGGCTGCGCCGATACGGGAATGGGAAGGCCGTCGGAATGTCATGCGTTGGGAAGAAGGCGATGTCATGGAATGGGATGTGACTATCGCCGAAGCATCCGCATACGAGTTATCCGTTGGTTACTACCCGCTCGAAGGGAATGGGCAGGATATCGAATTCCAACTGCTGGTCGATGGCGAGCGGCTGACGGGAAACAGCGAGCCCTTTGAGTTGAACCGGGTCTGGCGCGATGAGAGCGGAGCATTGAAGCAAAGCCGCGGCAACGACCTGCGGCCTAAGCAAATCGAACAGCCTATGTGGCTGGAAAGCAAAGTCATTCAGCCGGGCGGCCAAGGCGGGCCGCTTCTGGTGGAGCTTTCGCAAGGCAAACACCGTATCCGGATCGAGAATGTTCGCGAATCGGCAGTGGTCGACTACTTGCAATTGACTCAAGCCAAAAAGCTTATAGATTATAAGGGTTACCGCCTGGAACAACAATCGAAAGCCGCACAGTCCAAGGCTCCCGGCGATTTTATCGCTTCCGTCCAAGCGGAACGGGCGTATCTGAAATCGTCTTCCGGACTGTTTCCGACCATGGACCGTACGAGCCCGCTTACAACTCCTTACCATCCGGTGAAGATGCGGGTCAACACGATCGGAGGCAGCAACTGGGATACCCCGGGGCAATGGATCAGCTGGCAACTCGAGGTGCCTGAGGACGGCTGGTACAAAATCGGATTTCGTTATCGTCAGAACGATGTCAAAGGTTCTTTCGTATCAAGAAAAATCTATATCGATGGACAGGTTCCCTTCAAAGAGCTGGGGAACGTCCGCTTCCCCTACGGCCTGAAGTGGGCGGTCAAGGAGCTGGGGGAAGAGACCGGAAAGCCGTATTCCTTCTACTTAACGAAGGGTGTCCGCGAAATCAGGCTTGAGGGCACGCTGGGCGAGCTGGAACCTTCGCTCCGATCGGTGAAGGATATGATTGCCGAGCTTCAGTCGGTGTACCGGGAAATCGTGATGGTGACGAGCGCAAGACCGGATCCGTACCGCGACTATGAATTGGAGAGAGCCATTCCTGATCTGCTGCCGAGATTCGAAAGCTTGTCCGGCCGCATGCAGGCGGAAGCCAAACGGCTGGATTCCTTGACGGGAAGCAATAATCCGGGCTCACGCTCGCTGATGCTGCTGGTTCGTCAGGTGAACAGTTTCATCGACCGGCCGGATACGATTCCGAAGCGGCTCGACAGCTACAAAACGAATTTAACGGGTTTGGCCGACTGGATGCTAAATGTCAGCAGCCAGCCGCTTGAGCTTGACTATCTGTACGCTGCATCGCCCGAACGCAAGCGACCCAAGGCCGAAGCGGGTTGGATGCAGAAGGGCATACATGAACTGAGGGCTTTCGCGGGCTCCTTTTTCGAGAACTACAACTCCCTGGATGACGGCAGCGGGGAAGCGAAATCCGTTGAAGTTTGGACAGGACTGGGAAGGGACCAGGCCTATGTCGTGAAGCGGTTGATCGACGAATCCTTCACGCCCGAAACCGGCATTAAGGTCGAGTTCAATTTGGTAGAGAACGCTTTGGTTGTAGCGGTTATGGCAGGAGAGGGGCCGGATGTCAACCTCCTGACCAGCCGCGGCGACGCCATGAACCTCGCGATACGAGGCGCGTTGGCTCCGCTGGACGGCTTCGAAGGGTTCGAGCAGCTGCCGGGACAATATATGCCGTCCGCCTTCACTCCTTATCAATACGAAGGCCGTACGTATGCGATACCGGAAGAGCAGGAATTCTTCATGATGTTTTACCGGGAAGATATTCTGAAGGAGCTTGGCGTCGAACCGCCGCAGACCTGGGAAGAGCTGCTTGAGATTGCGCCGAAGCTGCAGATCCGCAATATGCAGATCGGGCTCCCCTACGAGAACCTGGATGCTTTTCAGCTGCTGAGCCGCGGCATGGGGACCCTGAATCTGTTCCCGTCCCTGCTGATGCAGAACGGCAGCGGGCTTTATAACAAGGAATTAAGCGCAACCCGTTTCGATGAGCCCTCGGCCTATCGGGCGTTCAAGCAATGGACCGATTTCTACATGCTTTACGACTATCCGCTCTACAAGGACGATTTCAACCGATTCCGCACCGGCGAGATGCCGATTGTCATATCCGGCTACAAGCTGTACAACAGGCTGGCCAAGGCAGCACCCGAGATTGCGGGCACATGGAAGATGGTCCCGATCCCAGGCGTCAAGCAAGCGGACGGAACGGTCAATCGTGCGACGGGGGCGACCGGAACGGCGGGGATTATGCTGAACAAAGCTGTCAACAAAGCGGATGCGTGGACATTCCTGCAATGGTGGAACCAACCGGAGATTCAAAGCCGCTTCGCCAAGGAGCTGGAGAACGAATTGGGCGTGCTGGGCAGACGGATGCCGGCCAATCTGGAAGCCTTCGACTCGGCCAATTGGAGCCGTTCGGAGCAAGCCGCGCTCTTGGAGCAATGGGGTCAAGTGAACGAAATTCCGGAACTGCCGGGCGGTTACTACACGTCCCGCAATATCGACAATGCCTTCCGCAACGTGGTGTTCAATCTGGAGAATCCGCGCGAGAGTCTGTTCTATTGGAACAAACAAATCAACGAAGAGATCAAACGCAAACGGTATGAATTCGGGGTGGGTGATTGAGATGAGAACGGCAGCCGCCGCATTCAAGAGGCATCGTGAAAGTTATCTGTTAATGGCTCCATACATGATCTTCTTTATCCTGTTCACCATTCTGCCCGTCATTCTATCGGTTGTCATGGGTTTTACTTATTACAATCTGATCGAACCGCCGAGGTTCATCGGCTGGTATAACTACATTCGGCTTTTCCTGGACGACGATATTTTCATCATTGCGCTCAAGAATACGATGCTGTTCGCGTTTATTACCGGCCCGATCAGCTACGCGCTCAGCTTTATTGTCGCCTGGATCATCAATGATTTATCCCGTACGCTGCGGTCCATCGCAACCGTTCTCTTCTATATCCCGACCATCATCGGGGTTTCCGTCTACCCCATGTGGAGGCTGATATTCAGCCCCGATGCCTTTGGCTATCTGAACGGGACGCTGATGAAGTGGGGTTTTCTGCGGGAGCCGGTTGCGTGGCTGATCGACCAGAACCAGCTGCTGGTCATTCTGATCATCGTTCAACTGTGGATGAGTATGGGAATCAGCTTTCTGGCCTTCGTTGCCGGCTTGCAAACCATCGACGGAAGCTTGTATGAAGCGGGTGTGATGGATGGGATCAAAAACCGCTTTCAGGAGCTGTGGTACATTACGCTGCCGTCGATGATTCCGCAGCTGGTGTTCGGGGCCGTCATGCAGATCGTCATCTCGTTCAGCGTTGCCGACGTATCCATTCAACTGGCGGGATTCCCAAGCACCGAGTATGCGGGGGAAACGATGGTTACCCACATTATGGATTATGGCAGTATTCGCTATGAGATGGGCTACGCTTCTTCTCTGGCGGTCGTCCTGTTCGTCTTAATGGTTCTGACCAATCGGATCGTGACCAGGCTGCTGAATAAAGTAGGCATCTAATCGGGAAGGAGGGAGCGGCGTGATTTCCTTGACAAAAAAGAAAGCCGGCATTCATTCGAGGCGTTCGATGACAGGCAATATCGTGGTATTCGGCTTTGTTGTCCTTCTCGGTCTGTTCTCCGCGCTGCCGTTCATCTTTGCCGTTATTACATCGCTTAAGCCGATTGATGAGCTGTTGCAATTTCCGCCGCGGTTTACCGTGGTCAGGCCAACGCTCGCCAACTACAGCGATTTGTTTCTGCTGGCATCGAATATGTGGGTGCCGTTGTTTCGCTATATTTTCAATACGACGCTTGTGGCCGTGCTCGGCACCTTGTTCCATGTGGTATTCGCTTCCATGGCGGCATACCCGCTTGCCAAGCACCGTTTCCCGGGGAGGAACATCATTTTCTCCATTATTGTGATGGCTCTGATGTTCGTTCCGCAGGTGACCTTCATTCCGCAGTTCGTCCTGCTGTCGAAGCTCAATCTTGTGGATTCCTATGCCGCTCTGGTGCTTCCCTGGATCGGGGCATCGCTGGGTCTGTTCTTGATGAAGCAGTTTATCGAGCAGATTCCCGATGCCATTCTGGAGGCGGCGAGGATCGATGGGGCAAGCGAGTTTACCTCTTTTTTTCGGATCGTATGGCCCAATACGCTGCCGGCCATTCTTACCGTCGTTATTTTCCAGTTCATCAATCTGTGGAACTACTCGCCCAAGGAACTGGTTTACAGCGAATCGTTGAAGGTGTTCCGCATGGCCCTGGAGCAGATCGTGGCGGGAGACCCGATTGCCCGAATGGGCGCCGGAGCGGCCGCATCGGTCATTCTGATGATACCGCCGATTGTCGTATTTATTGCGCTTCAGCGAAAAGTAGTGGAGACGATGACCTTCGCCGGCATCAAGTAACAGGAGGAGCCATGAAAATCAAGAGCATAATCGCCGCTGCTATTCTGCTTCCGCTGCTTTCGGCCGGTTCCTCCACGATCTACGCGGAGGCGCCGTATCAGGCCTATGTTTACAACGAATGGAATGAATCGAAGGCATCGCCGAACAGCTTCATCCCGGATAGAACCTACACCGGACTGGAGGCCGGGGCGGAGCATTTCAACGAACCGCAGGACCTGTTTGTCGATCGGGATGCCGCCATTTATGTGGCCGACACCGGCAATAACCGGATCGTCAAACTGAACGGCCGATTCCAGGCGACCGGGATTATCGACAAGCTGGCCTGGAACGGCAAAGAAACGTCCTTATCAGGCCCGACCGGGTTGTACAAATCGGAAGATGGAACGATGTACATCGCGGATAAAGGCAATGGGCGCGTGCTTCGGGTCAATGTCGCGGGCCAGGTGGAGTTCGTGCTCGAGAAACCGGCGCATCCGCTGATCCCGAAAGACTTCGTATTCAAGCCGGCCAAGGTCGCAGCGGATGCAGCCGGAAGAATGTATGTGTTATCGGAGGGGCAGTTCTTCGGACTGATGCAATTCGATCGGGACGGCTCGTTTCTCGGTTACTTCGGAAGCAATAAAGTGGAGGTTACGCCCACGGTCGTACTTGAAACGTTCTGGAAGAGCGTGCTTTCCAAGGAGCAGCGTGAGGGAATGGTCAAGCTGCTGCCGATCGAATACTCCAATCTGGATATCGGCCCGGACGGTTTCGTCTATACGACGACGATCGTCTCGCAGAACTCCAGACAGGAAATCAAGAAGCTTAATCCGCTCGGCAATAACGTTCTGACGGGCCGGAACGGAGCGAACGATTACGGAGATAAGGAAATTCCGCTGGTCAAGGCGGTGAAGCAGGATACGTCGTTCGTCGACGTTGCGATTGATCGGGACGGCTTTATCGCGGGATTGGATCGAACGAGGGGACGAGTGTTTGAGTACGACCAGGAAGGCAACCCGGTTGCGGTATTCGGGGCGCTGGGCAACCAGGCGGGAACCTTCCTGCAGCCGGCGGCCGTAGCCTACTGGAACGATTCCGTGCTTGTGCTGGATGCAGGCAAGCGCAATATTACCCGCTTTGTCCGGACGGAGTACGGCGAATTGGTGCGGCAGGCGACTGTACTGTACAACCAGGGTTTATACGAGGAGGCGGCTGCGAAGTGGGAAATCGTTTCCAAACGGAACGTCCACAACGAGCTTGCCTATATCGGGATGGCGAAAGCACTGGAAAAGCAGGAGAAGTATGATGAAGCGATGCGCTACTACAGGTTGGGAAGCGACCGGACCGGATATTCCGACTCCTATGCGTTCATCCGGATCGATGCGGTTCGAACCGCCTTGCCGCTTGTCATGACGCTCATCATCAGTCTGGTCGTCCTGTATTACGGATATAAAGTGTATCGGTTCATTCGGGTGACCAAAGAAGGGAGGAAAGTGCGTGACGCTTCACAATCCTTTTCGGGGCGGTATTAATCTGATCCAATGCCTGCTTCACCCATTTAACAGTTTTTATGCGATCAAGGAAGAAGGAAAAGGTTCTCTGGCGCAAGCGGGGCTGATCGTGCTTGTCTTCTTCTTCGCGGCCGTTCTGAAGAGACAGAACACCGGATATGCGTTCAATGATAACGATCTCAGCGAACTGAATATCTGGCTGATCGGAGCCAAGACCGTGCTCTTGTTCGCACTGTGGGTTGTCGGGAATTGGGCGGTCGCCACATGGATGGACGGGGAGGGAAAAGCCGTTCAAATCATCATTGTCAGCGCCTATGCCATCGTTCCATATGTGACGGCAGTCATTTTATCCACGTGGTTAAGCAATGTGCTGCTGGCGGAGGAGGGCGTGTTTCTGCAATACCTGACCGTGGTCGCGACTCTGTGGAGCGGCATGCTGATGCTGATCGGCCTGCAAACGATACATGACTACGGTTTTGTGCGGAATCTTCAGTCTCTGGCACTCACGCTGGCCGCCATGGGGATCATCGTCTTCCTGGGCGTCCTGTTCTACACGTTGTTCCAGCAGGCCTACGTGTTCATTTATAGCATATACAACGAATTGCTGTTCCGCTATTAGGCTGCAGCTGAGAAAGGGGGGCATGGAATGCGAGCACGATGGTGGATAGCGGTATTGACGGTTGCTTCGCTCGCCTTCTCCGCATTCGGTTTGGCGCAGCCTGAAACGGGAAAGGCCGAGCATTCGAGCGTGGAACTCGCGGCGGCAGACCCGGCGGGGCCGAGTGTGCGTGCTGCCGCGACCGGGCGGCTGACGCTTGATTTTAATCCGCAGACGGCGGAAGTGACCGTGACGGATCTGTCGTCGGGCGCGGTCTGGTCGAGCAATCCGGCCGACAGGGAAAGCGATGAAATCGCGAAGGGGATCAAGAAGCAGGATCTTAACGCCCAGCTGCTGCTGGATTATGTGGATCCGCTGGGCAAGCCGTTTCAGCTGAACAATTACATCGGCAGTATTCAAGAGAAAGCTTTTGCCTGGAAGAAGATCGAAGGCGGCGTCGAGGTGCTGTTTGATTTTCCGAAGGCGGGCTTTGCGATTCCCGTCAGGTACAGCATCAAGGGCGATGCGTTCAGCGCGACGATCGCAGCGGACCGCATCGAGCAGCGTGATAAATACCGGCTCGTCAATATTTATCTGATGCCGTTCTTCGGAGCCGGCAGCCTGCAGGACGACGGCTATTTGTTCGTCCCGGACGGAAGCGGGGCGCTGATCCGGTTCAACAACAACAAAAGCATCTACCGCAACTATAATGAACGGGTTTATGGCGGCGATCAGGCAATCGGTATGCCGGAGCAGAGCAAGGTTACGGAGACCGTCCGCCTGCCGGTCTACGGTCTTAAGCGGAATGACCAAGCCTTTCTCGCGGTCATTCATCAAGGCGCCTATCAAGCCGGAATCATCGCGGAAGGCAGCCGCAAGAGCAATCAGTATAACGCGGTTTCAAGCTATCTCAACCTGACGGAATTCGAGACGAACATTTTGATGGCCGGAAGCTTGAATGAGAAGTCGGTCGTTCGCGCTTCCCAATCCGTAACCGGAAATCAGCCTTACGAGGTGAGATATTATTTCCTGAACGGCGAGAAGGCCGATTATGCGGGCATGGCGGAACGCTACCGGACGTATTTGACGGAGGAGAAAGGCGTGAGACCCGCTGCAGCGAAGGCTTCCGGCCCCATCCCGCTCATGATGGAGTTTCTGGGAGGGGTGAGAAAGCGGGATACCTTCCTTGGCATCCCCTATGGAACCGTTGAAGCATTGACCAGCTTCAAAGATCTGGAAACGGTTGCCGGCCGTCTGATCGAAGGCGGCATGACGAATCTCGGCATCCGTTACCAAGGCTGGATGAAGGGCGGTATGAAAGACCAGATACCGGCCTCCTTGAATGCGGAAAGCAATCTCGGCGGCGATAAGGCATTTCGCAAGCTGCTTCAGACCATGGATGACAAGGGAGTAGCCTTCTATCCTGTCGTCGATCCTGTCAGTCTCTATAAGAACGGAAACGGCTTCAACAAGTTTTTCGATGCCGCCAAAAATATCAGCCGCGCTCCATCTCTGCAGTACGAGTTTCTGATCAGTAACGGAACCAGGGATACAACGGTGAAGCCCTGGTATTTGCTCAAGCCGGAGTCCGTCAAGAAAGCGCTGGAACGGTTCTCCGCTTCCGCCGGGAAGAAAGGTCTGGAACGTGTCGCCCTGCAGAACATCGGTTCCATGGTGTACTCCGATTTTCGCCGCAATACGCTGGCAAAAAACGAGACCGGACAGCTGTGGGAGCAGAGCCTGGAGACGGCTGCCTCCCGCATCGCAGGCTTATCGTTCGATCGGCCTAACGCCTACACGTTCCCCAGCGCCGAGAACCTGACCGGTGTGCCGCTGTACTCGAGCCGGTTCGATATACAGGACGAAGCGGTTCCGTTCTACAGCATAGCCGTCAGCGGACTGATCCCGGCATACGGCGAGCCGATCAATCTGATGGGCAACACCAGAGCGTATATGCTGAAGCTGATCGAGGCAGGAACCTTGCCGGTTTACCGTTTTATCGCGCGAGACGGCAGCCTGCTGATCGGGACCGACTTCGACGGCTTGTACAGCGGCGATTTCAATCGTTGGTTTAACGATGTGGCGGCTCAGTACAAGGAATTGAATGAAGCACTGGCGCCCATCCTGGGCAAGGCCATTACCGATCACGAGAAGCTGGCGGAAGGCGTCTACCGGACGACCTTCTCGGGCGGGAAATCCGCGGTGGTCAATTACACGGATGAGACGGTGACGGTGGATAACGAACGAATCGAACCATACGGCTATCGTGTCCGGTAAGGAGTGAAAAACAATGATCAGCAGACTTCGTTCGCTGCCGTACACGAAGAAAAAACAATGGTACGGATTCCTGTTCGTGCTGCCGTGGGTGATCGGGTTCATTCTCTTTTTCGCGGGTCCCTTGATCACGTCTTTTAAATACTCGTTCTATAATATGGAGCTGACGCCTGACGGGCTCAAGGGAAGCTTCGCAGGATGGGAAAATTTCCGATATGCCATTTTCCGGGACCCGCAATTTATAAGGGAAGCCGTCAATTCCTTCGTGAACATGTTCTATAGCGTTCCCCTCATCCTGATATACAGCCTGTTTGTGGCGGTGCTCCTGAAGAATAAATTCAGAGGCAGAGGGCTCATGCGAGCGATTTCCTTCCTGCCGGTCATTATCGCTTCGGGCGTATTGATGCAAATCCTCAAGGAGGATGTTTTCTCACAGGGATTGCGGGGCGGAGCAGAGAGCGTGTATTTGTTCAGCGGCGCAGGTATTAACGGCATACTGACGGAGCTTGGAATCGGTCCGCAATTAATTGAAGTGTTCAACAATGTCATTGCTCGCATTTTCGACCTCACATGGCGCTCCGGGGTACAGGTGCTTCTGTTCCTGGCAGGCCTGCATGCGATATCAGGCGATTTGTATGAAGCCTCCGCCGTGGAAGGCGCAAGAGCATGGGAGCAATTCTGGAAAATTACGCTGCCCATGCTTACGCCGATCATGCTGCTCAATGTCGTCTACACGATCATCGATACGTTCACCGATTACGGCAACGGAGTCATTCTCATGATTTACAACACGGCATTCTCGCAAGTCCGGTTCGGGTACAGCAGCGCGCTGGCTTGGCTGTATCTTCTGGGCATCGCGTTATTCCTCGGCGCTCTTTACGCGCTGATCAAGAAACGAATCGTCAATCTCCAGGATTAAACGAAAGCGGTGAACCACTTGAAAGCGATGATCGCGAATAAATGGAACAAACGCACACGCAAGGCGGCCGTTTCCTTCATCCGCGCCGCTGTGCTGGCCGTCTTGGCCTATCAGCTGCTATATCCGCTGCTCTATATGCTGAGCATGGCGCTCAGGCGTCCGGAGGAAGCGATGGATCCGAGCGTCATCTGGATTCCGAAAAGCTTCACTTTATCGAACTTTACCGACACCCTCCGGGTGATGGATTTCTGGGACGCCTTCGCCAACAGCATGTACATCGGGATCGGCAGCGGGCTGCTTGATGTGTTTTCTTCTGCCTTCGTCGCCTATGGCTTTGCAAGGTTTCGCTTTCCGTTCGCGAAGGTCTTGTTCACCCTCGTCATTCTGACGCTGATGGTGCCGGTGCAAACGATTATTCTTCCTTTGTATGCGGAAATGAAGTATTTCGATGCCTTTGGCTTAATGGGTATTTTGTCCGCCATAGCCGGTGGGCCGGATTCCATCAGCCTGGTCGGGAATTACTCGGCTTTCTACTTGCCGTCGCTGTTCGCGATGGGGCTGCGCTCGGGCCTCTACATTTTCATCTTCCGCCAGTTTTTTTCGGGCATGCCCAAAGAGCTGGAGGATGCGGCCTATGTGGACGGCTATGGACCTTTCAAGACATTCTTCTTCATTATGCTGCCGAACGCCAGGAACGCGATTATTACCGTGTTTCTCTTCTCGTTCGTCTGGCATTGGAATGAATACTACATGTCGAATCTGCTGCTCGGCAATCTCAAGAAGAACTTCGCCATTGCGCTGTCCTCCCTCCGGGTCGATCTGGAATCGGTCGTCAATGTCCAAACGATCAGCGATCCGTTGGTTATCGTCACCCGAATTCAGGCAGGTGCGCTTCTGTCGATATTGCCTCTCGTGATTCTGTATCTGGTTACGCAGCGCTACTTCACGGATAGTGTGGAGAATGTGGGTATCAAGTAGGCTTGCAGCGCAGTACGATTGATTTTTTTCAATATGAAGGGAGGCGGTGCCGGCCGGGTGATGAGCGGCAGGTTGGAATCATGGTTTAAAGGCAGAGGGAGTCGTTCAATGAGTCATTCAGGGAGTTATCCATCTACAATGAGGAGGAACAAGAGACAATGAAAAACAACAAACGATCCGTATTTGCGATTGCACTGGCCGCATTCATGCTCATGGCATTGCTTGCGGGCTGCGGCGGTAATGGCGGAAACAACGGCAGCAACGCCGGAGCGGGAACGAATGCCGCGGGCAATAACGCTCCGGCGGAGGATGACAAAGCGGCTGACACGGCATCGACGGACGGGACGAAGCTCGCCGACGGCAACATCACGATTCTGTATCACACGTCAAAAGAGCAGTATGAAGAAAATAAGGCCGCTAATCCGGACGCGTATGATGCGGTATACGAAACGATTCCGCAGTTCGAACAGACGTATGGCGGCAAGGTTACCGTTATCGCCGTTCCTTGGGGCGATCAGAAGCCTACGCTGATCTCCATGGTCAATGCCGGCGATCAAGTTGACGTTGCGCAGGCAAACGACCAGAACTTCCCGGTGTATCCGCTCAAGAAAATCGTGCAGCCGATCGATCAATACATCGACCTGTCCGACTCGTTCTGGAACAGCGCGGTGACGGACACGTTCACGTTCGGCGGCAAACCGTATGCGGCCGGCACTTCGGCCGCTCCGATCGTCATTTATTACAATAAAACGTTGTTTGCGAACAATGGCGTGAAGACGCCATCCGAGTACTATGCGGAAGGAAACTGGACGTGGGATTCGTTCCGGGAGGTCGCGAAAGCGCTCACCATGGATACGGACGGCGACGGCAAGAACGACCAGTTCGGCTTCGGCTGGTGGGACGCCGGCTATCCGCTGTACGTCGCTTCGAACGGCAAAACGATTATGTCCTTTAACGACGACGGCACCATCACGACCAATTACGAATCCGAGAACGTGAAGGAAGCGATGCAGTTTGCGCAGGACGCGCTTCTGAAAGACAAGTTCATCGATGCGGAGAAAGAAGGCGACTACTTCATCGGCGAATTCAAGAACGGCAAGCTCGCCATGACCGCGGAATACGGTATGGCAGGCTTCAATGTATTCAAGAGCGACTATGAGATTGATTTCGTACCGGTACCGACCGGCCCGAAAGGCACACCGGACGCAGGTCCGGGCGGATTGTCCGGATGGGCGATTCCGACGGCCTCGAAAAATCCGGAGGGTGCTGCCGCGTTCATCAAGATGGTATCCGAGAATGAGGTGAAGGCCGCTGCCGGGAACAATGTCAAAAACTTCGGCCAAGAGAAGGTTGATCTGATGAACAAGCTGGCGGGCAATATCCTGTTCACGCCGATCGGCGTCGAGAAGTACTGGGATGCGAACGGGGCTGCCATGACAGGCATCAAGGACGGCACGCCTGTAGGCACGTTTGCAACGAACGCCAAGAATCTGCTTGAAGAAGGCATTAAGATCACTTTAACGCAATAACCATAACGATTCGCCGTTCATACAGCTCGAATGGGGAGAGGTCCGGAGCGATCCCGTTGTCGTGAAGGACCTTTCTGTTCAGCATGGGAGGCGAACCGGTCAGGGGAGAATGAGGATGGTTGCGACGGCTTATCAGGAACCGTATCGGCTTCAGTATCATTTGTCGGCTCCTTCGGGAGCGATGAGCGACCCGAACGGCATGGTGTGCTTCGAGGGCGAGTATCATCAATGCTACCAGTACACGGGCAGGTGGGGACACGCGGTGAGCCGCGATCTGCTCTATTGGGAGCATCTTCCGCTGGCTCTGGCCGGCGACGAGCTTGGGGATGCCTGGTCGGGGAGCGCGGTGGTGGATTGGCGGGATACGAGCGGTCTTTTTAACGGCAAACCGGGATTGGCAGCCGTCTTCACGCACTTCAAGGACGGACTTCAATCCCAGAGCCTCGCATACAGCAGCGACAAGGGGCGCACCTGGGCCAAGTTCGCAGGAAACCCGGTCATCCCGAATCCGGGGTTAAAGGATTTTCGCGATCCCAAGGTGCTCTGGCACCCGGAAACCGGCAGATGGGTGATGGTTGTTTCCGCAGATAAAAGGGTCCGTTTCTACAGCTCGCCCAATTTGATCGACTGGACGTTCGAAAGCGAATTCGGAGAAGGCCAGGGTTCGCATGCCGCCGTATGGGAATGCCCGGATTTGTTTCCGCTTGCGGTAGATGGGAATGATCATGACGTGAAATGGGTTCTGCATGTGAGCATCGGCGACAATGAGGAGACGGACGGCTCGACGGCGCAGTGTTTTATCGGTCGTTTCGACGGCCGGCAATTCGTTAACGATTTGCCCGGCAACGAAGTGCGCTGGACGGATTTCGGTCGGGATTTCTACGCGGCGGTATCTTATTCGGACATTCCGGAGGAGGACGGCAGAAGGATCTGGCTTGGCTGGATGTCCAACTGGATGTATCCGTTCGACGCGCCGACCGATCCCTGGAAGGGGGCCATGTCGATCCCCAGAGCCCTTTCTCTCCGGACGGAGGGAGAGGCGGTCAGGCTGGCGCAGCAGCCGATCGCCGAATTGAAGCGGCTGCGCGGGGAATCTTCACAACTGCGGGAGCTTCGGGTTGAGGATGGTGTGATCCGGTTGGATTTCACCGGCTCCTCTTATGAGTTGGAGGCGACTGTAGAGTGGGAGGAAATCGACGAGTTCGGCTTTCGGTTCAGAACCTCAGATTCGGAAGCGACCGTTGCAGGCTATTGCGCTCGAACGCATGAACTGTTCCTGGACCGTACGCGCTCCGGCTTCTCGGATATTCGGAACCGTTCGGGCAATCCGGCCCGTTTCGCGAAGCGGTTCAACGCGCCGAGATACCGGTCGGCGAACCGATTGACACTGCATGCCTTCGTTGATGCCTCAAGCATCGAGCTCTTCTTCGACGACGGCCTGCAGGTTTTCACCTCCTTGATCTATCCGGATCCCGGAAGCGCCGGTTTGGAGCTGTTCGCTTCGGGAGGCAGTGCGGTCTTTACCGGTTTGCGTATTCACAAGATGACATCCATATGGAGGCCTATGCACAATGACACACCAGGAACAAATCGATCGTGCGAACAAGGCACTGGCTGACCCGGCAACGGCAATCAAGGACAACCGTTTTCGGCTGCATTACCATTTGATGCCTCCGGCCGGTTGGATGAATGATCCCAACGGCTTGATCCAATTCAAAGGCGAGTACCATGTGTTCTATCAGCACTACCCGTTTGAACCGAAGCAGGGGCCGATGCACTGGGGCCATGCCAAAAGCGCGGACTTGGTCCATTGGGAACACCTGCCGGTGGCTCTCGCTCCTTCCGAGCCTTATGAACTGGACGGAAGCGGAAGTGCGGGCGGTTGCTGGTCGGGCAGCGCGGTTGATGACAACGGAGTGCTGTCGCTCGTTTATACCGGGCATGTTGACGGCAGGAATCCGGTGGAGGTGCAGTGTCTGGCGACAAGCGCCGACGGCGTTCATTTTATGAAGCATCCGGCGGGGCCGATCATTCCGGGACCTCCAGAGGAAGGAGGCTTCGGATTTCGGGATCCGAAGGTATGGAAGTATGAAGATGTCTGGTATATGGTCGTCGGGTACGGCAAAGACGGGCTTGGCAAAGCGCTGCTTTACGCTTCGGATGACTTGCGGAAATGGCGCTATGTCGGAGTGGCGGCGGAAAGCGACGGGACGATGGGCAATATGTGGGAATGTCCGGATTTGTTCCCGTTGGGCGATCATGGCCGGCACGTTCTCATCGTATCCCCGATGAACATGGGCGCGACCAAAACGCTCTATATGACGGGAGATTTCGACTACGGGAGCGGCAGGTTTCATCGGCGTCATCATGCCCGGCTCGACTACGGCTTCGATTTCTATGCCCCGCAGACGATGCTTGACAGCCGTGGCAGAACAATTCTGTTCGGGTGGATGAACATCTGGGGGGCCCGGATGCCGGAGCACGCGGAAGGGTGGATGGGCGCCCTGACGGTTCCGCGCGAATTGACCTTGGCCGCAGACGGAACCGTAAGGATGTTGCCCGTGCCGGAGCTTGAGGCTTTGCGCGGCAGTCATACGGCGATTGGCGGGCTTGAAATTGGCGCGGATACGTTCATCCCGCTGCCGCAAATTCGCGGCGACGCATTGGAGATTATCGCGGTATTCGATACGGCGGCATCCGATGAAGCGGAATTCGGACTGCGTATCCGTTGTTCGGAAGACGGCTCGGAATTTACGGAAATCGTCTATCGGAAGGCGGACCGCAAGCTGTTGATGGACCGCGGCAGGTCGGGCAGCGGAGACGGAGGAATCAGCGAAGCTCCTCTGTCGCCAATGGAAGACGGCCGTATCAAGCTCCATTTGTTTATTGACCGTTCGTCCGTGGAGCTGTTTGCCAACGACGGGCGCATCACCGTCACGAACCGGATTTATCCTGATCCGTCCAGTACCGCGGTTCGTCTGTTCGCGCGACAGGGCGCAGGAGTGCTGGGATGTCTCGACGCCTGGGAAATGAAATCGATTTGGCCGGAAACGTAGGAACTGAACGGCGCCGATGAGCTTTGCTGCCAGCAAAGCTCTCAAAATGACCATAAATGAAAGCGGTTTCATCTTTTATGGAATTGTTGAGATTTACTGGAAGCCACGCCGTAGAGGCGTTTGTTCGTCAACCCCCATTAAGACAAGGAGATGCATGCCCATGAAACGTAATCGCATGATTTCGCTCAAGGCGGGATTGATTTTCGCATTAGTATGGTCCAGCGTCGTGTTCTTCGGTGCCAATACCGTCTTTGCTGCGGACTGGAATACCAACATGCCGGGTTACCTGCCGGTTTCCGGCACATGGACGACGGTTGCGGGAGACGGTCTGAAAGGCGTCAGCGCAGGAGGCGCCAACGCGTTCAATATGTCGACAGCGACGGTCGGGACGAATTTCGTGTACGAGGCCGATGTCAAGGTGGACGCTTCCACGCCGTTCGGCGTAGGGGCGCTCGTGTTTCGCGCGGGCGAGGACGGTTCCAACGGATATGTGGTCCACATCGATCCGAATCTGGACCGCGTTCGTTTGTTCGATTTCGCCACGGGCTCGGATGTCGGGTCGCCTTACAGCACGACGATTAACACGGGTGCGTTCTATCGTTTGAAAGTCGTGTCGGACGGGTCCGTCACCAAGATTTATTTGGGAAGTACCCTGGCCATTTCGGTCAGCGATACCAAATACACGAAAGGGAACATCGGCTTCAACGTCTACAACGGCACCGCTTATTTCCAGAATGTGTACGTTTATGAGACCAAAACGAATGTGACCGGCTGGAATCCGGCGTCGGGAACGTGGACGACGACTTCGCAGGGCTGGAAGGCGACCGCTGCCGGGGGTCAGAACGCTTATGCGATTTCCGGGACGAGCGCGGACAACTTCACGTATGAAGCGGATATGATCGTGCAAGACCCTTATGCGGTCGGCACGCTGCTGTTCCGTTCGAGCGCCGGCGGCTCGCAGGCGTATGCGCTGCAGGTTGATCCGAACCTGGACCGGCTCCGGCTGTACAAAACGAACGGGGACGTCACCCTGGCGACGTACACCGCGACGATCGACACCGGCAAAGTGTATCATGTGAAGATCAAGGCCGAAGGTTCGACGATCAAGGTTTACTTGCAAACGAGCTTTGTTCCCGCGAACGGTTACGATCCGGTTATCACCGTTACCGACAGCTCGTACGCAAGCGGATTTGCCGGGCTGGGCGTTTATAACGGCAGCGTAACGTTCCAGAATATCATGATCAGCGATATGCTTACGAACCTGAACGGCTGGACGACGTCCGGCAGCGCGTGGACTCCGCATTTGAACGGGGTCAAGGCGGTCAGCTCGGGAGCCGCGGACACGTTCCGTATCGCTGCCACCACGGCAACCGACTTCGTGCTCGAAGGCGATTTGAAAGTGGACGCCGGCTCGCCGCTGGGCACTGCCGCGCTTGTGTTCCGTGCCGACTCGACCGGTTCCGCCGGCTATGTGCTGAACATCGATCCGAATCTCGACCGGGTCCGGTTGTTCAATGCCAATGGAGGAGCCACGATCGCTACCGCGAACATGACGATCGACGCGGGGAAGACGTACCATATCGAAGTGATCGCGAACGGCTCCGGCATCAAGGTGTATGTGGACGGTTACGCGACACCGGCAATCACCGTGACGGATGCGAGCTATTCCTCAGGCAGACTGGGACTGAGCGCCTACAACGGAACTGCTTATTTCCAGAACGTCTATGTATTCCCGCTTAGCGAGTATTATACCGGACTGAACCGTCCTCAATATCACTATACTATGGCGCAGCAATGGATCAGCGATCCGAACGGTCTCGTGTACTATGAGGGTGAATATCATCTGTTCACGCAGGACGGGGGCAATTGGACGCATGCGGTCAGCACCGACCTCGTTAACTGGAAGCGCCTGCCGATCGCGCTTCCATGGACGGACTCGGGCCATGCCTGGTCGGGATCGGCGGTTGTCGACGCGAATAACGTCTCCGGTTTGTTCAGCGGAGGATCGGGGCTCATTGCCTACTATACGATGTTCCATCCGGACAAACCGGGCGGCAATCAGAAGATCGGCGTCGCGTACAGCAGAGACAAGGGCCGGACATGGGAATTTTACGGCGGCAATCCGATCATTCAGAATCCCGGCGGCGCCAACGGCAATTGGGACTTCCGAGATCCCAAAGTCGTATGGGACGGCGATCGCTCCCAGTGGGTGATGGTTGTCTCGGGCGGGGATCACGTCCGGTTCTTCACTTCTGCAGATTTGCTCAATTGGACGTATGCCAGCTCCTTCGGATACGGTCCCTATCTTCACGGCGGGACATGGGAAACCCCTGACTTTTTCCAGCTGGCCGTAGACGGGAATCCCTCGAACAAGAAATGGGTGCTCGTCATCAGCACCGGACCGTCCGCACAGACGGACGGCTCCTCTTCGGAGTATTTCGTCGGAACGTTCGACGGCACCGCGTTTACAAGCGACAATCCGGCGAGCACCGTGCTCCGCGGCGAATACGGCAAAGACATGTACGCAGCCATGACCTTCTCGGACATTCCCGCCGCAGACGGGCGGCGAATTCAACTTGGCTGGATGAGCAATTGGGATTATCCGTTCAGCTTTCCGACATGGCCCTGGAAGCACCAAATGTCTATTCCCCGGGTGCTTACGCTGAAGAACTTTGCGGGCGAAGGGATGCGCCTGGTTCAAACGCCGATCGCCGAGCTGAATGCGCTGCGCGGGAGTGCAAGCTCGTGGAGCAATGTCACGGTGGCGCCTGACAGCTCCAACCTGCTTGCAGGCCTGTCGGGCAACGCTTATGAGATCGAAGCGGAGGTGGAGTTGCCGGCCTCGGGCGCGGCCTCCGAATTCGGATTCCGGCTCCGCGAATTGGGAGATCAGAAGACGGTTGTCGGCTACAACGCCGTCAACTCCAAAATGTTCGTCAACCGCGGCAATGCCGGACGGGACGATTTCACGGCTTATTTCACCGCGCAACGCGAAGCGGTTCTGTCTCCCGTAAACAACCGCGTCAAGATGAGAATCTACGTGGATGAGTCGTCCGTTGAGGTGTTTGGCAACGACGGCAAAGCTGTTTTTTCGAACATCATCCTGCCGGACCTCACCCGCGACGGCATGTCTTTCTACGCCACGGGCGGCAATGTGACCGTTGTCTCGCTCAAAGTGTATCCGTTAGCGAACACGTGGCGCTATGAACCGACGGGCGGCGCAACGCCGGAGCGTGTGGTCATGGACCGCGGCAAAATCGAGCTCGGCGCCGGATCGACCCAACGGCTCTATATGACGGTGTTGCCGCGGACGGCCGCGAACAAAAACGTGACCTGGAGCTCCGGCAATGCGTCGGTGGCGACGGTTTCGGCGGTCGATTCCCGCAGCGCGATCGTGACGGGAGTCGCTCAAGGGCGTACAGTCATCACAGCGACCACACAAGACGGCTCGATTGTCGGCACCACCGTCGTCAACGTCGGCGCTTCGCTGAACACGAACCTGACCGGTTGGGCGTCATATCCCGCGGCGCTATGGGTCGCCACAGGCGACGGCATCGCGGGAACGTTCGACAGGGACAGCGCATACATGTCCACGGCGACCGGCACGAATTTCACTTATGAAGCGGACATCAAGCCGGATGAAACCGGCGGCAGCGGCTCGCTCATCTTCCGGTCCGACTCCGACGGCTCCGACGGCTATTATCTCCAAGCGGATCCGGTCCAGCGGGGCGTGCGCCTGTTCTACAAAGTGAACGGCAGCTTCAGCAGCAGTCAGGTATTGGCGACCTCGCCTACGCTTGTCCAGGCAGGTAAAACCTATCGCGTCAGAGTCGTGACAAGCGGCACCAATATCAAGGTTTACTTCGACGGCGGCGCGTCGCCGGTCATCGACGTAAACGATACGCGCTTCGGCAGCGGATATTTCGGAGTAAGCGTGTCCGGGGGCAGGGCATATTTCCAGAACGTACTGCGATCTTAATCACAAGAAGGGGCGTCCTTGCGGGTCAATGTCATTAAGATAAGGCGCAAGGCCAAAAATCAAGAAAAAGAGCAGGTTATCGAATAGATAGCCCGCTCTTTTTTTTGTGCAAAAAATAGAAATAGAACTTGACAAGCAGTTGGAAGTGTGTGGCGAAGCCCCTTGAAAAACAAGGAGCAAGAATCGGCATCCACCCCTTGAGAGGTAGAACGAAGGAATGTAAGGGCATAGACCCAGCGTGACATGGGAGGGTAAACCCCAAGGGTGAATGTGGAGATCCACTGTGCGATCATAATTCATTATCGACAGTTTTGGAACAAAATGATCCTAAGCTCTGTTCCCGCCTACGCTCTTACAGATAATCGTGGTGCAGACTACATTCTCCACCAGCACCTCTTATGTTGTCAAAGTTGAAATCTTGAGAATGAGTGAGAAAACAGGAGAAAACATTACTTTATAGTGGGAGGTTACGTCAATGAATGAGTACGCGAATTCGCTAAAAGAAACGCTGACATCTCTCATACGAGAAATGTCAGCCGCACCAGCACCTTATGTCAAATACCCTGAAAAAGATTTTACCCNCGCTAAAAGAAACGCTGACATCTCTCATACGAGAAATGTCAGCCGCACCAGCACCTTATGTCAAATACCCTGAAAAAGATTTTACCCGAAAGAAAAAGCTGCCCTTTGAAACGGTTATGCAACTCCTGATCTCAATGGGCGGTAACAGCCTCTATCTATAAGGAACTCTTGGAATCGCAGGGTTATGACGTAAACACCGCAACCACTTCTGCTTTTGTTCAGCAGAGGAATAAAATCCTGCCGTCTGCTGTGGAATTCGTGTTCCACGAATTTACGCAATCGTTTGCGGATATCAAGTATTACCGAGGGTATCGATTACTTGCCATTGATGGTTCGGATTTGCATATCGCAACTGATCCTGCGGACACGGATACTCATTTTCTAAGTCAACCAAACACGAAAGGCTATAACCTTCTGCATTTGAACGCAGCCTATGACTTGTGTAACAGACTTTACGTTGATGCCATTATTCAGCCACGAAGGTTGTGCAATGAGGGAAGGGTACTGGCAGATATGGTTGATCGTTCCCCCATCAAAGGCAAAACCATTGTTGTTTCCGATAGAGGTTATGAAAGTTACAACAATTTCGCGCATATTGAGCGCAAAGGGTGGAACTACGTCATACGGGTAAAGGATGTGGATTCCAGTGGTATTCTTTCGGGCTTGCGTTTGCCCTCTAGCGGAGAGTTTGATATGGACGTTCATCTGACACTCACCAAAAAATAAACCAAAGCGGTCAAGGCCCATCCCGGGATGTACAAGTTCATCCCTTCCAAATCAACATTTGATTTTTTAGATTTGCATGAAAACTTGTATTACCCGATTTCCTTTCGGGTTGTTCGTTTCGTCCTGCCGAGTGGCGCTTATGAAACCGTCATTACCAATCTTTCCGCCGTTGATTTCCCACCCGATGAACTCAAGTCCATTTATAACATGCGATGGGGCATTGAAACCTCTTTCAGAGCATTGAAATACACCGTCGGGTTGACGAGTTTTCACGCAAAGAAACAAGAGTCCATCATCCAAGAGATTTTCGCAAGAATGATCATGTACAATTTCACTGAAATGATTACCTCGCACGTAGTCATTTCCAAAATGGCTAAACGGCACCTCTACCAAGTCAACTTCACGGTTGCCGTTCACGTTTGTAGACACTTCCTGCGTTCACGTGGTGATGAACCCCCGCCCGATGTTGAAGCGCTGATTCGCAAAAACATTTTGCCGATTCGACCCATCCGCCCAGGGCAGGAGAATACGCGCAAAATCCGCTATAAATCAGCTGTTAGCTTCGTCTACAGAGTAGCATAATTCGTGACCCTTTTTTTAGCGGATATTCCATCCGTTTGTTTGCTGTACCCTTTTTTCCTTGCTTGCACAAAAAACAAACGGCACAGGGCTTTTTCCCATGCCGTTTCGGATTTCATTTTTAATTCCAGTTTAGTCTTTCAGGTTAACTTAATGACATTGCCTTGCGGGGACGCCCCTTTTTGGTGTGGCACGCATGGCGAAATCATAACCTGTGCTGTTTGCGGAACGAGGAAGGAAAGGATCGTCCAGATACATGACTTTAACCGGATTTAGGGAATATAGGGAACAGCCATTTACCGGTAAAAGGAAATGCACGAACGGAGGTACGCTGCCGATGAAACATGTCCGTCTCCATTGCATTGAAGACGCCGGAGGAAATGGCGCAGTCGGGCGGTCCTGGGTGCGCCACAAAAAGAAAGGGTTTACAAAAAAACAAACGGGATGGTATCTTATACAGTGAATAGATTCAGAAGCAGTCCTTGTATGCGGTATAAGCTGCACGAAATTTTCTAGCTGTTTAGTGAAACGTTTCGAATAGGCTTCGGGGGCTTTACCTTTCCGCGGACGGTCGGTCAGGTTCCGATCTCGTATAACGCCAAGCGCACGGGACGGCCCCGCATGAAGCGCTATTTGGATGGCGGCGTCGATTACGCGGCCGGAGAAGGAATTGAAGGCTTTTCGCAAGCTTCTCCTGGAAGCCGGTGAGAGCAGGGAGGTGAGATTCTCCGTCTCGGCGCGGCAGCTCAGCTTTGTAGGCAGGCAGCTGCGGCACACGTTGGAGCCAGGCATGTTCAAAGTGACGATGGGGCCGAGCAGTGCCGAAGGGCTGGAAGCCATGTTTGAACTTGTGGAGGATTAATTCGTATTCGCGATTCGTGGTTTGATCGAAACGTTTAACCTGATTAAGGAGGAGAAAAATGAATATTTCCATCGCATCCTATTCATTTCACGGCATGTTTAATGAGGGAAGGATCGACCTTTTCGGCTATCTGGAAAGCTTGAAGTACCGTTATCATGTGAGCGGCGCAGATATTTGGAACATTATGCTGGCATCCTACGAGGATGATTATTTGCGCAAGATCAGATCCGCAATGGATGAAAAGGAGCTGCATCTCGCCAATCTGTGCGTAGACGGCGCTCACGTGTGGGAAGAGGATCCGGAGCTCAGAGAGAAGCACTATCGGAACGCCCTGCAGAACCTGCGCGCCGCTGAAATATTAGGCGCGCAAACGGTAAGGATCGATATGGGCGGGCAAGAACTCGGTATGACCGAGGAGCAATTTGAGTATACGGTGAAAATTTACAAGGAGTACGCACGCCGTGCAGAGGATGGCGGTTATAAAGTCGGTCCGGAAAATCACTGGGGCACTTCGCGCGATCCCGAAAATATCAGAAAACTGGTAGAAGCGGTAGACAGCCCGGCATTCGGTATTCTGCTTCATCTGGAAAACTGGGATGCCGATAAGGAGAACGGCGATAAGCTGTGCGCCAAGTACGCTTTTCATACCCATTTTGCGGCATGGGTACTCCCAAGCTATGAAGAAAAAATCGGGAACCTGATGGATGCGGGTTATACCGGGCATTACAGCGTGGAGCACCATTCCGGCAACAACGAATACGTCGAAGTAGAGTGGCAGCTTGCCAATATACGCCGCCTTTTGACGAAACTGAAGCAGGAAAGCAACAAGGGATGACGATGGATAAGATCAGGATCGGTATGATAGGCGTAGGGATGATCGGCAAAGTTCACCTTGATTCTTATAAGGACATTGAAGGCGCAGAGGTTGTAGCTGCTGCCGATGTTAATGAATCCGAGCTCGGAAGTGTCGCTGAAAAGTATAATATTGCACACACCTATTCCGACTTCCGGGAAATGCTGAAGCGGGACGACATCGATGCGGTGGACGTGTGCCTGCATAATAACTTCCATGCTCCCGTCACCATCGAAGCGCTGAAAGCCGGCAAACATGTGTATTGCGAGAAGCCGATCGCAGGCTCTTTCATCGACGGCAAAGCGATGCTCGATGCCGCCAAGCAGTACGGAAAGAAGCTGCACATTCAACTGAGTTTCCTGTATTTTAAAGAAACGAAAGCGGCCAAGGTGCTCATCGAGGAGGGCAAGCTCGGCAGGCTGTTCCATGCCCGTTCCACCGGATATCGCCGACGGGGCCGCCCTTACGTTGACGGCTATGGAACGCAATATTTCACGCGCAAGGAAACGGCCGGAGGCGGCGCGCTCTTGGATATGGGCGTCTATAACATCTCGCAGATCCTGTACCTGCTTGACGCGCCTGAAGTGCTGACGATCACAGGCCAAACGTATCAGGAGATGGAAATCGACAAGCGGCGGAAAAATATTTCACAGTTCAACGTGGAAGAGCTGGGCGTCGGTTTTGTGCGGTTCAAAGGCGGCATCACGCTGGATATTATCGAATCGTGGGCGATTCATTTAAATGACTTCGAGGGCAGCAGCGTTGTCGGCTCCGAAGGAGGGCTCAGGCTGCCCGGATATGCCGCAGGCAAACCTGTGCCGCTCAGCTATCACACCAATATGTGCGACTTGGAAATGGACAGCAGCTTCAATCTGAATGCGATGGACTTCCGGTGGCGTAATCTCCGGGACAACACCGACGCGTATGATTCTTCGCAGCATCATTGGATCGCGGCGCTGCAAGGCAAAGTCGATCTGCTGCCGACTGCTGAAGTTGCGTTGCAAACGATGCTGATTAGTGAAGGCATTTACATGTCGGACCGTCTCGGCAGGGAAGTGGCCGCTGAGGAAGTGCTGTCGTTATCCGAATCGCTTGCCATGTCTGTGTAGTTCCCAAGTCTCGAATAGAAAAAATAATATTGATTTCGTTCAAAAGGGTGTGTTAAATTTCAAGTAATGGGTGAAACGTTTCGAGTCATTTCTGAACGTTCGCGATAGATCACGACATGCTGAACTAAACACAATGCACAAGTATTATTCAATAAAAATGTAAGGGTTTCCACGGTCTTGAAACCGCATACATATACCGTGTAACAAGTCATATGCCAAGTTTGTTTGACTGTGTGAAACAGAGGGCCTTGAACCTGCGAATAAGTTTTTGCAATCATGGGAAAGGGAGCATTTGAGTCGATTGTCGAAACGTTTCTATACCAAAGCCGCCGTTCAAGCTGTGCCTGAGGCCCGGAAGAAAACCATTGCGGGAGGTGATGTGAAGCCAATCGGCAGTACCGGAGTCACAAACGGGCGGGTTGCAAGAAACGGATTCGATCAATAAGCGGTAAGCGAAAAACACTCGAAGGAGTTAGATGCGAGATGAAAAAAGCACTTGCCATGTCGTTAGTACTGATTACGTGCCTGGCGCTGGTATTATCGGCCTGCGGCGGCAACAACGGCGGCGGGGGAAACCAGGCTCCGGCCAATGAGACGGGCAACGCTTCGCCGGACAATACGGATGCTCCTGCGGACGAAGCCGGAGAAGAAGGCGGCACGGCGGCCGACGCGCCGAAAGAGACGGTTACGCTCAAATGGGCGACCTGGATGTCGCCGGAAGAAAGCGACCGTTACATTAAAGCATTCGAGGCGACTCACCCCAACATCAAAATTGTGAAGGATACCGCTGTGGATTGGCCGTGGAATGAAAAATTGTCGGCAGTTGCGGCAGCCGGCGAACTTCCCGACGTCATGTGGACCTTCGGCGTACCGTTCGCGGCGGCCAACGGCTGGCTCGAAGACTTGACGCCGTATCTGAACAACGACGACGAATACGGCCAGGGCAAAACATTCAAAAACCTGGACGCAACGGCGAATTACGACGGCAAACAGTATGCGCTTCCGCATTCCCTGTTCCTGTTCGGCATTAACCTGAACCTGGATCTTTTCGAGAAGGAGAACGTGCCGGTGCCGCCGATGAATTGGACGATGGAGGACATGCGCGATGCCGCCGTCAAACTGACGAAGTTCAACGATCAGCAATTCGGCATGTCGAACGTTGCCGCGCTTCGCGAAACGCTGCCGGCCCAGATTGACTCGAATCTGCAGTGGAATACATGGGATGGCGAGAAATTCAATTTTACGAGCCCGGCATTCAAGCAAGCGACCGATTTCGTCGACGAGCTGATGTATTCGGACAAGGTTACTTATGATATTTATAAGCCGGAAGAAATTCAGCAATGGTTCGGCAAAGACCAGTGGCCGTGGATGCTCGGCAAGGTCGCCATGCAGTACGACGGCACCTGGAGTATCGGCGGCAACGCGCAGAATGCCAAATTCAAGTGGGATATCAGACCGGTCCCTGCCGGGGACGGCGGGCAAAAAATTCCGATGGTAACCGACTATGTCGGCATGTCCAGCAGCTCAAAGTATAAGGAAGAAGCATTCGAGTTCATCAAGTGGCTAACTTTCTCCAAAGAAGGCTGGATGCAAAGATTGCAGCCCGAGTGGCCGCTCGGCAGTGTTCCGCTCGTGAACGACGAGGAAGTATGGAATTTGTATCTCGGCCGGGAAGACATGCCGGAGGGTATGAAAGAAATGGTCAAAATGATTCCGGACGGCTTCACGGATCTGCTCAAATGGCTGCCCGGCTATCAAACGGCCTTGGATACCGTATTCGGGCCGACGATGAAGGATGTTACGGAGCGCAAGGTGAAAGTGGAAGACGTTGCGGCCGATTTGGAGAAGAGAATGAACGATACTTATCAATCGGCCAACGATCAGCTGAACGCGGCCGCGAAATAACGATCGCCGTATCGACGTTCTCTCCCTTATTCGTAAGGGGGAGAACGGCTCTTTTAAACATTTTTCACTGCAAAGAGGGGTAGAGTTATGAAACGTAAAGCGCCGGCATTGCTGCTTGTCCTATGTATGCTGTGTTTCGTCATTGTCGCCTCCGGCCCGCGTCCGGCAGCTGCAAATCCGCAAGAAGACACCAAGAGTCTGCTGGATGATTTATTCGGCGGCGGTGACGAGAGCGCCCAAGAAGATGCACAGGACGGCCAATCAACGGACGCGAAACGGAATGAAAGCCCGCTCACGCAGCAAATTGTCGAGGAAGATTACGCCCAGGTACTCGCCGGGTGGGAGAAACAGTATGGTGACGTTCAACCTTTTCAGACGGTGATTTATCCGGGCCAAATGCGTGCCGGAAACGGCCGGACGCCGATGGCTTCCGTTTCGAATGCGCAAGGCTATGATGGAGCTGCGGTAGTATGGGAAGAAACGACGAGCGAACTCAATTTCCGGGTCAATGTGCCGCAGGACGGACTTTACCGGATTCAGATAGATTATTTGGCGCTTCCCGGCAAAATTACCGCACCGGAACGAGGCATCAAGATAAACGGGGAGTATCCCTATTTCGAAGCGAGGCGGATCGTGTTTCCGCGCCTGTGGACGAACGAATCCGGAGAGTTTCAACGCGATAAGCTCGGAAACGATGTATATGCCAGGCAGGTTGAAATGTCGGAATGGCAGACTGTCGATCTTATGGACGCAAGCTATCTTCACGATGAACCGCTGAAATTTTTTCTGAGGAAGGGCAGCAACAGCATTCAATTGGTCTACATTCGCGAGGCCATGCAGGTAGGGCGGGTAACCGTCAAGTCACCGGAGACGATTCCCGATTACAAGGAGTATCTCCGGCAAAACAAAGGCGAGGCCCGGCCGGCCGGCGAGATTTTACAAACCTATGAAGCCGAGAAGCCGGCGACGCGATCCGACTCTTATATTCAGGCTGTGGCGAGCGGCGATATCAATGTGACGCCGTACAGAGGCTCTCTCATCACTTTGAATACGATCGGAGCGGACAGCTGGAAGCAAGGCGGACAAAGCGTGACCTGGAAAATCACAGCCCCGCAGGACGGCTATTATCAAATTGCCTTTAAATACACGCAGTTTTTCAAGACCAACATGCCGGTGTTCCGCAAGCTGCTGCTTGATGGAAAGGTGCCTTTTCGGGAGGCAGCCGCCTATCCGTTCGCGTATGCGCCGGATTGGAGAAATGAAGTGCTGAACGACGGGAAGGGCGAAGCGTTTCAGTTTTATCTGACGAAAGGAGAACACCGGCTTTCGCTGGTGGCGAATCCTGCTCCATACCAACGGGCCATACAGACGGTAAGAGAGGCCATGGATCAGCTGGGCTCCCTTAATCTTGAAATCAAGATGGCTACCGGCAATACGCAGGACGTCAACCGGGATTGGAACATCACCGAGCAAATGCCCGACATCACGGAAAGGCTTAACGGAATCGCCGCAAAGCTTCGCGAAGAGTACGGGTATTTGCGGGAAGTCAGCGGCAGAAGCCCGGATGAGGCGCGCAATCTGACGATCAGCGCCGAACAGCTGGAGAAGCTGGCCGATGATCCCGAATCGATACCCTACCGGTTCGATCGAATATCGGAGGGCTCCGGCTCGGTCAACCAGAAATTGGGCGATCTGCTGCTTGTTTTGCCGAAACAGGAGCTGCAAATCGATAAATTTTACATTTATGCGAACTCCAGGCTGCCGAAGGCTGCAGCGGGCTGGTGGCCGAAAGTCCGGTCGATGAGCAAATCATTCTTCCTGTCGTTTGCCAAGGATTACTCGCGGATCAATCCGGCAGACGAAGGCTCGCTGCGAATATGGGTAAACCGGCCAAGGCAGTATGTCATGCTCATGCAGCAGATGGCGGACCGGGAATTTACGGAGAAGACCGGGATCCGGGTTTCTTTATCGATCATGCCCAACGAGCAAAAGCTGATCCTGGCGAATGCCTCCGGAGCATCGCCCGACGCGGCGCTCGGCGTCAGTGAGAAGCTGCCTTACGAACTCGCGCTGCGCGGCGCGTTGACGGACCTCAGCCGGTATCCCGATTACGAGGAGGTTGCGGGCAGATTTTCTCCGGGAGCGATGCTGCCGTTCATATTCGATGGGAATGTATACGCGCTGCCGGAAACGCAAAATTTCTGGGTTCTTTACTACCGGAAGGACATTCTGGACGCCTTGAAGCTGAAGGTGCCGCAAACCTGGGACGAGGTGCTGGGCATCCTGCCGGACCTTCAGCGCTACGGCATGAATTTCTACGTTCCGATCGCCGATTCGGCCGCATTGAAGAACTTCAGCCTCACGGCGCCTTTTATTTACCAGCAGGGCGGAGAGTTGTTCTCGGAGGACGGGACCAGAAGCGCCGTGGACAGCGAGCAGGCACTGGAAGGCTTCAAGCTTATGACAAATATTTTCACGGTGTACAACATGCCGCTGCAGGTGGCGAATTTTTACAATCAATTCCGCGACGGCAATTTGCCGGTCGGCATATCCAACTACAACACGTATGTGGAGCTGACGACGGCCGCGCCCGAGCTTGCCGGCTCGTGGAAGATCGCGCCTTATCCGGGCG
Source organism: Paenibacillus darwinianus (assembly GCF_000598065.1). Classification (GTDB taxonomy): domain Bacteria; phylum Bacillota; class Bacilli; order Paenibacillales; family Paenibacillaceae; genus Paenibacillus_I; species Paenibacillus_I darwinianus. The sequence goes on along the minus strand of NZ_KK082153.1, from coordinate 17,237 downwards.
TGAGAAACGAACAGGGCGAAATCGTGCGGTGGGCGCCCGGTACCGGGCAAGGCGTCGTTGCCTTCAAGAGCAGCGCAAAGCAGGAGCAGGCCTGGGCGTTCATCAAGTGGTGGACCTCCGCGGAAGCGCAGGCGGAATTCGGCAATTTGATCGAAACCAGCTACGGACCTGCGTACCGTTGGAACAGCGCCAATCTTGAAGCGTTCGCTCAATTGCCATGGCCGGAGGAAGATCTGGACGTCATTCTCGAGCAGTGGAAATGGCTGAAGGATGTGGCCCGCATCCCGGGCGATTATATGCTGGACAGAGAGCTCAGCAACTCCTGGAACAAAGTCGTCATCGACGGGAAAAATCCGAGAAAGACGATTGAAGACGCCGTCATACTCGCCAACCGCGAGATTATGAAGAAGATGGAAGAGTTCGGTTATGTGAAAGACGGCAAGGTCGTGAAGAAATTGAAAGTGCCTTCCATTAAGGATGTCGACGGGGCAAGAGGTGAGGACGAGTGAGATGGAGCAAAAGCTTGCGCAGGGAACTGGACGCCATGATTTTCGTCGGCCCGTTCGTCGTCATGTTTACGATATTTATCGTCATTCCGGTCATCGTGGCCATTTATTTATCGTTTACGTATTTCAATACCGTCCAAGCGCCTGTGTTCATCGGCTTGAAAAACTATGTAAACCTGCTGACCCAGGATAATATATTCATGATGTACGTCCTGCCGAACACGTTCAAGTTCTCTTTGCTGGTCGGACCGGGCGGGTATATTCTGTCGTTCTGGCTGGCCTGGCTCCTGGCCCAGATTCCGAGACGGTCCAGATCTTTGCTGACGCTTGCCATTTACTCGCCGTCCATGACGGCTTCGGTCGCGATGGCCGTCGTATGGCTTGTCGTGTTCAGCGGAGACGCCGCGGGCTACCTGAACAATTTCCTGCTCGGCATCGGGATCATTTCCGAACCGATCCAGTGGACGCAATCGCCGAAATATTTGATGGCGATCATGGTCGTCGTTACGCTCTGGAACAGCATGGGCGTAGGGTTCCTTGCCATGCTAGCCGGCATATTGAACATCAACCCCGAGCTGTACGAGGCCGGTTACATCGACGGAATCAAGAACCGGCTGCAGGAGCTCTGGTATATTACGATACCGTCCATGAAGCCGCAAATGCTGTTCGGCGCCGTAATGGCCGTGGTCGGCACCTTCCAGGCCGGCGACATCGGCGTCCAGCTCTCGGGCGCCAATCCGACACCGCAATATGCGGGCCAGGTTATGGTCAACCACATCCAGGACTACGGGTTCATCCGATACGACATGGGTTATGCGTCGGCAGTTTCCGCCGTGCTGCTCGTCATCGTGTACGGGCTGTCCAAAATATGCTGGAGGCTGTTCTCGGAAAAAGACTAAGAGGTGGGACATGAGCTCATTCCAAGGAAGCAAAATCAACCCGGCAACGTTCAACCGATCGCAAATCAAGTTCTATCTGTTCCTAATCGCCTTGGCCGTGTTCATGATCATGCCGATCGTGTTTATGTTCTCGCAATCGCTCAAGCCGATCAATGAACTTTTTCTATATCCGCCGCGGTTTTTCGTGGACAATCCGTCGCTTAAAAATTTCTACGACCTGATCAACGTGACCAGCGTAACGGTCATCCCGATGACAAGGTTTCTGTTTAACAGCATCGTCGTCACCGGCGCCGTCGTGTTCCTCAGCATCGTGATCAGCGCCATGGCCGGGTTCGCCCTGTCGAAGCTGAAGTTCAAGAGCAAAGGCGTCATTTTCGAGGCCAATATTATTGCGCTCATGTTCGTGCCGGCGTCCGTCGCCATCCCCCGCTATCTGATCGTCGACGGGCTGGGACTTACGGACAATATGCTCGGCCATATCATTCCGCTGCTGGCGATGCCTGTAGGCCTGTTCCTGATCAAGCAGTTCGTCGATCAGATTCCGAACGATTTGATTGAAGCCGCGGCGATGGACGGGGCGGGGAATTTCACGGTGTTCCGCAAAGTCATTATCCCCGTGATCATGCCTGCACTGGCGACAGTCGCGATCCTGGCGTTTCAAACGGCCTGGAACAACACCGAAACTTCGGAGATCTACATGAATACCGAGACGCTTCGAACCTTTGCCTTCTATATGACGACGCTGACAGGCAATCTGGAGAACAAAGTCGCAGGCCAGGGAATCGCAGCGGCGGCGGCGCTTATCATGTTCGTGCCCAACCTGATTATTTTCGTTATCATGCAGAGCAGAGTACTTGACACCATGGCGCATTCGGGGCTGAAATAGCGGAGGAGGAAAGCTTGGTGAAGTTCAAATACGTTCTGCTTCTCGCAGTATTTGCCTTAATGCTGCAACCCGCGCCCGCTTTCGCCAATGCGCCTTACTTTACGTATACGTTCGACGCCGACGGTCCGGTCTGGACCCAAAGCGCTTACCTGCCCGCAGGTGCGGTGGACGGATTCAACATTGCCGAAAAGGACGGGGAAGGCATCGTGACGAGCGTGCCGCTCTCGCGCCCGGAAGATATTTTTATTGACGCACGCGACGAGGTGTACGTTGCGGATACCGGCAACCGGCGGGTTGTGGTATTCGACCGATGGGGCAATTACTTGCGGACCATCGGCAAGGACGTGCTGTCCAAGCCCACCGGCGTGTATGTCGATGAAGAAGGCACGGTCTACGTGGCCGATTACGGCGTAAGCAAGGTGTTCCTGTTCGGGAAGGACGGTTCCTTGCTGAAACAGTTCGGCAAGCCGGATTCCCGCTTGTTCGGGAAGAACAGTCCTTTCAAGCCGACGAAGGTGATCGCGGATAAACGGAAAAATCTGTATGTGGTGGGCGAAGGCACGATCCAGGGGTTGATCCAGATCAGCCGGGAGGGTGAATTTTTCGGCTATTTCGGCGGCAATAAAACCGAATTCAACTTAACCAGATATCTGCAGCGCATGTTCTACACCGAAGCCCAGATGGACCAATTGATGAAGCGGCTGCCGCCGTCGGCCACGAACGTGGCGATCGACGGCGAAGGACTCGTGTTCACCAGCACCATCGGCAAAGGCTTCGACGGGATCCGAAAGCTGAATGTTGCCGGTAAAAATTTGTTTGCCGATGTTTGGTCGCCGATGGATATCGCGGACATTACGGTGGATCGGCTGGGAAACTTTTATGCTGTCGACTCCTTCAGGGGCCGGATCGTCGAATACAATCAGGACGGCCAGGTGCTCTTTGTTTTCGGAGGAAACGATGTGGGAAGCCAGCGCCTGGGACTGTTCAAGTCGCCCAGCGGCATAGCGGTCAGCTCGGACGGCAGGCTGTTTATTACCGATAAACAGCGCAGCAACATTCAAATTCTGAAGCCGACGGAGTTCGCCGATGTCGTGCGCGAAGCCCTTGTGTATTACATGGACGGCAAATACGCGAAGAGCGAAGAGCCGTGGCGCAAGGTACTCCGCCTCAACAGCATGTTCGGTCTGGCCCATACCGGACTCGGCATGGCGGCCATGAAGCAAGGGGACTACGCCACGGCGCTCGAGGAGTTCAAGACGGCAGGCAACAAGGCCGAGTATTCCAACGCTTACTGGGAAATCCGGCGGGCATGGCTGATGGAGTACGCCTCCAAATTTCTCGTCGGCATCGGGCTTGCCTTGTCTGCTATCGCGATATTGCGCAAGCTCTACCGCAAATACGGCTTCGGACGCGAGGCGGTCGCGGGCTGGAAATGGCTGAAAAGCCGCAAGCTTATTGCGCAGCTTCTGCACGCGTTCCGCATGATGCGGCACCCGGTCGACGGCTTTTACGAGCTTGAAAACGAAGGCAAAGCGTCTGTATGGTCCGCGACGATTCTGCTTATTCTGCTGTTCGTTGTGAGAGTGGTGGAAATCTATTACACGAATTTCCTGTTTACAAGTTGGGACGTCAAAAAAATCAGCTTGCTCTCCGAGGCATTCAAGGTGTACATTCCTTTCTTCGCCTGGCTGATCGCCAACTATTTGGTCAGCACGATCAACGACGGCGAAGGGAAATTCAAGGATATCTATAAAGGCTCCGTATACGCGCTAGGCCCTTATTTTATTTTTGCCGCGCCGGTGGCGGTCATGTCCAAAGGCTTGACGTCGCTGGAGGTTGTGCTGTACGACTTCGCTTCCAACCTGATCGTCGTGTATTCCGTCTTCCTCATGTTCATGATGGTCAAGGAAATCCACGGCTATGAAATCGGGCAGACGATCAAAAACATTCTCTTAACCTTGTTCGGTATGCTGATTATGGCGCTGCTGGTCTTCATCCTGTTCGGACTCTCCAACCAGGTTACGGACTTTATGTATTCTATCTTCCAAGAGGTGAAGTATCGTGTCTACCGTTATTAAGGGAGCCGGCTACATCGCTCTCGTCTGCCTGCTGTTCTTCGGAATCGTGCGGCTGGCGCTGGGCGAAGAACCGGGCGCCGATCCGCCCGAGCCCACCCTCGCCAAACCGGAGGATAGCCCCGTCCAGTATAAAATCAACAGCTATACCGCGCCCGAGCAGGCCGGAGGCGCGAAGGTGCCGGCGCGGAACGTGCCGGAGGGCATGAAGCTGATGGCGGAGAACGAAAGTCTGCAGCTGTTCGCGTCAAATGACGCGCAAAGCGTCATGATTAAAAATAAAGCGACGGGATATGTATGGAGCTCCGTGCCGGACGAGACGACGATCGCCCAGGCCCGGCTCAACGAAGAGTGGGGCGCGGCGGTCCGCTCGCCTTTCCTGGTGGAGTACTTCGACGAGAGCGCGATGCAGAACAGGGGCAGCTACCGTTCGCTCGGAGCCGCCACGCAGCGGATTCAGCCTTTGCCGGACGGCTTCTCCGCCACCTATGCGCTGGAAAACATCGGTGTGACGTTTGCGATGGAAGTGAAGCTCGAAGCCGACTCCCTCGTCGTCAGGCTTCCCGATCAGGCGATCGTGGAGAAAGGAGCCGGCAGGCTCTCGTCGATTCAGCCATTTCCTTTTCTGGGGGCGGTCCGCAAAAACGAGCGTCCGGGTTATATCTTTATCCCCGACGGCAGCGGGGCGCTGATCCGGTTCCAGCAAAACCACCCGCAGTACGACCAGGCGTTCGAGGGCAGGGTGTACGGCCTGGATATGGCGGTGGAATCGGTGAAAGACCGGTTCACCCTGCCCGAGCAGCCGATTATGATGCCCGTGTTCGGATTCGTGCATGGGGTTAAACAGAACGGCTTCATCGGGATAATCGAAGACGGCAAATACAACGCGCGGATTTCCGCTTATCCAAGCGGCGTGAACACGGATTTTTATTGGGCGTCGCCGAAGTTTATGCTGCGCTACCCGTACTTCCAGCCGACAAGCAAAAGCATGGGCGGCTTCAATACCTATCAGAAGGAAAGAAATCGCGATGACCGGCAGGTACGGTACATGTTCCTGAGCGGCAAGGACGCCGATTATGTCGGCATGGCCAAGGCTTACCGCGGCTATCTCGAGGAGCAAGGAGTGCTCGCGCCGAAGCGGAAGTCTGAAGGGGATATTCCGCTGAAGGTCGAAATGCTCGGCGCGGAGAAGACGCCGGGACTTATAGGCAACCGTGTCGTCAAAATGACGAGCTTCGAAGAGGCCGAATCGATCATCGACCGGCTGCAAAGCGACGGGATCCGCAACATTTCCGCGGTATTCCAAGGCTGGAACAGCGGCGGCGTGAACGGAAACAATCCCGATAAGTTCCCGGTGTCGAAGGATCTCGGCGGGAAGCAAAAGCTGATGCGGCTGAAGGAAGACCTCGAGCAGAAGGGCGTGTCGCTGTATCTTTACAACGACTATACGAATGCTTTCGGCAGCAACGATCATTTCAATCCGAAGGTCGACGGACTGCGGACGGCAGGCAACCGGGTGATGAGCGACATCTACTATCTCTGGTTCGACGCGGAGAGCAGCGCCGACTTGACCGTCTATTTCATGAATCCGACCGCGGCGGGCAGGATCGCGGCCAAAGACGTCCGGCAATTTGCGGACATGGGCATAGACGCGCTGGCGTTGGATAAAACCGGGTGGATCCTGTATTCGGATTTCAATCCGAAGGACGGAATGTCCAGAGCCGAGGCCGCGGACGAATACCAGAAACTAAGCCGGACCTTGCGCGAGCAAACGGATAAATTGGCGTATTACAAGCCGTTCGATTATATGTGGCGGTATGCGGATCAAATGTACGAAATGCCGCTGTATTCGTCGCAGTATATGTTTGCCACGGACACGGTTCCTTTTCTGCAGACGGTCCTGCACGGCTATCGCGACTATTTCGCTCCCAACGTCAATTACAACGCGAATCCGCAGGAATACATGCTCCGGATGATCGAGTACGGCGCGTATCCTTCCTATTACGTGATGAACGAGCCGTCGTGGAAATTAAAGGACACGCTGTCAAACCACCTGTTCACCTCGTATTTCGAGGATTGGAGAGCGGACATCAAGACGACGTATGAGAAAGTGAACAGCGCGTTAAAGCAGGTGCAGAACGCCGCGATCGAAGAGCGCAATGTGCTCGACTGGGGCGTGGTGGAGGTCGTGTACTCGAACGGCGTGAAAATAATCGTCAATTACCGGCAGAAGGATATGCAGGTGCGAGGCCGCACCGTCCCTCCAATGGGTTTTGTGACAGTCGGGGGTGAATGACAATGCTGCGGAGAATGTTTCGAAGAAACAGGGAAATGATGACGGGCTACATGTTCGTGCTGCCGTGGATACTCGGATTCCTGCTGTTTATGGCGTATCCGATCTATTTTTCGCTGAATATGAGCTTTAATAAAGTCATTATCTCATCCAACGGCATCAAGAAGGATTTCATCCGATGGAACAATTTCAAATATGCGTTTCTGTCCGATCCGAAATACGTGGAAGAACTGCTGATGTTTATTAAATCGGTTGTGTTCATGATTCCGATCGTCATCGTTTTCTCGCTGCTGGTCGCTCTCCTGATTAACCAGCCGATACGGTTCAAAGGATTTTTCCGGGCGATTTTCTTCTTGCCGGTCGTCATCACGAGCGGACAGGTCGTCAAAGAGCTGTTTGCGCAGGGCGCCGCGTCGGTGCCGATCGTCGAGCGTTACGGCATCATCGACTATTTGCAAAACAATCTGGACCCCTCGTGGTCGGAGCCGATTATCAGCATTATCCAACAGCTGATCGTCATTCTGTGGTACTCGGGCGTGCAGATCCTGATTTTCCTCGCCGGATTGCAGAAGGTGAACAGCCAAATTTATGAAGCGGCCTCGATCGACGGGGCCTCGCCCTGGGAAATCTTTTGGAAGATTACGCTGCCGAGCATCAAGCCTTTCATCCTGGTCAACATCATCTATACGGTGGTCGATCTATTCACCAACTCGCTTAACAACGTCATCGACCTGATTAAAGTGAACATGTTCCAGATCGATACGGGGTTCGGGTACGCAACCGCGCTTGCATGGATTTATTTTATGGTGATCTTCACCATCCTTCTGGTCGTGGTCCTGGTCTTCGGCCGAAACGACGACTACAATCCGAGAAAAGCAGGGAGGTGAATGGGATGAAGGAAGAGCTCCCATCATTAGGCAAAGCAATCCGGAGGCTGGATAAATCAGTCGTCGAAAGATTCTGGTACAAGATTAAAAAGTTTCTGCTCGGCAAGCAGGGCAACGACGGCCTTGTTCTCAAGCTGGTCGTGTACGCTCTGCTGATCAGCATCGGGTTCGTCTATTTGTATCCGTTTCTGTTCATGACCTCGCAAAGCTTCAAGAGCCTGCAGGATTTGCTCGATCCGACCGTCCAGTGGCTGCCGAAATCGCTGTATTTCGACAACTATCAGAAAGCATGGGAAGTGCTGGATTTTCCGAAGGCGTTCGCCGCATCTTTGTTAAACTCGGTACTGCCGGCCATCGCCCAAACGATCTCCTGCGCGTTCGTCGGCTACGGCTTTGCGCGGTTCAACTTTCCGGGGAAAAATCTGATGTTCGTATTCATCCTGTTCACATTCATCATCCCGGTGCAGGTCGTCATGATCCCGCTGTTCCTTCTGTTTAAGGAATACGGCATGCTGGGCTCGCCGCTGCCTTTCATTATTCCCGCGATTTTCGCGGGGGGCATCAAAAGTGCGCTGTTCATCCTGATCTACACGCAATTTTTCAGAACGATACCCAAATCGCTGGAAGAATCCGCCCAGCTTGACGGAGCGGGGGCGCTTGCGATCTTCTTCCGCATCATCATGCCGATCTCGGTGCCGGCCATCGTCGTCGTGTTTCTGTTCTCGCTCGTCTGGCATTGGAATGAGACGTATACGGCATCGCTGTATCTCGGCGAAAGCATGAGAACGCTGCCGGTTATGCTCCAAACGTTCGATATCGCGTTCAAGCAGGCTTTCTCTTCAAGCCAGGGGGCGAGCCAGACCGTGAATATCAACGAATCCATCAAGCTTGCGGGCACCGTGCTTATCATATTGCCCCTGCTCACGCTTTATCTTTTCGCCCAGAAATGGTTTGTAGAGGTCGTCGACAAAACCGGCATCACCGGAGAATGAGGATGAACACTAAAAGATCGGCAACTATGATGAGATTGAGCAGGCCGGACAAATCTATGAGAACGGACAGCCGCTGTTCGACGGGGAAGAGATCGTGCTTCCGCCGTGCTCCGGTGCGTTGTTTGTAAGAAACTTTGAGCTGCATCCCGGGCTTCGAATCGAATATGCCACGGTTGAGATCACCGAACTTCAAGCGGGCGACGACGAGGTGAGGCTGACGGTGCGGCCGGTGGGCAAGAGCGGGACGGTGAGCATGCGCATCACGGGCAAATGGAGCGTGAACATGCCGGCAGTTAGTGTGAATGGGCGGTTGGTGCTGCGCAATCTAAGCGAGGCCGTCACGCTCAAGTTTAAAAAGGCGAATTGAAAAAATAAGGTGCTTTAGGTCAAGGATCTCATGTTATAATAAGGAAATTTTAATATTCATAGAAAATGGAGATACCGACATGGCTACGATCAAAGATATCGCCAGGATGGCCGGAGTATCGATATCGACGGTGTCTTATGCCCTGAATAACGATACTAAAATAAGCAAAAAGACAAAGGAAAAAATATTGGACGCCGCCCGCCAGCTGAATTATCAGAAGAACGGGATCGCCTCGGATCTGAAGCGGAGCAGCACGAGAACGATCGCGCTGATCGTCACCGATTTGGCCGGCCCGTACTATGCGGAATTGGTGAAAGGCATCCAGGAAGTGACCTTGTCGAAAGGGTACGACTTGCTGGCCTGCAGCTCGGTCGGCGGCGAAACGTCGACGGCGGTTAAATTTTTGACGGAGAAGCGGGTTGACGGCGCTATCGTGCTGGCCCACAACATCAGCGAGGAAATCCTCATTAAATCGGCGAGAAAAAAGTTTCCGATCATTCTGCTGGACCGCAAGGCGGACAGCGAACACATCGTCAGCATCGAAGTGGACAACGAAGCGGGCTCCTATTTGGGTGCCGAGCTTCTGATCACTCAAGGGCATCGGGATATCGCCTACATCAGCGGCATGACGGTAAGCGAGCTCCATTACATGCGGATTCACGGCTATGAAAGAGCGCTGCAAAAGCATGGGTTGGAAGGCAGGAACAGACTGCACCAGTTCGGGCTTTTCAACCGCGAGAACGGTTTCAGCATGACGAAAATGCTGATCGCACAGGGCAATTTGCCGAGCGCCGTCATGTATGCGAACGATGAAATGGCGATCGGGGGCATCAACGCCTTCAAGGAGCACGGGATTAAGGTGCCGGCCGACGTATCCGTGATCGGGTTTGACGATATCGAATTGGCGAAATATGTCCAGCCCGCGCTGACGACAATCATGCAGCCCAAATATGAGCGCGGCGCGCTTGCGGCCCATTTGATCTTCGAGATGCTGGAGGGACACAGCACGGAACCTTACTACAAGCTTCCGACGCAGCTCGTTTTGCGTGATTCGGTACTGAATATTAATTAGGCCCCGCAGGGAAGCTTTGTGCGTGAGGATGGATTTTTTTATGGCTATCGAAACGTTTCACCTATTCTGCCAATCCGAAGTGAAGAAGGCGAAAACATGGTTGAAATTAAAAATAAACAAATCTGGATTGACGGCCGGCCGCAGATCGTCATGTGCGGCGAAATCCACTATTACCGCTTGGCGAAGGAAGATTGGCAGGACCGGATCGACAAGCTGAAGGACGCGGGCTTCAACGCAGTCGCTTCCTATATCCCGTGGCTCTGCCACGAGCCGGAGGAAGGGCAGTTCGATTTGACGGGCAGGACGCGTCCGGAGCTCGACCTTGTCGGCTTCGTTGAGCTCTGCGCAGACAACGGCCTTTACTTCATTGCCCGGCCCGGTCCGTTCATTATGGCGGAAATGAAAAACGAAGGGCTCCCTTATTGGGTGTACGAGAAATTCCCCGAAATCGTGCCGGTCACATGGGACGGACGGCCGGTCTCGACGAAGACGGTGGATTATTTGGCGCCAAGCTTCCTGCGTGCCGCACGCAGCTGGTACGCCGAAGTCATTCCGGTTCTGGCCGGGCGGCTGCACGGCAAAGGCGGAAATGTTATCGGCCTTCAGTTGGATAACGAAGTCGGCATGCTCTCGTGGGTAAGCAACTCGCCGGATTTGACGGATAATGTGCTGAGTGACTTTGCGGCCTGGCTGAAGCTGCAATATGACGCTGAAACGCTGGCGCAGAGATATCCGTTCAACCTCGATGAGGAGGATGCCTTCAGGAAGGGCGTGCGTTCTCCTTCCGAACAGTATGCGGCGGAGCTGCGCCAGGATCTCGGCTATTATATGCGCCGCCGGTTTGCGAAATATATTGCGGAGCTGCGGCGCTGCGCGGAGGAGTTCGGCGCGAGCGGCATTCCTTTCCTGGTCAACATTCACGGCACGGGCGGCGGAAGAGGATTCACTTACCCGATCGGGATCAGCCAGCTGTACGAATCGTATACTCAGGCGCCGGGCTACTTGTCGGGCTCCGATATTTACTTCGGCGACCTGAACATGGAAAGCTTTCAGGACCTTTATTTAATCAACGGCTTCATGGATGCCGTTCACCTGCCCGATCAGCCGCTTGCGTCGCTGGAGTTCAACTGCGGAGATGCAAACTTCGGCGAAACGTTCGGTGGGCGACTCGATCCGTCGGCAGCGGACTTCAAGACGCGGATGTGCATCGCGCAAGGCAACCGGCTGATCAACTTCTACCTGTTCAGCGGCGGCTACAATTACCGGATGGACTTGAAGCTTGGGGACGGCAACGACCGCATTGCGTTTACCGGCGAACGCCACGGCTTCGCCGCTCCGGTAGGACCGGACGGCGAATTAAGGTACACGTATCTGAGAATGGCGCGCGTCAATAAGACAGTGCTTGCCGTCGCGGACAAATTGGCCGTCATGGACGAGGAACGCGACGATGTCGCATTCGCGTTCATACCCGACTATTACATGACCGAATACCGGTATCGGCAAAGCGCGAAGATGCGGGAGATCGTTCAGAACATTGAGGCGAACCGCGCTCACGGGCCGTGGGAGATTATGGCCCGCGCCATGCTGCTGGCCGGTTATCGTTTCGGCTCGGTCGATGTGCAGAACCGCCCGATCGATCCGGGAAAAACGAAGGTCATCGCGCTCCCGTCCGCCCGCTACATGCATGCTCATATCCAACGGAAGCTGGCCGATTTCATGGTGTCCGGCGGAAGTGTTTTGCTGTACGGGGAAGTACCGCTCTACGATATGGAAGGCAAGCATTGCACGATTCTGGCGGATGCGCTCGGTGTCGAACCGAAAGGCGCGCGCAGAGTTGAGGAGAATTATTATCTGTCCTTATGCGCGGACGGCTGGGCGGCGCCGAGGCCGGAGGTCAGATCGCATTTCGCGCAAATTTTCGAGCATGGAAATACACAACCGATCATGCGTGTTTACGGTACGGATGAAGTGTGCGCGTTTGAAGCGGAGGTCGGAAAAGGGAAGGCGGTCGTCTTTGCGGCGGCGTACCGGTGCGACATTCCGCTTTTCCGCGAGGCGCTGGAAAGGCTGGGCGCGACTGCCGGGATTACGCAGGACGGCCCTTATCACGGCGTGTTCGTGACTTCCACCGCTACGCAGGACGGAGAGCGTTTTATTCATATGCTCAATCTGGACGGGTTCGACAAAGAAATCCATATTTACGATAAAGGGCAGCCGCTGTTCGAAGGCCGGTCATTCGTGCTGTCGGGCAAGGACGGCGTTATGCTGCCTGTGAATGTCGTCTATCACGGGGTGAAGATTGTTTATTCCACAGCCGAAATCACGGCCGTTACGGAGCGGTCGCTGCAATTCCGGCTCACTCAGCCGGAAGATATTATTGCGATCGGCACGGATCGGGAGATTATGCCGAGCGGGGATTATGTATGTGAGCGGAGCGGCAGCGTCACGCTGGTGCGTTCGAGAAAGCATGCCAGAGTAGACGACCGTTTGACGATCGGCTTCCGTTAATGGATTGATTCGATACCGAAGGATAAAGAGAGGAGAATGTGGTTGTGAATACGATTTCGAACGAATACAATCAACTGCCGGACAAAGTGAGGGCATTCTTCGACCGTCAATATAAGGATTCCTATCAATTGCTTGATGCGTGCCGCCATCCCCGCACCGGGTTGTACGCGGATGCGTACCTGGCGATGGATGAAAATCCGGAGAGCCGATGCTCCATCGCCGCAACCGGCGTCGGCTTGATCGGTCTTTGCGTGGCCGACATGGAGGGCTGGGACAGCAATGCCGCGGAGAAAGTAAAACAGACATTGCGCGGGGCGATGGGAGAAATTGACGGCTGCAAGCCCGAACGCGACCCGTCCACCGGATTTTTCGCCCACTTCGTCGATATGGAAACCGGCGCGAACCTTCATTCGGAGATATCGACCATCGATACGTCGCTGCTTGTGGCAGGGGCGCTGTTCGCCGGACATCATTTCAAGGATAGCGCGCCTGAAATCGCCGGTATGGCTCACAAGCTGCTGGGGTCGGTCGATTGGCGCGTCGTCGTGGCCGACAAAGAGAGAGGCGTCATTAACATGATCGTCAAGGACGGAAAAGGCAGGGCACCGCTCCCGCCGTATAACGAATATGTTTTGGTCGCGTATCTGGCCCTGCTGTGCCAGCCCGAAGATCCGGATATTCAAGATTTGTGGTATAACACCTTTGCCGAGGAACGGATCAATGAGCTGCCTCAAATCAACTACCGCGACATACCGGTGCTTACGGATACGACGTTCGAGCAAGCGTTTCTGTCTTCGTTCGTTCACCAGTTTCCGTTCTTCCTCGTCCCCGAATATGCGAAGAGCGAAACCTACCGTGAGTTCTATGCGAACGCCTGCATGGCCGATCGGTTGAAGTGGAAGGAACTGAGCGATGTGCCTTCCTATGTTTGGGGATATGGAGCGGGTCCCAACGATGGGCTTTTCGGCGGTTATCATGCGGATAAAATCAACAACGCGCCGCACAATATCGCATCCGCTTACATCGTCGCCGGTTTCCTTCCGGTGTACCCTGCCGGGATCTACGACCTGTATGCCTTGTACCGGGCGCATATTCCTTACGACGAGTACGTGAATCCGCAGGATCTTCAAGATGAAGAGAAATTCAGGGATCCCTACAAGTATGGCCTGCACCGCTATTCCTGGTGGCACCTGGAGCAGCCGGACCGTTGGTATCCGACGAAGGTAACCGTCATCGACTGGAGCTCCATGCTGTACGGATTAACCGCTTTCAAGCGGGGGATGTCCTTTTTCACGGAACGGATGCAGGATCTTAACGGACAACAAGGACAACGCATGCAGAACCTTAATCAACAGGTAGGAGGGTGAGGGCATGTTTATCAAACTCAGCGACAGGGAAAGAGAAACGGGCTTGCTGGAGCAAGAGAATGTGCTGATCGCGGCGGAACAGGTGCGAAAGAACGGGTATATCGTACTCGAACAGGTGCTTGGCGACGGGCAGATTAAAGAGCTGCGCGAAGCTTTCGTGCCGCTGTTAGAACAATTCACAGCCAGGAAAGGCTTCAACAGCGGAACGAACCGTGCGCAGATGTTCCTGCCTTATATCGAGCCGTTCTGTGCGGAACACATCATGGCCAACCCTATGGCCTTATCGATTATCGATCAGTTGATAGGTTCGGATTGCCGGTGCGTTTATTTCGCTTCGGATACGGCGGGCCCCGGCCCGGAGGCACGCATCTCGATCCGGACAGTACGCGCTATACCGACATTTGGGGCGATATGGTGCGGGCCGCGAAATACATGCATTCCGAAAAGGTCATCATGAAAGCGGGTTCGATGGTGATCCGCGATATCCGGATGTGGCACCGCGGAACGCCGAACGTGACGGATACGTTGCGGACCAATCTGGCGTTCATCTATAACCGCGAATGGTACGGCGCAGGCGGAGGAACGCCGATTCCGCAGGAGACATACGACCGGCTATCCGAGCGTGCCAGGATGCTGCTCCGAACGGAGAACATCGGGGCGCCGGTCAAGATGCCTTGGGAATATTAAGCTCGCTAACCGGGAGGGATCGCCAGGATGCGGCTGACCTGATGGGCGTGAAGGGCGTCCGGATCTACCACGACCAGGCGCTGTTTAAAGAGCCGGGAGGGGACACACACCGTGGCATCAGGATCAGGTTTATTGGCCGCTCGATACGGACAAAACGATCACGCTCTGGATGCCGCTCGTCGATGTTTCGGAGGAAATCGGCTCCATGACGTTCGCTTCGGAATCGCACACGAACGGGTTTATCAGCAGGGTCGTGATCTCCGACGAATCCCATAAGACGCTGGCTCAACACATTGAGGCCAAAGGACTGACGAAAGTAGGTTTTCATGCTTATGCAACGCTTAGCGGAAGGCGCAGCGTAAACGTGCTGCCGCGGCCCGCTTCGCTGCTGACTTCGACGGTCCCGCCATGGGCTTCCGCGATCGCCTTGGAGATGGAGAGTCCCAAGCCGGCGCCGCCATGTTTGCGCGTACGGGATGCATCGCTTCTATAGAAGCGGTCGAACAGGTGCGGCACGTGCGGTTCTGCGATGCCCGGACCGTTATCCGTTACCGCTATGCAGCCCGAGCTCCCCTCCGACCGGAGCGTCACCGCAATGAATCCCCGCTCCGGGTCCGTGTGCTGCACAGCGTTCTGAAACAAGTTTAATATGACTTGCTTTATTTTGTCGGGATCGTACATTCCGCGAAGTCCGGTTGCAAGATCGAACCGGAGCGTTCGGTTTCCGGCCAGCATGCGAAGATGCGGCTCCATCTCGGAGATGACTTCATCCAGCCGTGTCTCTCGCGGCATAAGTCCGGGAGCGCGGTCGAGCTTGGCCAGCGTCAGCAGATCCTCCACCAATTTTCTAATGCGGGCGGATTCGCCGTGCATGCTGTTGAGCGCCGCATACAACTGTTCCCGCTTGTCGGCGGCTCCGCGAAGCAGCACCTCGATAAATCCATGAATCGAGGTGAGCGGCGTGCGCAGTTCGTGGGAAGCGTCGGCGATAAACCGACTCATCTGTTCTTTGGCTTCGCGCTCAGCCTCGAATGACGCCGCCAATCTGCCCAGCATGCCGTTAAACGATTCCGCCAGCCGGTCTATCTCTTCCTGCCCTTGCCGGGCAGGAAACCGTTCGTCCAGATTGCCCGCGCCGATCCGTTCCACCGTACCGACGATCTGCTGCAACGGCTTCAGCGTGCGCCGCAGCACCGGCAAATACAAGGCCAAACCGCCGGTCAGCGCCCCCAGCGAAAGCGCGGCGAATATGACCAATTGCTGCAGCACCACGGCTTTGAGCGGAGCGGTAGGCTTGCCGATCTGAATAATCCCGTTCAGGCCGCCCGGGCCCCCGACGGGACGAAAAACAAGCAGCTGCTCGGTGCCTTCGGTGTCGCGAACGACACGGTATGGTTGCGAAGGATTGGAAGAACGCCTATTTGTCAGCACATTCGTATAGTCCGATTCCGACAGCTTTGGCGATATAGCGCCGTTGTTTGCTCCGGTAATATCGATGAAGCCGGCGTCTGTGCCGACAAACGCAAACGAAGTGTTCTCCAGAAAAAATACCGGGCCCCGCCGGTTCTCCGCTCCGTCGTTGGCGCCGCCGGGGTTGTCATGCTCGATTCCGATACCGAATCGTTCCATGATATCTTTTAGAGGCCCTCTGGCCGCTGCGGACATCGATTCCGCTTCATTCCGGTATAGAAAATCTTTCATAAGTACGTATTGCAGCACCCCGATCAGCATTAACAAAGCGGCCAGAATGAGGAGCGACCTGGCTAACAGCTGAAAGCGGAGCGAATGGCGGTTCAACCAATGGGCAAAAGGCCGCCGCCTGCCGTTCATGGCAGATCCACCCTGTACCCGGCACCGCGCAGCGTCCGGATCAGCCGGTGTTCCTTGTCGTTCAGCTTCTCCCTTAGCGATCGGACATAGACCTCGACGATGTTTTCCTCGCCCCCGAAATCATAGCCCCAAACCGCATCGAGTATCTTGGATTTGCTGAGGACGATCCCGTGATTGATGACCAAGTACTTGAGCAAATCGTATTCCGTTGGCGAGAGCTCCAGCACTCTGTCCATGAAGACGATTTCTCTGCGGCGGTCGTCCAGACGGAAAGGACCGAGCGCCACCTCGCCGAACAGGGAAGGGAACTGGTTCCGGAGTCTGGCCTCGATACGCGCGAGCAATTCGTCAAAACTGAACGGCTTGACCAAGTAGTCGTCCGCCCCCAGCTTGAGTCCTTTAACCCGATCCTCAACTTCATCTCTAGCGGTAAGCATGATCACGGCCATGTCCGCGCCCTTTTTTTTCAGGAGCCGGCACGTCTCGAATCCGTCCATGCCCGGTATCATGACATCCAATACGACAACGTGCGGCTGGAACTCCCCTGCGAGGTTGACGGCGGTCATGCCGTCCGGCGCGGTTGCGATCCGGTAACCCTCCTCGACAAGTCCCATCTCCAAAAACTGCAGAATATGCGGCTCGTCGTCGACGAGCAAAATCCTCGCATTTTTGTCGTTCTTCATAGTTATGCCTCCAAAGATTGCCCGCTTCGATCAAGTATACGTCGGCTAGCTGAACGTTCGCTGAATGCGGACTGAGCCGGGACTGAACATGGGGGGAGTTTTCCGAATAAAGCTGCGGTAAAACGGTGTGTTCGTTAAACATGGATTCGGAAAGTAGCATCTTAAAAAACTGAAAAACCCGCGTC
>NZ_KK082152.1 GCF_000598065.1 Paenibacillus darwinianus | reverse complement strand
GGGCACAAGAGCCATTGTGGGGCCGAAAAGAGCATACGCAGGCCGGATTCTTCTGCCGCTGCCCGGAGCCTCGTGAGATCGAACGATTGAAGTCGCTTATGAAGACGGACGGTGTCGAGGCTATCGTCTTTTTTGCGCTGGGGATGAGCATTCAGGTCGAGGATCTGACCGAGATGGCGATGTGGGATGACGAATCCTGTTTGTTTGTCGTTTCCTCCAACATGGCGATCGACCGGAAGAATGTGCTGCGAATACCGGAGGATTATACGGAGTCGCAAAATTATTTGGCCGCATCCGATCTGGTGATCACCAAGCCTGGATGGGGAACGATCAGTGAAGCGGTCGGTCTGGTAAAGCCGCTTGTTTTGCTCGATCGGGGGGTGTTTCCGGAGGATCGCAGCACGGCGGCGGCGCTTGAGGGCCGGCATCCATACCTCCATATGGAGTGGGAGCGGTTGAAGACGATCAGGATAAAAGAAGCTTTATCCGTGTTAACCGATATCGACGTGAATTTAGCTTCCGGTAACGCTAGCCAAATCAATCTGCAGCAAATAACAAACTACCTGTTCGGCCTGTTGGATCATAGAGAGAGAAGCTTGGCCATGGAACGGGGGGAATCATGCCAATCTGAGTTTCCCAAAGGAGAATCTTGTTGATGCATGCCACGATCAGCCGGTTGGAAAGTGACGTTCAAAGGCGGTACAACCGGTGGAGACAAACGGGACTGCCGCCTTTCATGAAACAGGAATTGCATGAGCTTCGGGCGACCGAGATTATCGAGCGCTTCTACCGCAGCCTGCCCTTCGGCGCTGACGGCGTGGTCGGCAGGGTCGGCGTCGGAACGAACCGGTTCAATATTTACACGGTGCGCCGCATCTGCCAGGGACTGGCCGACGAGATCATGTCCCGGGGGTTTGCGGCCCAGCAGCGGGGCGTCGTCATCGCGTACGACCCGCGGTACCATTCCAAGGGCTTCGCGGAGCAAGCGTCCCTCGTTCTGGCCAACAACAATATTAAAGTGTATCTGTTCGAGAAGGCAAGCCCGAGCTGCGAGCTGGCTTTTGCTGTGCGTTATTTGCATTCGGCCGCCGGCATCTCCGTCTCGGCGGGAACCTGTCCGGCGGATTACAACGGCCTGCGCCTTTATGGGGAGAATGGCGCTCCCCTGGCAGCCGGCTACATCGAACGCATCTCGCGTTTCATGGAACAGTCGGAGGACGGGCTGAACGTGACGGCCATGAATCCGGAGGAGGCGATCTCCTCCGGCAAGCTTGTCGTGATCGGCTCGGAAATTGACGATGCGTATCTGGAATTTCTTGAACAAGTACCATACAGTAAAGAGAGTATTCAACTCATGGCCTCCTCGGTGCGGATCGTGCTTACGCCGCTTCAGGGAACCGCGGGCGCCATCGCGGGCAGCGCGCTGGAACGGTCCGGATTTACCGAAGTTCATACGGTGCCGGAACAGCATCTTCCGGATTTGCATTTCTCCAAGGTGAGGGAGCCCGACCCCTTCCGGCCGGACAATCTGCAATTGCCTTATGAGATTGCCGGGCAGGTGAATGCCGACGTCGTTCTGGCCTTCAATCCCGAAGCGGCCTCGATGAGTTTATCGGTGAAGGACCGTACCGGTAAATACGTGCTTCTGAGCGCCAACCAGACGGCGGCGCTTCTGCTCAGTTACATGCTGGAGCAGAAGCAGCGGCTGCGCTGTCTGCCCGCTGACGGCATCGTTCTGAAATCGGCCATGACTTCCGAGCTGGTGTCATCGATCGCAGCCCGGCACGGCATTCGTACGGCCGAGGTGACGAACGGCTTTCAAGGCGTCGGCGCCCGCATGGCCAATTATGAGAGGTCGGGCGAGCATACGTTCCTGTTCGGCTTCGACGAGCACGGGGGCTTCGCGCTGAACGGCTTTGTCCGTGATCGGGATGCGATCCAGGCGGCTGTACTCGCGGCCGAGATGACCGCGAGCTACAAGTCCAGAGGCAGCACGGTCGGCAATGAGCTGCACAAGCTTTATCAGACCTATGGATGGTATGCGGAGGATCAGGCTTCCTTCATATTCGGCGGCAGCGATTGGTGGCAGCAGGCGCAAATCGTGCTGGACCGATTTTCTTCGGAGCCGCCGTCTTTTGGGAGCGGACAGGAGCTGAGGCGGGTGTACGATTACCGTACCGGCGAGCTTAGGGATTCGTCAAGGCCGCGAACCAGCAAGATCGATTCGCCTGAGGCTTGCGCCTTGAAATACGTCCTGGAGGACGGTTCCTGGTACGGGCTGCGCATTGAGCCTGGGCATCCGGTTCTGGACGTTTTCTTCGGGACGAGGCAGAAGGACGGGGCGGCCGCGAAGCTTCAATTGTCGGCCATCCGCTCCAACGTGCTGTATGCACTGGAGTCCATGATTTGACGGATGGTAGCGGAATGTGATCGGATAACGCCGGGCGCGGGCCCGGATAAGGGAGTGGAACAGATGAAAATCACGGTGATCGGAACAGGCTATGTCGGGTTGGTATCGGGGATTTGCTATGCGGAGCTGGGACACGACGTGTATTGCGTGGATAAGGACGCAGCCAAAATCAATACGCTGCAG
This sequence comes from Paenibacillus darwinianus, assembly GCF_000598065.1. Taxonomy (GTDB): domain Bacteria; phylum Bacillota; class Bacilli; order Paenibacillales; family Paenibacillaceae; genus Paenibacillus_I; species Paenibacillus_I darwinianus. The sequence goes on along the minus strand of NZ_KK082152.1, from coordinate 27,597 downwards.
AGCGGCGGAATTCCGATCTATGAGCCGGGACTTCAGCGGCTCTCGCTGAAAAATATGGATGCGGGACGCCTTCGATTCACGACCGCGCTCGCCGAAGCGATGCCGGAAGCGGACATCGTCATTATGGCTGTCGGGACGCCTTCGCTTCCAAGCGGAGAAGCCGATATGTCTTACATAGAAGCGGCTGCGTCGGAAGTCGGCGCGGCGATGAACGGCTACAAGGTCATCTGCGTGAAAAGCACCGTCCCGGTTGGCACGAATGAGCGCGTCGGACGGATCGTGAGGGAGCGGTACGACGGCCCGTTCGATACGGCCTCCTTGCCGGAGTTTCTCCGGGAAGGCACGGCGGTGCGCGACACGCTGCATCCCGACCGGATTGTGATCGGTACGGACGGCAGCCGCGCCGCGCGTATTCTCAGCGATCTGCACCGGCCGCTTACCAACCAGATTGTGCTCACCGATATTCGCAGCGCGGAAATGATCAAGTACGCGTCGAACGCTTTTCTGGCTACGAAAATCTCCTTCATCAACGAGATCGCCAACATTTGCGAGAAAGTCGGAGCGGATGTCATCGAAGTGGCCAAAGGAATGGGGCTCGACAACCGGATCGGCGGCTCGTTCCTGCGCGCGGGCATCGGCTATGGCGGCTCGTGTTTCCCCAAAGACACGAAAGCGCTGATCCAGATCGCCGGCAATGTGGAATATGATTTCAAGCTGCTGAAATCGGTCGTGGAAGTCAACAAGCAACAGCGCTTCGGCGTGCTCGACAAGCTGGGGAAGGCGCTCGGCGATGTTCGAGGTACGACGGTCGGCGTCTGGGGCTTGGCGTTCAAGCCGGAAACCGACGATGTGCGGGAAGCGCCCGCTCTGGAAATCATCGAGCAGCTGATTGAGTCGGATGCGACGGTTAAAGTGTATGACCCGATCGCCATGGCCAATTTCAAACGGACGTTCGACCATCCCCGGATTGTATGGTGCGATTCCGCCCTGGACACGGCGCAAGACAGCGATGCGCTCTGCCTTCTGACGGAGTGGAAGGAATTCGCGGCCATCGACCTTGGCGCAGTAAGAGCGGCATTGGCCCGTCCGATCCTGATCGACGGACGCAATGTGTATGACGTTCAAAGAGTCCGCGAAGCGGGACTCCATTATTATCCGGTAGGAAGACCGGGCCACGAAGCTTATATACCGGAGTTGATCCTGGACTGAAGCGGGGTGTAATGGTGAGAAAGGCAGTGCGTGTGACGCTTTGTTCCCTGGCCGGTCTGGTTGTGCTGTTCGTTATTTCCGGGGCAATATTGTATTGGAAAATTCAGTCGATTGATCTGGAGCAGATCCAGGACAGGCAGCTGGCGAGGGCGGAAGGCAGCCTAACACAAGGGGCGGAAGACGATCCGGCGGTTCCGAAGGTGATGCAGGGCGCCGTATCGAAGGCGGAGGGAATTGCGGGTAAATCGATCAAGTCGGAGGACGCTTTGGATGTGGCTGCGATTCTGCTGCAATCCGAGCTTTCGTTAAAGCAAATGTATGACCTGATCGGCCAATCGTCGGGCAATCTGGACACGGCGGAGAAGCAGCGGATCAGAGACACGCTGCTCGGCAAGTTGAAGCCGCAGGAAATCGAGGCGCTGCGCGCGATCACGACGGATTACGGCAAAGGTCTGGTTATCCTCGACCCCGACTATCCGATCGAATTGGTGGGCGTGCAGGATGAGGTCGAGCGGACAAGGATTCGGAAGCAGCTGGAAGCGGAGAAAAAGGCCGCATCCGGCGGCAGCGAACCGGCCGAAGCGGCATCGGCCCCGGAATCGGACGCGGATCAATCCGGGGGCGGCGGCGTGGGTGAATCGGCCGATCCGCAGCTGGCCGCGGTTGCCGGCAAATACGCCGGCAAGCTTCAAGCGGTCAAGGCCGCTTGTACGAGCGACGCGAATGCGATGACCGAGAAGGTCATTGCGGCCATTAACCGGATGAAGAACGACGACGGCTCTTCGTCGGCCGGTGCGGCCGAAGACACGCTGGTGCAGGAGATCGGGGCGGTCGAGGCAAGCTGCGAGGCAAGCTTCGAAACCGTGATCCGGCTAGCGAAGCGCGAGCTGCAGCGGGAAGGGCTGTCCACCGCTATGCTGCAAGCGTGGCGAGACGAATATGCAGCCGCGAAGAATGCGGCAATGGCGCAAGCCAGGGCGCGCATCAGTGCGGCCATAGGATAGGATCAACATCTATCAGGCAGACGGTATCGGATTTTCGAACAAGACCACAACGGAAAAGGATGAGCAGCATGCATAAGACGACGGCAATGCAAAACTATCGGGAATGGCTGGATAACCCGCTGATCGATGAACGGACGAAGCGGGAGCTGCGCGGCATCGCGGAAGACGAACAGGAAATTGCGGACCGCTTCTACCGCGAGCTGGCATTCGGAACGGGCGGGCTGCGCGGCGTGATGGGAGCGGGTACGAATCGGATGAACGCGTATACGGTAGGGAAATCGACACAGGGCTTCGCCAACTGGCTGATCGGCCGGAATGCGAAGCCCTCTGTTGTGATTGCCCACGATTCCCGCAATCATTCCCCCGAATTCTCCCTGGTTGCGGCGGAGGTGCTTGCCGGGAACGGCATCGTCACCTATTTATGGAACGGTCTCCGTCCGACGCCGCAGTTGTCTTATACGGTGCGCCAGCTGCAGGCGGACGGCGGCATCGTGGTCACTGCGAGCCATAATCCCCCTGAATATAACGGCTATAAAGTGTACGGACCGGATGGCGGGCAACTGGTCCCGGACCTTGCGGAAGAAGTGATCGGGGAGATTCAGCGGCTGCAGAGCTTCGGGGAGATCAACCGGATGCCCCGGGCGGAAGCGGAGGCGGCGGGGCTGATCCGATGGCTCGGCGAAGAGGATGACAGGCGCTATGCGGAGACGGTTGCGTCGCACAGCTTCAACATGGAGGCGACTGCGGGCGGGCAGGACGTGCATGGGAATTTCACGGTCGTCTACACGCCGCTTCACGGGGCAGGCAATCTGCCGGTTCGGCAGGTGCTGAAGCTGGCGGGTTTCCGCCATGTGATCGTCGTGCCGGAGCAGGAGCTGCCGGACGGAACATTTGGCACGGTGGCGTCCCCTAATCCGGAGGAACGTGAGGCGTTTGCGCTTGCGCTTGAATGGGCCAGGGCGAACGATGCCGACATCGTCATCGGAACCGACCCGGACTGCGACCGAATGGGTGCGGTCGTCCGCAACCTTGAGGGTGAGTATGGGGTGCTGAGCGGCAACCAGTCGGGTGCGCTGATGGTGCATTATTTGCTGGGGCGGATGAAGGAGCAGGGCAAGCTGCCGGACAAGGGCGTTGTGGTCAAAACGATCGTGACCAGCGAGATGGGGGCCGACATTGCGAGGCATTACGGCGTGGAGGTTGTGAACACGCTGACCGGCTTCAAATATATTGGCGAAAAGATGAATGAATACGAGCGGTCCGGCGAACGCACCTTCCTGTTCGGCTATGAGGAAAGCTACGGTTATCTGGCCGGCACCTATGCCCGTGATAAAGATGCCGTGATCGCTGCGCTGCTGATCTGTGAAGCCGCCGCCTACTATAAAAGCCGGGGCCAAACGCTGTGCGACGTGCTGTCGGAGCTGTACGGACAGTTCGGTACTTACCTGGAGCGCCTGGAGTCGCGCACGCTGAAGGGGATCGACGGCGTGCAGCAGATCGCGGCAATCATGGAGGACTGGCGAGGCCAGCCGCCTGCCGAGGTGGCCGGCATCGCGGTCGAGCGCGCATTGGATTACAGCTCCGGCATTGAAGGGCTGCCTGCCGAGAATGTGCTCAAGTTCATGCTGGCGGACGGCTCCTGGTTCTGCTTGCGGCCCTCCGGCACGGAGCCGAAAATCAAAGTCTATTTTGCGGTAAAGGGAGAGTCGGAGGCTGCGGCATCCGTGTCGATGGAGAAGCTTGTATCGGCGGTCATGGCCAGACTGGATGCCCCGGCGCGCGCTTCATTCGGCAGCGTCGTCCAAGCAAATCTTGACTTGCATTAGCGGACACGATATGTTTATCTTGACCGATACAGTCCCGAATCTTCTGAGATCGGGACTTTTTGCTTTTAAAAGTGCTGTGGAGGGAGATCCTTGACTTTACAACAATTAAAATATGTGATTGAGGTGGCGAACCGCAGGTCGATTAATGAAGCTGCCAAGCGGTTGTTTATTACTCAGCCGAGTCTTTCAAATGCGATTAGGGATCTGGAAGAAGAAATGCAGTTTTCGATATTTGAAAGATCCAATAAAGGGATATCACTTTCCAAGGAGGGTGTTGAATTCTTAAGCTACGCGCGGCAAGTAGTCGAACAGGCGGAATTATTGGAAAGCCGATACCTCAATGCTAAACCTTCTCCTCAACATTTTTCAGTATCCACACAGCATTATGCCTTTGCGGTGAATGCTTTTGTAAGCCTGATCCAAGAATATGGGCTAGATGAATATGAAATGTCGCTGCGCGAGACAAAAACCTATGAAATTATTGAGGATGTCAAAAGTTTGCAAAGCGAAGTAGGCATTTTATATCTGAATGAGTTCAATGAAAAAGTGATTAACAAGATGCTCAAAAAAGCCAATTTGCAATTTAATAGCTTATTTACCGCCAAACCGCATATTTTCATTAGTATTAAAAACCCGTTGGCAAACCAGACGATCGTGACCATCGATCAGCTTCAGCAATACCCATACCTATCCTTTGATCAAGGGGAGTATAACTCCTTTCACTTTTCAGAAGAGATTCTTAGTACGATTTCACATAAGAAAAGTATTCGCGTTACTGATCGCGCTACGCTTTTCAATTTACTGATCGGACTGAACGGGTACACGATTTCAACTGGCGTGTTAAGCGCCGATTTGAACGGGAATGAAATCATTCCCGTACCTTTGGATTGTGAGGAAACGATCCGTGTTGGGTGGATCTCCCGTAAAAACGCTGTGCTAACCAAACTGGGATCGGCTTATGTTGAAGCCCTGAAGCAGGCGATTGCTATGTAAATCCCGGATTATGAAGGGCGTATAGCCTCAGGCTATAGCTAGCTATAATTTAATCGAATTACATGGTATCTCCGAATCTGTGATAACTTTTTTGTAACATACAGAAGAGGAGTTATCCATGATGGTGAGAAGCAGTGTATTGGGATATCCGCGTATTGGTGCGGATAGGGAATGGAAGAAAGCTTTGGAAGCCTTCTGGTCAGGTAAGCTTGAAGAAACAGCGTTTCATACTCAATTGCAGGAGATCCGTTTAGATCATTTGCGCAAGCAGCAAGAGAAGGGCATCGACTTCATTCCGGTCAATGATTTCAGTTATTACGATCATATCCTCGATACAGCCGCAATGTTCGGGATGATTCCACAACGGTTTCCTTATGAGGGCGGCGTTGTACCTTTGTCAGTCTATTACGGAATTGCCCGGGGAACGAAGGATGCTGCAGCAAGCGAAATGACGAAATGGTTTAACACCAACTATCACTATATCGTACCTGAACTTGCCGGTGCATCGCCGATTCTTACCGAAAATAAGCCCCTTGCAGCTTATCGCGAAGCGAAGGAGAAGCTCGGTATCGAAGGGAAGCCGGTGATCGTTGGACCGTTGACCTTCCTGAAGCTCTCCAAAGGGTACAGTATATCGGAACTCGACGTTTGGCTGGAGCGGTTGCTTCCGCTGTATGTGCGGATACTTCAGGAGCTTGCGGCAGAAGGAGTGCAATGGGTACAGATGGATGAGCCGATTCTCGTAATGAAGTTAAGCGCTGCTGACGTTCAGCGGCTTAACAACATTTACGAGACATTTGCCGCATCTGTGCCAAACCTGAACATCATGCTGCAAACTTATTTTGAGTCGGTGGAGCACTACAGCGACATTGTTGCGTTGCCGATCCAAGGGATCGGGCTTGATTTCGTGCATGGGCTCTCCGGCAATATGCAGTCGATTAAAGCGCTTGGTTTTCCGGCGGACAAGATTTTAGGTGCAGGAGTCATCGACGGCCGCGGTATCTGGAAGGCATCACTTCGGGGGAAACTGAAGCTGTTGGATGAGCTGGTTGAACTCGTGACACCTGAACGTTTAATCGTGCAGTCGTCGTGCAGCTTGCTTCATGTTCCGGTAACGACAGAAATTGAGACTAAACTCACATCTGAACTGAAGAATTCTCTCGCATTTGCAGATGAAAAGTTAGACGAGATTGTTTTTTTAACGAAAGCATTATCTTCAGGCAGCGCCGGGATCCTGGCAGAATTGGACAAATGTGATCGTACGATTCAGGATCTCCAGCAATCTGGGGAGCGCAACCGCATCGGTATTCAGCAAGCCGTCGCTGCACTCAGTGTTCAACAACCGAAGCGCTCCCGTCCTTTTGCCGAGCGTTATAGCGTTCAACAGGCGAAATGGCAATTGCCGCTTTTTCCGACGACGACCATTGGCAGCTTCCCACAATCCGCTGAAGTGCGAAAGGCGCGTCAATTGTGGCGCAAGGGTGAGTGGAACAACGAGCAGTATGCCGACTTTATCCGGGAGCAAATCGATATCTGGATCAAGCTTCAGGAGGAAATCGGTCTGGATGTTCTCGTACACGGAGAGTTTGAGCGCACCGACATGGTTGAGTTTTTTGGCGAGAAGCTCGCAGGGTTTGCGTTTACACAAAACGGGTGGGTGCAATCGTACGGTTCCCGTTGTGTGAAACCGCCGATTATATTCGGAGATGTAGCATTCACTGAGCAAATGACTGTTGAAGAAACGAAATATGCCCAGTCGCGGACCCAACGTCCTGTGAAAGGCATGCTGACCGGACCGATTACAATCATGAATTGGTCATTCGTCCGTGAGGACATCCCGCGCGAACAAATCGCCTACCAATTGGCGTATGCGCTCAGACAAGAAGTGGTGGCGCTTGAGCAAGCGGGCATTGGCATGATACAGGTCGACGAGCCTGCGGTTCGCGAAGGGCTGCCGCTTAAGGAGGATGAGCAAGCCGATTATCTTGCTTGGGCGGTCAAAGCTTTCCGCATTGCCACTTGCACGGTACAGGAAACAACGCAAATTCATACGCATATGTGCTATTGCGAATTTCATGACATGATTGATTCAATCGAAGCGATGGATGCCGATGTGATTTCAATCGAGACATCACGCAGTCACGGCGAACTGATTCATAGCTTTGAGCTAAACACCTATAAGCTCGGCATCGGGTTAGGTGTATACGATATCCATAGTCCGCGTATTCCGAGCGTGGAAGAAATGACCGGCATGATTGAACGCGCCTTGCGTGTATTGAATGCCAAGCTGTTCTGGATTAATCCGGATTGTGGTCTCAAAACCCGCGGACTTGAAGAAACGGTCGCTTCATTACGCAACATGGTTGTTGCGACCAAGATTGCTCGTGCCAAACATGTCGCAACAGTGTGATTTGGAGTAACCTGGTCAGAAGCGCTGCTTGCGGATAGGATTAACCTTGTGTCTTATCTCCAAATCATACAAAGAATTGGCTTATATCACTCAGAAGCTGGAGCACTCCTGGAGTAGGCGTGTTCCAGCTTTTTAATGTTGGCGGCGTGCCCTACAGAGATGGTTGAAAAATACTCGAAGGCAGCCGGCAAGCCGGTGGAGCGGAACGACCCACTCGCCAAGACGAACGGGAGATTTTCTTGCTGCTGGGTGGAGAACTGCGAGGGGAAGTCTCGAAACGAAAATAATTATGACAAAAATATATTCAAAATGAATAGTGTATGATAAAATATGACTGAACTCAGCGTGACCGGTCTCGTTATAAAGTCAGTGTCCGGGTTGCGACCGTCGCACCGGTGGATGTACCATGAAGGAGGAAGGCAGCTATGGCCAAATTAGAGCAAGCGGGCATGTCCCAAGAGCTCCGGAATGTAAATGTTCAGATGGACAGGCTCTCCAAAGGCATTCAGGCGCTGGTGGCCAAAGAGCGGAGACGGACGACCGTGAATCAGTTTCTTCACCAACTGGCTGCCAAGCCCGCCCTCTCGGACGATAATCTCGGGGAAACCCGGACGCTGGCCCAATTGCTCCACCATACCAAATATCCGGTCAGGAAAGAACTGGCATACGATTATATCAGCGAGACGTTCGTCCCTAGCGAGAGAAAACCGGTTATCGACCTGGCGGCCGTCCTGAACTCGTTGTTTAAGAAGAACGGATGGAATTGTTCTTATGAAGATATGATGCGCTTTATGTTGGAAGGCGGAGATTATCGGCAGTTTCAGGAGCAGGCAGAAAATAACAAAGGCCTGGTGCGCGCCGCCCGCCGTGTTAAGGGGACGCCCGCATCAGGCCGGCTGTAATTGATCAACCCATCATTGTTCCGTAGTACCGCCGCTCTCGTTGCGCGTTTGTATGACATGCTCAAGCATTCGCTTGACCAGTTCAAGATCCTCTTGCTTCAGCGGTATGCCGTCCCAATGCAGCTGCTGATGGTTCAGAAGCTCTTTGGCATTATTGGAAGGTTCCAATTGATCCGGATAATCGGTTAGTCCCAACAAATAGTCGGTTGATGTATGGAGTTTTTTGGCAATAATTTGAATGGCATCAAGCGTAGGGTGACGATAACCGGATTCGTAACCCGCATAGGTGCTTTTTGCAACGCCAACCGTATCGGCAACTTCCTGCATGGAGTATTTGCGAGTTTTTCTAAGCTGCTTAAGGCGTTTGGCAAACATATTTCGTCTAAGCCTCCTACATATCGTTTCGGCTGCAGGTCATAACATTGCTATATTATATCATAAATCCCGCGCCGAAAACCAATTAAGTTGCCTCATGACCTCCTCTTATTTCTCCTTGCGGCATGCAGCGGCAAAGTGCCCCTGACGCTTCCTGTCGGAAGGTCAAGGGCACTCTGTGCTTCTGGTCGGCAGTATCAAATGAGGTACGTGCTATGCTAAGCGTTAAGCGGTTTGGACATTGTGTCGGGAACGGATTTTCTCATCCAGGGTAATGAGCTGCGTCTTGTCCAAAAAATCGAATTCCTCAAACATGCTCCGCAAGATTTCTGCCAAATTGGCCGGACAGACTACTTCCATCCCCAACCGGTGCAACAATTCCAAAACCTCAGCGTGTTCTTTCATCGGTACCATACCTCGTTTATAATTTTTTCATCTCCTGTCTAGTACTATGTTACCTCCCAGTCTTAGAAAAAGCTGTCACAATGTGTCGGTGCTGAAAATTAATTAAATAGATTACCCCAAGTATGAAAGCGGCTAACAGAACGGCGTTTTTGGGCGGGCGGTCCGGTTGCGGGTTAAGCAATCAGGCCGCCCGTTTTGAGCTGCGGTTATTGAAGGAATGCGTTTCGCCGGAATATATGTTATATAACAGTAAAATATTTTTTCAAACAGTATTGCAACAGACTGGGGTTATGTTATATAATGAGCTCACGAAATAAAATTTGTTATATAACAGTTTGCGGCGGGAGGTGAGCGTATGGACTGTCCGATCTGTCAGGGGAACGGGGAATTGGAATGCCGGGAATGCGATTCCGCACAGGCGGGAAGGAACGGGGCCGGCGATTGCGGATGCGATCACTGCCGCGGCACGAGCCTTATCTCATGTCACCGTTGCGAAGGAAGCGGGTATCTCGAGCAGTATGCATGAAGCAGGTAGGCTTGAATCCAAATTTCCAGGGAGAGGACGATCGCGAATGACGAAGGAAGCGGCATTGAAGAAGCTGGAAGAAAGATGGCGGGAACCCCGCTATAACGGTATCGTCCGTCCTTATCGGGCAGAGGACGTCATTCGTTTGAGAGGATCGGTTCTCGTGGAGCAGACGCTGGCGCAACGCGGAGCGGAACGACTGTGGCGCATGCTTAATGAGCAAAAATATATCCACGCTTTGGGAGCGCTTACCGGCAATCAGGCGGTGCAGCAGGTCAAAGCGGGATTGCAGGCTATTTATTTAAGCGGCTGGCAGGTGGCGGCGGATGCGAACCTCTCGGGACAGATGTACCCGGATCAAAGCCTGTACCCGGCCAATAGCGTGCCTGACGTCGTGCGGCGGATCAACCGGTCGCTGCAGCGGGCGGACCAGATTCAAACCTCGGAAGGTAAGGGCGAGATTGAATTTTTCGCGCCGATCGTGGCGGACGCCGAAGCCGGCTTCGGCGGACCGCTTAACGTTTTCGAGCTGATGAAGTCAATGATTGAAGCGGGCGCAGCCGGCGTACATTTCGAGGACCAGCTGTCCTCCGAGAAGAAATGCGGGCATATGGGCGGCAAGGTGCTGCTGCCGACGGGGCAGGCGGTGCGCAACCTGATCGCCGCCCGGCTTGCGGCCGATGTGATGGGCGTCGATACGATAGTAGTCGCCCGAACGGACGCCAATGCGGCTACGTTGCTGACAAGCGATTTTGACGACAACGACAAGCCGTTTCTTACCGGGCAGCGCTCGCCTGAAGGATTCTTTTTTGTAAAAGCGGGCCTGGAGCAGGCGATTTCCCGCGGCCTGGCGTATGCGCCGTATGCGGATCTGGTCTGGTGCGAAACGTCGGAGCCGAACCTGGAGGAGGCGCGGCGGTTCGCGGAAGCCATTCACGCCGTTTACCCGGGCAAGCTGCTGGCCTACAATTGTTCGCCGTCCTTCAACTGGCGAAAAAAGCTCAGCGAGGAGCAGATCGCGAGCTTCCAGCAACAACTCGGCGAGATGGGATATAAGTTCCAGTTCGTGACGCTCGCAGGCTTCCATGCCTTGAATCACAGCATGTTCACATTGGCCCGAGGCTACAAGGATCGCGGCATGGCCGCATATTCGGAGCTGCAGCAAGCCGAATTCGCGAGCGAAGCCGACGGCTACGAAGCAACCCGCCATCAGCGCGAGGTGGGCACCGGTTATTTCGATGAAATCACGCAGATTATCGCAGGCGGCAGCGCGACGACGACCGCGCTTACCGGCTCGACCGAAGAAGAGCAGTTTGCTTATTAATGCGGGGGGAGCGCGACTATGAAAATCGTGAACGGGGCCGCCGGCATTGAGCGGATCGGCGGCCAGGAGATTGAAGCTTACGAGGAGATCCTTACTCCCGAAGTGCTTGCGTTCCTTGCGAGGCTGGAGAGATTGTTCGGTCCGCAGCGCAATAAGCTGCTTCAGCTTAGGGAAGAGCGGCAGATGCGGATCGACGGGGGCGAGCTGCCGGGCTTTGTGCCGGAGACGGCGGAGATTCGCAGCGGGAATTGGACGATCGCCGGGGTGCCCGACGATCTCCAGGATCGCCGGGTGGAAATTACCGGTCCGGCCGGCGACCGCAAAATGGTGATCAATGCGCTGAACTCCGGCGCGAGAGCGTATATGGCGGATTTCGAGGATTCGAATTCGCCGACGTGGGCGAACACGATGGAAGGGCAGATCAATCTCAGGGACGCGGTGCTCGGCACAATCTCTTATGAGAACGAGGCGGGGAAACGGTATGCGCTGGGCGGCTCACCCGCGACGTTGATCGTCCGCCCGCGTGGCTGGCACTTGGAGGAGAAGCACGTCACAGTAGACGGCAATCCCGTGTCCGCCAGCCTGTTCGATTTCGGAGTATTTTTGTTTCATAATGCGCAAGCTTTATTGGCAAAAGGAAGCGGTCCCTATTTTTACCTCCCGAAGCTGGAAAGCCGTCTTGAGGCAAGGTTGTGGAACGAAGTGTTCACATATGCGGAGAAGGAACTCGGCATCGCGCACGGCACGATCAAGGCAACCGTCCTGATCGAGACGATTCTGGCCGCGTTCGAGATGGATGAAATCCTCTACGAGCTGCGAGAGCATATCGTCGGCTTGAACTGCGGCAGATGGGATTATATTTTCAGCTACATTAAGAAGCTGCGGAATCAGAGCGATGTAATCCTGCCGGACCGCAGTCTGGTCACGATGGAAACGCCTTTCATGAGAGCTTACTCGCTGCTTGCCATCAAGACGTGTCATCGGCGGGGAGCTTTCTGTATCGGCGGAATGGCGGCCCAGATTCCGGTCAAGCACGATCCTGCCGCGAACGAAGCGGCGATCGCGAAGGTCCGCGCCGACAAGCTGCGGGAGGCCCGCGACGGACATGACGGCACATGGGTCGCTCACCCGGCGCTGGTGCCGGTCGCCATGGAGGTGTTCGACCAGCGGATGCCCACGCCGAACCAAATCCACAAGCACCTGGACGAGGTCGAGATTACAGCAGCCGATCTGCTCGAGGTTCCGCAAGGTCCGGTTACCGAGGCGGGCGTGCGGATGAATGTGAGCGTCGGCATCCGGTATCTTGAAGCATGGCTGCGCGGCTCCGGCGCGGTGCCGATTCACCATCTGATGGAGGACGCAGCGACTGCGGAAATATCGCGGGCGCAGCTGTGGCAGTGGATCAACCATCCAAGAGGCGTGCTCGACGACGGGCGGAAGGTGACGGCGGAATGGGTCGATGCCGTGATCACGGAGGAAGCGGAGCGGATCAAGCAGGAGGAGCCGGATGACTTCCGCAAGATGCACTGGGATCTTACCGTGAAGCTGTTCCGCCAGATGACCGTGACCGGACAATTCGATGATTTCCTGACCAGCCGGTTCTACAGCTATCTGGCTTAGCGGCGACGGCTCCGCATCACGGGCGATATATGAGCCGGTTACCCGGATCGGGTGCATTGGCGTCATAAAGCGGGAGGTTTTCCGTCTAAACTACACGGATATGGGGATCCAGCGGAACCTAACGGGAGGTTTTCCCGTTCTTATCCGCGACTCGGGTCAATGAAAACCATGCATGAACCAGGATAAGGAGGCATTTACATGCGATTAAATACGGGTACCACGGAAGAAACGCCGATCATGGAGAACTGCTTTACGTGCGGGGAGAGTGTGGGCGCTTCCGAGCCGGCGAACCCGGCCAAGTTGTGCGCATCCTGCGCGGAGACGGCCGATTTGCCGATGTCGCATTATTTTCTGACGCAGTATTACTACCGGTTCGCCGACTGAGATCAGGCCCGCGCAAACCCCACGTATGAAAATGTTGCCTGTTATTATATAATGATTATAACAGGGTATAACAGTTTCCATTGAGGGGTTTGATACGATGGGTCCTCCGGAATTCGCGACAAAGCATGAACAGATCATACAACACATTGAAGGGCTGGGCATCGGTACCCGGATATCGGTCCGCAAAATTGCGCAAGAGCTGGAAGTCAGCGAAGGCACGGCGTACCGGGCGATCAAGGACGCGGAGAACCGGGGAATTGTGAGCACGAAAGAAAGAACGGGCACGGTTCGGGTCGAGAAAAAGCAGCGCCAGCATATCGACAAGCTGACGTTCGAGGAGATCGTCAAAATGGTCGACGGCGAGGTGCTCGGCGGGGCATCGGGTCTGCACAAAACGCTGAACAAATTCGTAATCGGCGCGATGCAGCTTGAGGCGATGATCCGCTACATTGAGCCGGGCAATCTGCTGATCGTTGGCAACCGGAACCGGGCGCATCACAGCGCGCTGACGCTGGGCGCCGGCGTTCTGATTACCGGAGGCTTCGATACGACCGACGATGTCAAAGAGCTGGCCGATGAGCTGGAGCTTCCGATTATCCGCAGCGGGTACGACACGTTTACGGTTGCGGCGCTGATCAACCGGGCAATTTTTGACCGGGTCATCAAGAAGCAGATTCTGCTCGTCGGGGATATTCTCCGCACGGATCAACCGATTGCGTACATGCATAAAACGGATACGGTTGACGATGTGCTGGGGCGGATCGAGGAAACGAACCATAACCGTTTTCCGGTGGTAGATGATACGTTCAAGCCGGTCGGCATGATTACAACGAAGGATATTATCGGCGCTTCGGGCAATCAGGCGATCGACAAGCTGATGACGCGCAACCCGCTCACCGTCACGCCGCAGACCTCGGTCGCGACGGCCGGTCATATGATGGTGTGGGAGGCGATCGAATTGCTGCCCGTCATCGACGAGAAAGGGAAGCTGCATGGGGTGATCAGCCGCAAAGATGTGCTGAAGGCGTTGCAGAACATCCAGATGCAGCCGCAGAACGGCGAGACGCTGGAGGACCAGATCTGGTCGGCCTTCGAGGAACGCAGGGACGATCAGGGCAGACTGTATTACCATGGCGCGATTGCGGCGTCCATGAGCAACCAGGTCGGCAACATGTCCGAAGGCATTCTGGCGAGCCTGATCAACCAGGTCGTCACACGCACGATGAAAGAGCACCGGCGCGGCGATCTGCACATCGACAGCACGTCGGTATACTACCTCGCGCCGGTCGAGATCGAGCAGGACGTCGACCTGTACCCGAAGGTCATCGAGTCCAGCCGCAGGTTCTGCAAGGTGCTGGTCGAGGTATCCACCGGCGGCAAGCGTGTCGCGCAGGCGATGATCACCGCACGGCTGTTCGATCAGGCTTGAGCAGGTGCGTGGGCGAAGTGGAAGTTTGCTTTTAAGCTGTACGAAAAGCTAGCTTGCGCCGAGGTGCGGAACGCACCCTGCGAGCTACTACACGAACAAACGCCCCGCCGGACGTTGCTTGTCCGGCGGGGCGTTTGTGGCGTTAGAATCCATGTTATTTCGCGGCCCACATGGCTTCCATGTCCTCGAGCGTCTTGCCCTTCGTTTCCGGAACGGAACGCCAGGTGAAGAAGAAGGTGAACAGGGACGCCGCGCCGAAAATCCAGAACGTCATTGCCGCGCCTGCGAACTCCAGCATCGGCGGGAACATCTGGGACACGACGTAGTCGCCGCCCCACAACGCGACCGAAGCGATGGCGATCGCGATGCCGCGGACGCGGTTCGGGAAAATCTCGGACAGCATGACCCAGACGACAGGTCCGAGCGAGATGGCGAACGCCGCAACATAGACCAGAATAAAGATAAGCACCAGCGGACCTGTGGTCAGTCCCGTGTAGAACGCCCCGCCGATAACGGCCAGGCAAACGGTCATCAGCGAAGAACCGACGAGCAGCAGCGCTTTGCGGCCTACTTTATCGATCAGCCAAACCGCCAGAATCGTGAACAGGAAGTTGATCAAGCCGATCAGGATCGTCTGCGTCAGAGACGCATCCGTGCCGGCGCCCATCGTTTTGAAAATTTCCGGGGCATAATACATGATGGCGTTAATGCCCGTAACGTGCTGCAGGATCGCGAGCATGACGCCTACAAAGAGCGCCGTCCGAAGGCCGGGTTTAAACAATTGCTTGAGCGAGCCCGATTGCTGCTCCTGCTTGAATGATTCCTTGATTTCCAGCACTTCCTTCTTGGCCGCTTCCTCGCCATGGATCCGAAGCAGGATCGGCAGCGCCTGCGCGGCCTTGCCTTGCTTGATCAGCCATCTTGGGCTCTCCGGAATGAAGAACAAGAGGATGAAGAACAGCAGGCCCGGGACCGCGCCGACCGCGAACATCCAGCGCCATGCGGTCGAGACGTCCCATGCGTCATCGCCCATTCCGGCAATCCACATGTTCAGGAAGTAGACGACGAAAATTCCGGTCACGATCGCGAATTGATTGAGCGCGACCAGTCTGCCGCGGAATTTCGCAGGAGCGATCTCCGCATTGTAAAGCGGGCAGAGGGTGGAGGTTATTCCGATGCCGATGCCTCCGATTATGCGTGCGATGATGTAGCTCGAGAACGTCGCCGGAATGGCGGAGCCGATCGAGCCGATGACGAACAGGAGCGCTGCGGCGATCAGCACGTTTTTGCGGCCGAATCGTTCACTGAGGACGCCGGAGAATCCTGCGCCGACAATACAACCTACGATCAAGCTGGATACGGCCCAGCCAACCTGCATGCTGCTGAGCATGAACTTTTGCTCCATGAATCCGATTGCGCCCGAAACGACCGCAATGTCAAAGCCGAACAATAATCCGCCTAGAGCGGCGACGATGGACACGAGGGTGACGAACGTCATATTGATTTTTTCAGGCTGTGGCGATTCCGCCGCGGCCATGTGCTGCTTTATAACGACTGCCATTGTTAAGACTCCCTTCCCGCATTTCATACCGGTAACCGGTTGCTAATCAGCATTATAGCACCGGGCATCACGCGCCAAGGGGGCAATCAACAGCACTTATCCGTGTTGTTCCTGCATTTTAATTATCATCATCCTCTCCCGGGCGGCATTCATCCGGAAATTAGCATTATATTGTCCCTCGGCAACAAAAAAGTCCATGCCTGCGAAGGCAAGGACTTCCAGCAGGACCGCTTATCTGGCTTGGCCGCGGTATTCCGAAGGGGAGACGCCGGTAATTTTTTTGAAAACCCGGCTGAAATAATTCGGGTCCTTGTAGCCAACCTCGAAGCATACCTCCTTCAGGCTCAGACGATCCGCAGCGATCAGCGACTTTGCCCTGTCGATGCGAAGGCGGGTGACGAAATCGATGAACGTTTCGCCGACCTGCTGCTTGAAAATTTTGCTGAAATAATGGGGATTAAGGTGGACGAAATCCGCAACTTCCTCGAGCGACACTTCCTCCGTGAATCGCTCCCGGATATATTGCCGGGCGCGGTCAAGCACGGTCACGGTCTGCTGCTCGCGCTCCTCGCGAATGCGCTGCAGGGCGGACACCACATACGATTGGTGCTCCGAATAAGGCTCCGAATCCGTCCGTTCGACGGCAGACGGGGGATTTGCCTTGGCGGCAACGGGCGCGTTGGCCGCGCTGCTCCGACCGTTTTTGAGCTCGTCGAAATGGCATACCTTACCGCCCCGATCAGTGCAAGAGGAAGCGAATACCGCTTCGAAATAGGATTTGCGGAGCCCTTCCGCGCCGCTCCGCACGGATCCGATGCCGACCGACACCGCGGTTTCGAGCTGCCGCTCGGTCAGCGCACACAGCATTTGCCCGCAGCGCTTCGTTACTTCGCGCCACTCTTCATCCTTGACGGCGCGGTTTTTCCGCATGAAAATCGCCATATGCCGCTCGATCGCCGAGCTGACGATACAGGCTGACCCTTGCGTTTTGGCGAAGCCGCGAATCGCGTCGTACATTTTTTTCTGGTCGGCGGGGTCCGACTGCTCCGGGAAGGCGACGACGAACGCACTGCCTCGGTCGAGCGGGAAGTCCAGCCATTCGGCCAGCCGGCTCGCGTCCGCATCCATGACGGCGTCGATCATCAGCATCATGGCCAGCTCGTTCTCGACGAGCGGCTGCAGCTGCGATAATTTATCCTTAAGCTCAAGCTCGTCCTGCCGCCTGCTTTTCTCGAGCTCCAGCTCATCGACCAACAGGCGCAGCGCGGCCACAATCTGCTCCCGTTTGGCGGGCTTGAGGATGTAGTCTTTCACGCCGAGCGACAGGGCTTCCTTCGCATACGCAAAATAGTCATAAGCCGTGACGAGCACCAGCTTCGTTTCGGGCAGCCGCGCCTTGATCTCGCGCAGCGCCTCAAGCCCCTTGATGCCCGGCATATTGACGTCCATGAACACGATATGAGGCCGGTATTCCTCCGCGCGCTCGATGGCCGCCCGCCCGTTCTCGGCGTGAATGATCTGAAAGGTGTCCGGCATCATCCGCTGCACGATCCATTCGAGTCCTTCCCGCTCCAGCGCTTCGTCATCCGCGATCAACAGCCGATACATGGGTGTTCTCATCCTCCTTTTCTTCGGGGATCACGATCGACACCGCCGTTCCTTCTCCAGGCACGCTGTCGATGTCCACGAGGTCGCTGCGTCCGTAAAACAATTGCAGCCGCTTGAACACGTTTCGGGTGCCGAGACCGGTCGATTGTCGATTGTCCGATTCGGCTTCCAGCCGCAAAAGCGCCAGCCTCACATGCTCGCTCATCCCGGCGCCGTTATCCGCAATTCGAATACGGATGCCGTGCGGCACACGCCCGATCTTCAGCCAGATGACCGCGCCTTCCTCACGGCCGGCAATGCCGTGGACGAACGCATTTTCCACGATCGGTTGAAGCGTCAGCGACGGAATCGCCGCTTGCAGGGCAGATTCGTCGATATCGAGCTCGAGGCGGATACGTTCCCGGAAGCGGGCCTGCTGGATCGCGAAATATTCCTTCACATGCTCCAGCTCGCTGCGCAGCGTCACCGGCGTGTCAAGCTTGCGCAGATTGTACCGCATCAGATTCGACATCGACACGATCAGATCGCTTGTCCTCTCCGCACCCTCCAGCAAGGCCAGCTTGGCCAGCACATTAAGCGTGTTGAACAGAAAATGGGGATTGATCTGGCTTTGCAAAGCCTGCAGCTCCAGTTCCTTCACCAGCCGATCCTTCTCCAGACTTTCTTTATCGCGCTCGATCAACGTTTTGAGCTCGGTCGACATTCGCTCGAAAGCATCGGACAGAATGCCGAGCTCGTCATTGGAGCGGGGAGACGGCTCGACCGAGAAATTGCCCTTGGACATCTGCCTGGCCGTGCGGACAAGCCGGCTTACCGGTCCGGTAATGCTGCGCGAAATCCACACGGCCAGTACGACGCTCAGCAGCGTGTTGAGCACGAATACGGCCGCCGCCAAGCGATTCATCCGCTCGTTCTCCGACTGAATCCGCTTGAATACGGGCTGATAGAAGCTCAGTTCCAGATCGACGAGCCGCTGGCCCTCCTCGCGGATATAGGCGGTCGTCTGCTCGGCATCCTCATAATGGGCAAGCGCGGAGCGGGGGTCTGCGGCCGCCGCCGAATTCCGTGCGGCTGAAGCCTGTTCGGCAAATGTGCCCAGCATGTAGGTGTAGCTGCGCAGCGACGCGGGCGGCAGCGAGCCGCTCCCGGCGCCGGTAAGTGCCGCGCGCTGCTCCTGCAGTCTCGCCCGGGCGTTGTCGAATTCCGCGAGGGCCGAACCGTTGTCGTTCGGATTGAGTAGGTAGGCATACAGCAGCCGCAAATTGTCATCCGCCGTCCGGGCGGCTTGCTTGTAGAGCAGCATTCGTTCCGTCATCGCCTCATAGCTCTTCTGCACCGTTTGCGCGCTCGTGAACAGGAAGAACGTGACCGAATTGACGAGCAGCACGAGCAGCGGGATAAAAAGCAGCAGCTTCCTGCGGATCGTCATGGGCAGCGTTCTCCGTTTCCGATGTCGTCCGACTTGCGGTCCAGCACATCGATTGACGTGAAATACCGGGGCCCCGGCGTTCGGCCTTCCTTGTAACCCGAAAAAAGCGACAGCGCCTGAAAGCCCATTTCGTACGGATGTTGAACGATCGACGATTCGATCCGGCAGTCGGCAATGGCCTCAACGGTGTCCGCTATGTCGTCAAAGGCATAGATGCGCACATCCTGTCGGTTCAGGCGACCGGCGGCTTCCACGATGCCGACGCCATCCAGCGAGCTGAAGCCTACCATATAACGCACTTGCGGGTTACGGGTCAAAATGTCTTCCGCCTCCTGCACGGCTTGCAGGCGCGAAATTTCGGTGGCGCGGACATCCGCGACCGACAGGCCGGGATACCCATCGATGACGGCCCGGAATCCGGCCAGCCGCAGCCGTTGATTTTCAGCCTGCTCGGTGCCGATCAGGACGCCGACGTTCCCCCGTCCCCGGGCGGCTTGCGCGACAAGCTCGCCCATCTTCCGCCCGGCCGCGAGATTGTCGGTACCGACATAGGCGAGCCGGCGGCTGCCGGGCTCGTCCGTGTCTACGGCGATTACCGCTATGCCTTGGCTGACGGCTTGGTCGATCAGCTTCCGGTACTCGGGGTCGTTGATCCCCTGCAGCAGAATCGCATCGGGCTTGGCCGCAATCGATTTCTTCAGCAGCCGGATCTGCTCGGCCGGATTGATTCGGACAGGACCGATATATTCCAGATGGTAGCCGTATTGCAGGGAGGCATCCCTTGCGCCTTGCTCGACCGAACGCCAGAACGGATTGTCCAGCTCCTGCGAGATCAGCACGACATAGGCTGCGGGCTCCTCGCCGTCGGCTCCGTTCAGCGGGTGCGCGAGATCCCGAATTCGCAACGTTGAGTATAGAAACTGCAAAAGTAGAAAAACAAATAACAGGAGGAGGAGGAGAATGGCCAGGTTCCATTTGCGGTTCGACATGCGATATCCTCCTTCATCCGGCAGCTTAGGCTATTATACATGCAGCTTGTTGACTTTTCCAACTGTATAATATATGATTACAGTATTAATTGTAACATTTGTAGTTACAGATTTTAGAAACGGTGGTGAAAAAAACATGAACGTCAACATAGCGGAGTGGGTACAGGGCAATACGGGCAAAGGCGAGTTGATTCACGGCTTTGTCGAGTCCGTCGATTTGGAGAAAGGGATCGTGAAGGTTCATGTGGTTGCCTCCGATAATGAAGAGGCCGTCGGAACGGCGGTATACATGCTCTCCAGTTGGGTAAAGGCGTTGAAGGACACCTCGGTCAAGGAGGAGCAGCAGCTTAGAATGCTGATCGATCTGGCTCTCGAGACGGACGATGAGGCTTGGTTTATGGAGTTGACTGGCCAATTGAAGAGCTTGGGGAGGACCGCTTCCGCGCCGGAACGCGGCCTTGAGGCGAATCCCCGCATCGCGAGGATATTCGGTTTGAAGTAAACGCGGGCGGCATACGCTCGCGATGAACAGGCTGCCGCGGCAGCCTGTTTTTTTGCGAAAAGCGTCGGTAAGCTATTGCTCTTTTATCCACGCTTAGAGAGAATGGGATTACATGTGCGGCGAATGCCGACTAACGATCCGATCGGGAAGGGTGGCGCCGGCATGCCGGTTATTATAAGATTTTTGTTGCTGCTGAAACCTTATTACAGGCAGGGAGCGGCCATTTTCACGCTGCTGCTGCTGTCGACGATCTTGACGGTTGCGACCCCGTTCTTCTACAAAGAGCTGGTGGACAACGGCATTCTGATGAACAACAATACCGTGCTTCTGCGGATGCTCGGCGCGATTGCGGCGGCGCTCGTCCTGCAGGAGCTGATCCATCTCTGGCAAGTATCGCTGAACCTGAAGGTGCGCAAAGGCGTGTTTCTCGGATTAAGAATGGATGTCTACAAGCATTTGCTGACAATGCCGCCCGGCTTCTATTCGCAGCATCATAAGGGCAGGCTGCTTTCGAGAATGACGTCGGATGTGGATGCGGTTCAAAATCTCGTGCTTGAAAAATATATCGGGTTCGTCCACAGTCTTCTGGTGGCCTTATTCATTTTTGTCGTCATTTTCACATTGGACTGGCAGATGGTGTTCGCAGCCTCCCTGCTGCTGCCGTTTCTTTATTTTCTGTACAGGCTGTTCAGAACGGGGATCGCCGCCCTTGGCAGGCAAGCGCAGGAGGAGCAGGAAGGCCTGATGGAAAGGCTGCAGGAGGATCTGTCCATGGTGCGGGCGATCCAGTCCTATTCCGTCATGGAGGATCGGATACAGCGGACATGCATCCGGATGGAGCGGACGGAAAAGGCAAAAAACAGATTGAACATGAGATATTCTGCGGCGTCGTCGTCCACGATCGTCCTGAACGTGATCGGGCTGCTGATCATTTGGGGAATGGGCGGCGCGGCGGTTATGCGCGGTTCGATGACGATCGGCACGTTGGTCGCGATCTCTTTTTACCTGAACTACACGGTAGACTTGTTTTACAGCGCCTATAACATTGTCATGGGCTTCCAGAGATCCAAGCCGGCTGCGGAGCGCATATTCGAGGTCATGGATTTGGCGCCGGTGATCGCCGACCGCTCCGACGCGGTCGAACCGCCGATGCTCGCCGGGAGCGTCGAGTTCCGGAACGTGTCTTTTGCCTATCCCGGCGGCCGGCCGGTATTCGCGAACGTCAGCTTCACGGCGCATCCGGGCGAGGTGATCGGCATTCTGGGACCAAGCGGCCAAGGCAAGACGACATTGGTGAATCTGCTCATGCGTTATTATGACCCCGACGAGGGTGCCATTGAAATCGACGGATTGGATATCAGGCGGATCAAGCTGGAATGTCTGAAAACAAAGGTCGCGATCGTTCCACAGGAAGATTACCTGTTCAACCTTTCTATCCGGGATAACATCGTAATGGGCCGATCGTATTTGACGGAGGCGCAGATTGCGGAGGCTTGCGCATTGTCCAGGGTGGATCGGTTCGCGCCTTCCTTCGAGGACGGGTATGAAACAATAGTTGGAGAGAACGGCATGCGCCTGTCCGCGGGACAGAAGAAAAGAATTGCGATGGCGAGGGCGCTTGCGGACAATCCCCATGTGCTCATTTTCGATGAGGCGACGTCCGTTCTGGACGAGGAGAACGAACGCGAAATCCTGCGTTCGATTCGAACGATGGCGCGCGAGCGGATCGTCATCCTGATTACTCATAAAAGGGACAACGTGACCGGGGCGGCCCAAATTGTCCATATGGCTGACGGGGGACTTAAGACGTACGACGGTTATGAGGAATTTGTCAGAAAATGTGTAAAAAAATGTTGATCATTCGTGCCGTACTTGTTAATATAAAGCCATAATAACGTTTGCGGGGAGGGTGCAGGATGGATAAGGAGCAACAAGTCAAAGGCACGCCGGCATACGAGAAGCCCGTATTGACGAAACACGCCCGCTTAAAGGAAGTGACGTTGAGCAGCACGGGCGGCGGAGGGGACAAGCGTGGCGGTTCGGGGAAGAAAGACGGCAAAGGCGGCAACGACAACGGAGACAATTAACGGCGGCCGTTCGCCGGGCATATCGATTATCAGACTACCGGATATGATGGACGGTAGTTTTTATTATGCCGGCGAGATAATGCCAGTAGCTCCCTTTGTGATAATGAAGGAGAAAGGCTTGTCCGGGAAATACGATCCGGAAGGCGCACCGGAGCTTGAACGTGAAGCCCGGCGTCGTCAGAAACTGCAGCAAATAACGGTCGGATTGCCCGGTTTGCCCGCACGCGGCCCGGAACACCCACTTCTCGAAAACGCCGGTCGCGGTGCCCGCAAGCTCGGCCAAGATGCGGTCCGGAACGTCCGGCGCGGAGAGTTCGGCAGCTTTGCGCAGGCTGTACAGGACGGGCAAGCCGGTCTGCGTCTGCCGGACCAGCCGGACGAACAGCTCCCAGTCGATCTGATTCCGGTAACGGCGCATGACGGCAATGATGTCGCAGCAGGATACCTGCCAATCGTCGAAATGGTGCTGGAACAAATGCAGGCACAGATGGAGGAGCAGCGCCTCGTGCCGGAGGATGGTCAAAGGGCACTCCGGCGTGTCAAGCGTCAGCGTATGCCCGCTTAACAGCTCGCTGTCGAGTTTGCCAAGATAAGGGTACGGACCGAGAGAAAAATGAACGTCGATCGGAATGACCGGATGGCTGCCGCCCAGATACGTAATTTTGTTGGAGAAATGCTGATGGACCCACATATCCATGCCGATGACCGTGTCCTCATAGCCCATGGCGCGAATAATGCGGTCCGCCTGCTCGAAATGCTTGCGGTCGATCAGCACATCGATATCCTCGACCGGCCTCACCCCGAACGGATAGATGCTGTGGATGAGATGCGAGCCTTTCAGGACAGTCGCCGGAATGCCGTGCTCGCGCAAGGACGCGATCAACTGATAGAGCCTTTGTTGAATGAACATATTGCGAACACCGATCTCGCGCGCAACAGGCTTGATATCCTTGTCGTATAAGGAATCGACGGCCGGATCATCCCCGTTTATAAAATGATAGAGCGGCTTTCGCATCGATTGTTCCACGTCACAGCCTCCGATTCTGCGCTAGAAAATCAAGAGCAAGCTTATACCAGTTTTCCCTGTCGCCGCCCAACATAAGTTTTGCGGACGGCAGGCAGCTTACCAGCCTGCCCGTGAAATCGAAATGGGCGGCGGCGGATACGGCGTCAAAGCATACCAGGGTCAAAGGAAGCAGCTCCACCAGCGCTTCGCCAGGGGCCATCGGCTCAAGCCTGCTTGCTTCGCCGGGTGCCCAGTACGGGAACAGGATGGCGTTCAGACGGCTTGTGCGCTTGAATTGCCGGGGGTAATAGAGGCGCATGTCCAGCCTGTTTTTGACGCGCTCCTCGGCGGAGAGCCCCTCGATGCTGCGCAGGGCGGGAATATGCGCGATGTTGGATGCGAACACCTTGAACGGCTCGTAAAATCCGATCATTTCCACGCCGCCGTCCGCTTCGGCGCGCAAGAAGCAGCGGTCGTCGGCCATAAAATCGAAGCCGCGGTCGAGCAGATCCGCAGAAAGCGTCGACTTGCCTCGGCCCGATTTCCCCGCCAGAAGCAGGCCGTTCCCGTCCAGGCTCACTGCCGCCGCGTGATGCGGATACAGCCCCTTTTGTCTCAGAAGCTCCAGCAGCGGATGCATGAAATCCTCAAAACGCCAGATTGATTCCCGACAGGAATTGGAGTATGCATGTCCGATAATTTCATAGGCGGAGCGGTTCACCGTCATTAGACCAAGCTCATGAAAATCGACGATCCATAGACCCTCATGCCGATAATAGCGGGAAAAATCGTTTTCGAAGGTGAGCTCGGCCTGCGCGGGTATCCGAAACGGGATCGCTTCGTCCTGCTCGTAGCCGATCAAGCTCACCCGAATCGCATCCTCGGCTGCGCCGGCTGCCTCGACCTCGAATTCGCTCAGCCAGACTGCTGACATCGCCAGCAGCGTCTCATCGGAGGAACCGATCTGAATATCGGCATGGCCGATCCTGAAATGTTTGGTTTGAAATTCGGCGTTCGGCATGCTTACACTCCCGAAGAATAAATCACTTTATAATGGGCGGTTGTCTGCTCGGAATCCAGGTAGACGCCGCCGTTCCGCGTCAACCAGCAATGGCCCTCCAGCCGGGCGCCCTTTTTGCTGATTCCGATGTGGATCTTGACGCCGTCAACACCGGCGCGAAGAAGGAAATAGTAGAGGAGCAGACTTTTTCTCAAGCAATTATTGCGGATGACGAACAGCTGGAGGCGGGCGATCCGCTCGATTGTCCGAACCGTCAAGCGGATGGCATCCTCATCGGCGCGAACATGCCGCTTGCGGGCTTCGAGGACCGCGAGCACGCGGGGCAGCTTGGCGAACGCCAGCAGGCAGTTGATCCAGACTGCGGCGAGCATGATCCGAACATAGAGCCTCATACCCGGAGAAGTCCTTCTCCTGCCATATCGGTGAGGAAGTCGAGTATATCTCCCTGGACCTCCTCGGCAGGCACGCCAAAGGCGGCGGCGACTTCCGATATAATGGCCCGAACGCTTTGGAGGCCGTCACAGCAGGCCCATACGGCCGCTCCGACCGGGTTGGTGCTGTAATAATAGCCGCTGTTCAAATTCAATAAAATCATATCGGGCGGCATGGATTGGGACCTGACTGCCGCGGCTTTGGCGGGAATGCTCAGCAAGCTGAGGCTGCTCATCTGCTGTCGCTCCTTGTCGATCATCTTTCTGTTCATTTTATAGCTTGCCGGGCCGATGTTCAATACGTATTTGGCCTGCACATTTTTATCCCGGGGCAGTAGCGGATTTCTGGGCATCGGAATATGTTGTCGTTAGCGGGAGCGAAGAATGGGGGAATGAAACCGTTCGGGGCCCGGTTACGGAATTGTCTAATATCGATAACGGAGGTTTACGAATGAGTGAATTCCAGAACGAACTGAAGCAGTTGAAGGTGTCCGATTATCAGGCAGGCAATCTGACGCCTGCAGGGGCTCAAGGACAATACCCGACTGGCGATACCCGGCTTTGTGTCGGGTTTTGCATTGGGTTCGGCGGCTGCGCGCAATGCATCGGATTCTGCGGGGGCTGCGCACAATGTATCGGCTTTTGCGGCGGAGGAGGCTTCTGCGGAGGCTGTGCCCGCTGCGGTGGCTTCTGCGGTGGCTGCGCCCGCTGCGGCGGCTGCGGCGGTTGCGCACGCTGCTCTGGCCATTAATAGATTTGCACCAGGCCTGGGAGCAACTATTGCCCCTGCCCCCGTTACCGGGGTGCAGGGGTTTTGTTGCGCAGAGTGGCATGATGGACATATTGCATGACATACGATTGGAAGGAAGGGGATCGATTTGAAATTCGGTTAAGTAAAGGAGGAGGTTTCGTTTGAACCCTTCCATGCGCCTGAAAGTGAACGGAGATACGTTTTTTCTCCAGGATCCGGGCGTCGGCGTCTATTTTCGGAACAATACCGGCTCATTTCGGATGGAAGGCGATACAATTGACCAGTGGATCGGGAAGCTTATGCCCATGTTCGACGGCAACCATACGTTGGCCGCCTTGACGGAGGGCTTGCCTGACGAATACCGGGCCCGTGTGCTGGAGATCGCGGAGCATCTGCAGCGGAACGGTTTTGTGCGCGATGTGAGTCAGGACCCTCCCTGTCTGCTGCCGGATGCCGTGCTTCGGAAGTACGCATCGCAAATTGAGCTGTTGGACAGCCTGGGAGGCGCTGGCGGTTATCGTTTTGAAACTTACCGCCGGGCTAACGTGCTTGCGATTGGAGCGGGCCAGATATTCGTATCGTTGATCCGCTCGCTGCTCGAATCCGGAATGCCGAAGCTGCACATGCTGATTACCGGCGATTGCCCGACCGATCGGGAGAGGATTGCGGAGCTTGCGGCCGCTGCCCGCCTGACAGACGAAGAGGCGGAGACGGTTGAGCTGGCGCCCCCGGCCGGAAGCGGGCCGCGCTGGGGTGAAATTGTCCGGCCGTATGACGCAGTCCTGTATGTGTCGTCTCTGTCGTGGGTGCCACAGCCGCCGTCACCGTCGCCGTCGCCGCAAGCTAATTTCGAGGAGCTTCGGGCGATACACGAGGCGTGCAGGTCGGAAGCGACAATGTTCCTGCCCGCTCTTTGTCTGCCGGGCGCCGGCCTCGCGGGGCCGTTGGTGCAGCCGAATTCGGAGGGCTGCTGGGAATCGGCGTGGCTGCGGCTGCACCGCTCCGCGCTGCCGTATAATGTGGGCCCGCAAAGCGCTTCGGGGACGGCGGATGCCCTGTTGGCGAATGTGATTGTGTTTCAAATGTTCAAAGCGTTGACCGGCTGCAAGGAAGGTGAATTGACGAGCCGGCTGTTTCTGCTCAATCCGGAAACGCTTGAAGGGAGCTGGCACCCCTTTCTCCCGCACCTGTCCGTCAACCGGAACGGCCGGACCGAACACGAGGCGGAGCTTGACCTGGAAACGGCGGATGCGGCGGGCGAAGTGCCGCAGGCGGATATGCTTGCCGCTTTCGGCCGGTTGACGTCGCCCGTAACGGGTATCCTTCACAGCTGGGACGAGAGGGATTTGAAGCAGCTGCCGCTTGCGCAGTGCGGCGTCCAGGCGGCCGATCCGCTGTCGGATGGGCCGTCTGAACGGCTGCCCGAGATCGTCTGCGCGGCATTGACGCACGAGGAAGCCCGCGTGGAAGCGGGCTTGTCCGGGGTAGAGGCCTACTTGACGCGCTTGACGGGCGCCCCTGCGGTCGGCTGCGGCGCGACCGTGGCGGAAGCCGCCGCAAGGGCGCTTCGAAAGCTGCTGACCCGAACGGCGGGCTTCCGGTGCACGGATGGCAAACCTTTCGTTTACCGGGTACGGCTGAGCGAGCTCGAGGATGAACGGTGCCGGTATTATACGCGCGCCTTGACCGCGCTTCGCGGTACGCCGTTATTCGCAATGAGCGAGGCGGTGTCGGGCTTTCCGGTCATGTGGGTCGGCACTGCCGAAGACGGCTGGTTCGGCAGCGCCGGCCTGAACCGGACCTCC
>NZ_KK082151.1:20051-29906 GCF_000598065.1 Paenibacillus darwinianus | reverse complement strand
TCCGGTTTGCAGGCCATCCAGCGCTTTTTTCGCCTTCACAATCGGCATCGGGCACGCCATTCCTTTGGTATCAACAATCACATCTGGTTGCATTCGATAATTCCCTCCTTATTTATCGTGAACCGCGCAGCGGTTTGGACCAATTTCCATTTCACGTTGTTCTTCGTCAGTCGGTTGAATTTTGCCCATGTTGGTCTGACGTATTTCTTGATACGCGTTGGGCTGCGGCGGTAAATTTTCCGTTACCGTACGTCTAAACTCCGCTTCATCCCGGATGTTTAACCCTGGGTTCTTTTGATACAAGTCTCCCAAACGGGCAAATACTTTTCCGCTGTCACCAAGTTCGGAAACCTTTCCGAAGTGAGCGGGAAGTACGATTAAATCGTTCGACAGTTCTTTATACCGGTTATACAGTGTGTTGCGAAGATCTCCGACCCAATCCTCCGCTTTACCCGCCAAGTCGGGACGCCCGATGGATTCGATGAATAAAATATCGCCCGTCAGCAAATATTGATCGTCTACAATCAAAGATGTGCTGCCAATCGTATGACCCGGCGAATATACAGGTTGAATGTTGATTTTTGTATTTCCTACTGTTATTGCATGACCTTCATCAAGCTTTGAGTAATTGAAAACGACCTCCTCCGCATCTTTCGGAGGCAGCCAGTAGGTTGCTCCAACTTTATCGGCTAATGTTCTCCCCCCGGATATATGGTCAGCGTGAAGGTGGGTATCAATGGTGTGTTTGATCTGGAGCTGGTTTTCTTGTGCAAAGCTTTCAAACACATCGGTCATTCTGAGCGTGTCCACCATGGCCGCTTCGCCATTGGAAACGACCATATAGGAGAGGCATCCCTTGCCGATCCGGACAAACTGGTAAATCGAACCTCCGTCTTTCAAATCGCCGATTTTGACGGGCTCCAAATGTTCGCTCCAAGACTTCATGCCGCCTTGCAGATAAAAAACATGGCTTCGTCCGGCTTCCACAATCTGTTCAGCTACAAATTGCGATGACCCTTCCTTTGCACAAACAACCAGCACTTTTTTACCATTTGGAATTTTATCGAGCGCGGGGTCCGCTCCGTCCAACAATTCAAAATACGGGATATTGATGACTTCAATACGTTCCCCTTCAATTTTCCAGTCGTTAAAATCACTTTCATTGCGAACATCCAGAATAAATAGTTCTTCCTTATTCAACACGATTCGTGTCAGTTCTTTTGCAGTCATCATCCGTAAATCAGTTCCAGTTGTCATCTTTCAATCCTCCCTATATTTGAACGTAGGTTTTTATTGATTTTTTTCAATCGGACCGGTCCATCCGGACATGCCAGGCACGACGTTTTTTACATGCTTAAAGCCTTTCTCAGATAACAGCTGGCAGGCCAAATCGCTTCGAGTTCCGGTTCGACAAACGACTTGAATTTCCTGGTCAGGATCCAGCTCATTTAGACGGTTTTCTAAATCCCCCAACGGAATGGAAATCGCTCCCGGTATTCGGTGAAAAGCATATTCCGCCGGCTCGCGTACATCCAAAACCGTCAGCTTTTCATTGGCTTCCAGCTTTTTCTGTAGCTCCTCATTGGTCAAAATATGCGGAAACTTCACTTCTTCCTTAACTTCGCTCGGATTCGCTTTACGAAGGTAATGTTTCAACACTTCTCCTTCGTGAATCGTTCCTAGATATTGATGGCCGGTGTTTTTGGCCCAACCTTGAATATCTGCCAATGAGCCTTTATCTGTAGCTTGAACCTCGATAACTTGACCGGAATTCAATTGATCCATGGCCTTTTTCGTTTTAACAATAGGCATTGGACAAGCAAGCCCTTTGCAATCCAGTGTCAGATCAGCTTGAACCGCTGATGGTGTCGACATTTTCCATAACCTCCATGTTTGTTATTTACGGCACCTTCTCCATTCCCAACATTTCACTAATCGTCCACGTTTACTTTAGTTTATCCATTAAGGAAACTTTCTCCCCCAATATACATATACCCGTAAATGTATTTAAGTATCAATTTTTTTTCGCACTCCTGTTCATGTCAAAATATCTATCCAAATTTTAATTACGGTTGCTGTGATCAGCCCGGCAAGTATCCACTGGCACTGATTGCAGAAACTTCTTGTGCTGTAAACGCGTAAATCTAATACTCATACCCCTATGGGTATTATCATAAGTGATATTTTGCCTTGTGTCAACCATTATGCCCGATCGTTGAACGTCGGGGAGTCGCCCCATGAAAATAAGCGCCCGTTTCTTGAGGAAACAGTACGCTTATTACTCCATAATTACAAAAGAGGATCTGGGACAGTTACCGCGAGACTACGGTCGTACGCATAACGCATCCTATACCTTCAACAGTTTGGCATTAATCGCCACGACAATCGTGCTGAGGGACATGAGCACCGCTCCCAAAGCGGGATTTAACAGAATTCCTGCCCCATATAATACGCCGGCTGCCAATGGAATCGCAACGATGTTATAGCCGGTTGCCCACCATAAATTCTGAATCATTTTACTGTACGTTTTTTTGGATAATTCGACAATGGAAACCACGTCCTCCGGATCGCTTCTCACCAGGATAACATCGGCCGTTTCTATGGCTACATCCGTTCCGGCACCAACCGCAACGCCAAGATCCGCTTTAGCCAACGCTGGAGCGTCGTTCACCCCATCGCCGGTCATGGCCGCCCGATATCCCCCGATTTGAATTTCAGCGATTTTGTTCGCTTTTTGATGCGGAAGGACTTCGGCATAAATCTCATCCAGTTCAAGCTTGCTTCCCACCCATTCCGCTACCTGCTTATTGTCGCCGGTCAGCATCATCGCTTGAATCCCGAGGTTTTTCAATTTGTCTATCGCGTTCTTGGCGCTTTCCCTGACTTGATCGGCTAAGGCAATCATACCCGCGAATCGATCGTCGATTATCGCGAACACAACCGTTTTTCCCTCGGAAGAAAGCCGGCGGTAGTCTTCAGTCGAATACGGAATATTCTCCTGATTCATATAACCGGGACTTACGACTTTAACGTCCTTGCCATCGACTATCCCTTTAAGTCCTTTACCGGTCATCGCTTCAAACGACTCCGGCCGGGACAGCGTAATGCCGCGTTTTTTAACCTCTTCTACGACCCCTTTGGAGATCGGGTGTTCAGATTGCGCTTCCAGCGCACCGACAAGGGACAGCAATTCATTTTCAGTAAAGTCGGCGGCCGGATAAATGTCGGTAATCCCGAATTTACCTTGTGTCAACGTACCGGTTTTATCGAATACGACCGCATTTAACTTTCGCGCTTCCTCAAAGGCGGTGCGGTTTCGAATCAACAATCCTTTTTTGGCGGCAATCGATGTCGAAGTGGATACGACTAGAGGAACAGCAAGCCCAAGTGCGTGCGGACAAGCGATAATCATAACGGTGACCATCTGCTGCATGGCAAAATCAAAGCTGTAACCCATGGACAACCAAGCGATAAGTGTAATCAAACCGGCAGCCAATGCAATATAAAACAACCATTTGGCAGCGCGGTCCGACAAATTCTGAGTTTTGGATTTTGATTCTTGGGCTTCTTTAACCAACGAGATGACTTGAGACAAATAGCCTTCCTCACCGGCATTCTGCACCGTGACCGTCAAAGCGCCTTCGCCGTTGACGGCGCCTCCGATTACTCGGTCGCCCTGACTTTTAACGACCGGAACGGACTCGCCCGTAAGCATCGATTCATCCACCGAGGATTGCCCGTTCGCAATGATGCCATCAACGGGAACACGCTCACCCGGTTTAATCAAAATGGTTTGCTGCGGCAACAGCGACGAAACGGCGACTTCCTTCGTGACCCCGCTCGCTGTAACGAGATGCGCTTCCGAAGGAATTAATTTGACCAGCTCTTCAAGCGCGCCGGAAGCCCCCATAACGGACTTCATCTCGAGCCAATGACCCAGGAGCATGATGACGATCAGCGTAGCCAATTCCCAGAAAAAATCCGCACTCGTCAGTCCAAACACAAATAGCGAGCTGTAAACGTACGCAACAACGATGGCCAGAGAAATTAATGTCATCATGCCGGGCGCCTTTTGCTTCAATTCACGAAAGGCACCGGTCAAGAAGGGCGCACCGCCATAAAAGAAAACAAAAGAAGAGAGGAGAAAGAGAATCACCGTGTCATAGGAGAACCGCCAATTCACACCGAGAAACATCTGGATCATCGGTGAGAGCATGAGGATTGGTACCGTCACGATCAGGGAAATATAAAACCGTTTTTTAAAATCGTCGACATGGTGGCCGTCATGCTTGTCCCCCGTGTGGGAGTGGCCGGCATGCTTGCCGCGGCCGGGCGATCGGTCCGCCGTATGATTCGAAGCATGATCGTGATGTCCTTTACTATGATCTTTGATCATTACATTCACCTCTGGACTGTGAAATAGATTCTACCCATCGCTTCCGTATTGTTTCCAGTTACAAAGATCATATCCTCACTCGAAATGATCCCTTAGATAAAATACTACATAACGTAGTATACATACCCGTATTCACGCAAATAAAAACCCCGTTGTCTTCGTCAAATTTTACTCATCCGCTTTTTAAAACGATACAATAGAAATACGGCTCGAATCAGAAGATCGATCGCGATCGACAGCCAAACGCCCGCAATCCCCATGCCAAAATAAATACTCATGATGTAGACGCCGGCGACTCTCACCAACCACATGCCGATGGCGGTGCTGTACAAGGGACTTTTCGTATCGCCCGCACCCTGTCAGCATGCCGTAACTATAAGCATCTTTGGGACGGTTTGGCCCAAGGCTTTGTCCGACAAGCGTCGTTGCGGCAATCGCCAAATCGTAACCGGGCATATAGGAAAATATTCATCGGGGTTTTCGTATCGCCCGCCGCTCTCAAAATGCTGCCGAAAATCGTCATCAACGAAATAAACACGGACGGCACAGCTATTGGAATGGGCTAACCTGTTAGCATCTCCTTTCCAACTGATCATACCCCCTTGGGGGATATGTTAACGGTTTGCCTGAACGAAAACTGCCTAAAATTTAGATTGATTTTGGGCGACGGGGCCATAAAACTCAACGCAAAAACCGCCTGCAAGTCATGAAACATGACTCACGGGCGGTTTGTTCTGGCGACTTACAGTTTAACTACATTCTCGGCTTGCGGGCCGCGATTGCCTTGTGCAATCGTGAATTGCACGCGTTGACCCTCTTCCAGCGTCTTAAAGCCGTCGCCTTGAATGGCGCTGAAATGCACGAATACGTCGTCGCCGTCGTCCACTTGAATAAAACCGTAACCTTTTTCCGCATTAAACCACTTTACTGTACCTTCCGTTTGCATGCTTTCGTACCTCCTGCGTATGCTGTAAGCTTGCCGAGCAGAAAAACATCCGTTTCCGATTCCGTCGATTCTTCGTCAGGTATTCTCAAAAGGCTCCGTTCTTTGCGAACAAATACAACGAAAGCCCTGCCTCTCTTCCATCCTTGCGGCTCCGATGACCGCGCCAGTACGAATTTGGACATTGCAAAGCAATTATTCAAGCGTATTAATTATAACAATTACCCTGTCCAAAAGCAAGCCGCCGCACCGCCCCCTTGGGGCCGCTTGCGCGATCTCAAGCGTGTCGATAAATCGGCTCGCCTGCTCATCCTTCCAGCAAAAGCGCTTCCGGGTCCTCAAGCAACTCTTTAACCGTGACAAGAAACCGCACCCCCTTGCTTCCGTCCACGATCTGATGATCGTATGAAAGCGCGATATACATCATCGGCCGGTTCTCCATCCGCTCTTCGTCGATCGCCACCGGGCGAAGCTGGATTCTATGCATGCCGAGAATGCCGACCTGCGGCGTGTTCAGAATCGGCGTAGACAGCAGAGAGCCGAATACGCCTCCGTTCGTAATCGTGAACGAACCGCCCTGCAGATCGTCCAGCTTAAGCGAATTGGATCGCGCTTTGGCTGCCAACTCCCCGATCCTCCGTTCGATTTCCGCGAAGCTCAGCCGGTCGGCGCCCCGAACAACCGGAACCACCAGCCCTTCCTTGGCGGCTATGGCAATCCCGATATCGAAAAACTTCTTGATAATGACCTCGTCGCCGTCAATTTCGGCATTGAGCAGCGGTTGGGCTTTAAGCGCCCCGATGACGGCCTTGGTAAAAAAAGACATGAAGCCCAGACCGACGTCATGCTTCTCCTTGAACGAGTCTTTCCTCCGCTTGCGCAGCTCGATAATGGCAGACATGTCGACCTCGTTGAAAGTGGTCAGCATGGCGGCCGTCTGCTGCGCCTGGACAAGCCGTTTGGCGATCGTGAGCCGCCTGCGGGACATGCGTTGGCGTTCGACGGACCTGCCGGAATCGGCCCCGTTGTCTCCGCTTTGGGAAGCTTGCCCCCGGTCCCCACCGGCTACCGGCTTCTTCTCGGCAGGCATGCTGCGGTAGGAACGCACATCTTCGGAATACACGCGGCCGAACGGGTCCCGGCCCTTGACCCGCTCCAGGTCGATGCCCTGCTCCCGCGCCAGCCTTCTGGCCGCCGGAGAAGCCGACACCGGCCCGTTCTCTTCCGCTGAACGCGCGGCCTGCCGCTCCGCCTCCCGCTTCGCGATATCCTGCGGCCTTGAAGCCTTCCCCTGGTCGGGTCCGGCAACCGGAACGGCTTCCCCTGCGTGCGCGGCCACTTCACCTGCCGTCCGCGCAGCCGAGGCTGCCGCCGCGGGCGGAGAAGCCGACGCGTCGCCGCCTTCCCGGATAACCGCGACCGTCTCGCCGACGGCAACCGTATCTCCTTCGCGCTTCAGCACGGAGGCCAGCACACCGTCCGTTTCCGCGCTGATCTCCAGATTTACTTTATCGGTCTCCAGCTCAAGCAGCAGGTCGCCCGCCCGAACCGGATCTCCCTCCCGTTTCAACCATTTGGCGATCGTTCCTACGGTAATCGATTCACCCAGCTCGGGAATGGTAATATCCGCCATAGCCGAAACCCCCTTTTCACATTCGATTCTCCGTCTGCGCCGGCTTCAACGCCTCGCGCACGATAAAATGCTGCTCATAGCCGTGCACATGCTGATAGCCGCTTGCCGGACTGGAGCGCTCGGGCCTGCCGATATACCGCACAGCCGCACCTTCCGGAGCCAAAGCGCGCACATACGGCTCAGCATAGAACCATGCGCCCATATTACGCGGCTCCTCCTGCACCCACACCAGCTCCTCCAGCTTCGGGTATCGGGCAGCGATATCACTCAGCTCCTGCTCCGGGAACGGATAAAGCCGCTCAACCCGGACGATGTGAAGCGCCTCGTTTGCTTCTCCATGCGCCAGCGCATCCTCTAAATCGATGGCGATTTTGCCGGAGCAGACAATCAGACGCCGCACGTTTGCGGCATCCTCTCCCGTACCCGGCTGTTCCCATACCGGACGGAACGCGCCGTCTGTAAACTCCAAGGCCGGCGAAGCGACTCGCGGGTGGCGGATGAGGCTTTTCGGCGCCATCAGCACCAAAGGCTTTACGGCATTCGTATTGGCGGTCGCCGCCTGCCTGCGCAGCAAGTGAAAATATTGCGACGATCGCGTCAGATTGGCGACCGCCCAGTTGTCGTCCGCCGCCAATTGCAGGAACCGTTCGAGCCTGGCGCTCGAATGCTCAGGCCCCTGGCCCTCATAGCCGTGCGGAAGCAGAATGACCAGGCCGGAGCGCTGCGACCATTTGGCTCTTCCTGCCGCAATGAATTGGTCGAAAATGACCTGCGCAGCATTGGCGAAATCACCGTACTGCGCCTCCCAAATGACGAGCGCCTCGGGTGCCAGCACGCTGTAGCCGTAATCGAAGCCGAGCACGCCCGCTTCGGACAAGGGACTGTTGTATACCGCAAAGGAAGCTCGCGCCCTTGTTATCCGGTGCAGCGGACAGTCGGTCGCGCCCGACTGCGGATCGTGCAGAATCAGATGCCGGTGGGCGAACGTCCCCCGTTCCGCATCCTGTCCGCTGAGCCGGATCGGCACACCGTCCTCCAGCATCGTGGCGAACGCCATCGTCTCCGCCAGAGCCCAGTCGGCTGCGCCTCCTTCCTTCCAAGCTTCCGTCCTTCGCTCCAGTATCCGTTTCAGCTTCGGATATGCGGTGAACCCTTCGGGCCAATCGAGCATTTCAGACGTCAAGCGCTTCAGCCGCTCCAGAGGAACGGCGGTCCGTATGCCGCCATTTACGCCCTCGGCGCCCGCTTGACCGGCGTTCGCCTGCGCCGGATCGACCGTCTCGTGCTGTTTGACGGTTTCATAAGCTTGTTGCAACTTCCCACGGGATTCATCGCGAACCCGTTCAACCGTCTTCCTGTCGGTAAACCCTTGACGGATCAAAGCCTCTCCATATAATGCGGCTGCCGTGGGATGCTCCTTAACCTTGAGGTACATCAACGGCTGTGTCGCATCCGGATCGTCCATCTCGTTATGGCCGAATCGTCTGTAGCCGACCAGGTCGATCAGGAAATCTTTTTGAAACCGCGACCGATAGTCCAGTGCCATCCGCACGGCGGCCATGCAGGCTTCCGGATTGTCGGCGTTCACATGTAAAATCGGAATTTCGTAGCCTTTGGCCAAATCGCTCGCATAACGCGTCGAACGAGCGTCCTTCGTATCTGTCGTAAAGCCGACTCCGTTATTGGCGATGATATGAATTGTGCCGCCGCTGCTGTAGCCCCTGAGGCTGCCTAAATTCAGCGTCTCCGCCACGATGCCTTCGCCGGCGAACGCCGCGTCTCCATGAATGAGCACCGGCACCGCGCGGGCGCCGTCCCTCTCCGGATAACCCGCCTTGGCGCGCGTCTCCTGAGCAGCCCTGGCGAACCCTTCCACCAAAGGATTCACGAACTCCAGATGGCTTGGGTTGTCGGCCAGCGTAATCCGGACCTTGCCGGATTCCGAGCCCTGAAGCTCATAGCGCCGGCCCAGATGGTATTTGACGTCTCCCGTCCAGCCCACATTGATGCCCATTGAGCCTTCCGACGGCACGAGGTCCTTGTTGGGAGAATGATGGAACTCGGAGAAAATCGCGCCGTAAGGCTTGCCCAGCACATGTGCAAGCACATTTAGACGCCCGCGGTGCGCCATCCCCATGATCACATGCCCGGTTCCCGCCTCCGCGGCGCGCCGGACAATATCGTCCAGCATCGGCACAAGCATATCGAGCCCTTCGATCGAAAACCGCTTCTGACCGGCAAACGTACGGTGCAGAAACCGCTCGAATTCCTCAACCTGGATCAGTCGGCCAAGCAGCGACCTGCGCTCATCTGCCTCCAGCTTCGGCGGACAGCCTTCGATTTCCGCCCGCCGGACAAGCCAATTGCGCTCCTCCCGGTCGTGCACCTGAGCGAATTCGTACGCGATGCACTGGGTGTAAGCCTCTTTCAGACGGGCGATCGCTTCGGCGCCGTTACGGACATCCGGCGGCGCTTCCTCCCAGACGGACGCGGCAGGCATAGCGGCGAGATCTCCCCGCGTTAAGCCGTAAGACTCCGGCTCGAACAACCCGGTATCCGCGCGCGGCTCCAGTCGGAGCGGATCGAGATCCGCATCCAAATGCCCGTAAGCGCGAATCTGCCAGACAAGCTTGCCTGCCGCGATGGCCCGCCTGATTGCGGCCTCCCCTTCCGCCGCCTTCGGCGATGGTGGGACCTCCCGGGCAGTTGTGCCCGCTTCATACCGAATATGGTCCGCAGCTTCCTCGGCTGGCGGCGGCCCGTATTGCTTGAACAGCTCCCGGTATTCCGGTTCCACCGATTTGGGATCCTGCTCGTACTGCTCGTATTTTTCCCATATGTAGCCCAGATTGGGGCCTGCATAGCTTCGCCAAGCATCGGCTA
>NZ_KK082151.1:15367-19951 GCF_000598065.1 Paenibacillus darwinianus | reverse complement strand
TCAATACTCATGGGCGCACCTCCGCAAGCATGTTCTCCCCCCGAAAGGCAGGTCGTTATGTACATACCCTTGAACGATCGGCTTGTATCAGACGGTAGGATGCCCAAATTTTTTAATCAGGCCGCGCTCTTCGAAAAAACCGCTACGGCAAAGACAGACCGAGGCACAAACGTCGGCGGCCGAAACAGCGGAGAAAGCGCTGTCAATTTGCAGCGCGCAATGCTTGCCTCCGGAACGGAAGCCCATTATGGCGACCAAGAGGTCTGGTCTTTGGTCATTTGACTACCCTCCCGGTCGTGCCTCGATTAAGCTGGAAGGCAGCGCGATCCTGAATGTCGTGCCCTCCCCGGGCTGGCTTTCCGCCACGATCACGCCGCCATGCAGCTCAATAATTTCTTTTACGATCGCCAGACCGATACCGCTGCCGCCTCCGGCGGAATTACGGGATTTGTCCTTTTTATAGAATCGGTCGAAAATATACGGCATATCCTCCTCCTCAATCCCCGAACCGGTGTCGCTGACCTCCAGCAGCAGCTTGTCCGCCTTCCGGTCAAGCCGGAAACGAAGCTCCAGCCTGCCGCCCGTCGGCATATGCTTGATCGCATTGTACACCAGGTTCGCCAACGCCTTATTCATTCTCGTCTCGTCGATCCGCACCCGGATGCGTTCGCCGCCCGGAGCGCCGGCATGCTCCTCCGCCACCTCAATGCCCATCGTCATGCCGCGGCTTTCAATATCAAGTCCGAAATATTCGCGGAGCGACTCCGCCCATTCGGCGACGACGATCTCGCGCAGCTCGAGCCGAACCTGACCCGATTCCAGCTTAGACAGCTCGAACAGCTCGGCGATCAGCCGGTTCAGCCCGTCGATTTTGCCCAGCACCATGCGCACATATTTGGCCTGCTGTTCCTCGCCCTTCACCACGCCGTCCTGCATGGCCTCCAAGTATCCCTGCACAAGTGTCATAGGCGTGCGCAGGTCGTGGGAAATGTTCGTGAGCAGATGCCGCCTTGATCGTTCCATTTTCTCCAGTTCGACGTTCGACGCCTCCAGCTTCTCATTAGAGCTGCGCAGAGCCACCGTCCGCTCCTCGATACGGTCCTCGAGATGCACGTTCAGCTCTTTCAGCGCCTCCGACACCGTCTCCACCTTCCGCAGAGCGCCCGAGAACCGGGTAGAAATAATGACCGCCTGCATCAGGATGAAAAAGAACAGTCCGATCGGCACAAGCTCGGTTGTCCGGTACCATTGGTTATAGTAGATCATGTCGTTGAGAATCGTCAGCACGAACACGAAAATGCCCATCAGGACAAAGCTGGCTCCTTCCCGCTTTCTCAGCTTGGCCACGATCAGCACGTATACCGCATACAGGCTCACCGTGACGATGAACAACTGAAAAAAGCCAAGCAGCTGCGTGTATCGATAAGCCGGAAACAGGAGCACAAACACGCACATCACCGCCGTCGAGATGCCGATCGCATAGCGCACCCGGTTGGAGGCATCCTTCGGAAACAGCTCAAATACATATAGATAGCCCGCTAATGCGCTGAGCGCGAGGGACATGTAATCGATTTTCAGACCAACCTCCCACGAAAAGCCCGGTATCCACCGCAGCAGCAGCACCTCGCCCGTCACGATCGTCCGAATGCCGACCCACAGGCAGAGCAGACCGAAGTGCAGCGTGAATGTCTCCTCCCTGCGCAGCACGAACAAGGCGATGTGGTACATACCAACGACCGCCAAGGCGCCGAAAAGCACCATCGTTTGCGCGGTCGCCCTGGTCTGCCGCTCGATGACGTCCGATGTCCGTCCCAGCTCCAGTACCTCCCACACGCCCCCGCGCCGATGGTGAAAGTTCGAGATCTGCAGCAGCAGCTCGGCGCGGCCGCCGTCGCTTCGGAAGGTGGCGATTTGCGGCGACTGCATCGGCTCCGCTTCGTCCGAGCTCGTGGACACGACGCCTCTCGCAGCGGCAAACTTGCCGTTGACCCAAAGCCTGTAGGACGTGTACAGGTTCGGTATGCGCACCGACATCGTCGGCTCGTCTCCATCAAGCAGTACCGTTAACCGGTAGGTCCCGTAGCCGGTGCCGTTCGCATAGCCCAGCTTCCGGTCATAATTGTTCCAGGAGTTCGGGACATACACGGCAATTCCGCCGTTGTCCGAAGACGACGGCTTCAGCAGCTTGTTCGGGTAAAATGTCCATTCGCCGCTGAGCGGTGCAAGTCCCCAGCGGTCGAAATTCCACTGCCGCAGGTCAAGCACGCCGCCCTCCGCCGACCTGCGTTCCGTCCCTTCCGCATTTCCGCAGCCGGAAATCCCGGTTAATATAAATAAAGCCACAATGGCCATTGCAAGCATCCGACGCAAAAAAGAACCGCCTCCCTGAGATCGTTGCTTCCCCCAAGTCCCATTCGATATAATAGGTTAGATAAGCCAAGGAGGAGTATGAGTGGAAGCGATATCCATACTCGTCGTCGACGACGAGCCGGACATTACCGAATTGATCGGCTTGTATTTGACCCGTGAAGGGTACGATGTCCATATAACCGACAATGGTACGGACGCCGTCCGGTTGACCGGTGAGCTGCGTCCCGATCTGATCGTGCTGGACATCCAGCTGAAACAGCTGGACGGCCTTGAAGTGTGCAGGCAAATCCGCGAGACGTCCGACGTTCCGATCCTGTTCGTCAGCTGTAAGGACGATGATAACGACATTATACACGGATTGGACGTCGGCGGCGACGATTATATGACCAAGCCGTTCAGCCCCCGACAGCTTGTCGCCCGGGTGCAGGCGCAGCTTCGGCGCCAGACGATCCGCGCCGAGCGGCAAGCTGAGGCGCAGACGGTGCTCACATTCGAAGAGCTGACGATCGACCTCCAAGCGCGAACGGTCGTGTGCGGCAGCGGGCCGGCGGCACTATCCGTCAAGGAGTTCGATCTGCTGGCCTATCTCGCGCGAAATCCGAACAAGGTGTTCCGTCTGGACGATCTGTATCAGGTCGTCTGGGGCGCTGACAGCGTCGGAGACACCCGCACGCTGATGGTC
This sequence comes from Paenibacillus darwinianus, assembly GCF_000598065.1. Classification (GTDB taxonomy): domain Bacteria; phylum Bacillota; class Bacilli; order Paenibacillales; family Paenibacillaceae; genus Paenibacillus_I; species Paenibacillus_I darwinianus. Next base: position 16,899 of record NZ_KK082151.1, on the reverse strand, counting down.
CACATCAGCAACCTGCGCAAAAAAATCGAGCTTGATCCCGCACATCCGCACTACATCCACACGGTTCGCGGCATCGGCTACAAATTCAACCCCAAGGAAGGATACACGCATGTACATCGCTGACCAATGGAAGGATTACGAATTGCTCGACACCGGCGACGGGGAGAAACTTGAACGCTGGGGAAACGTCACCCTCCGCAGACCCGATCCGCAAATTATATGGCCGCTTGCGAAAGAGACCAATGAGTGGCAGCATGCAGACGCCCATTATCACCGCAGCTCGTCCGGCGGCGGCCAGTGGGCGTACCGTGAGAAGCTGCCCGAGTCCTGGACAATCCATTACGGCAGACTGAAATTTCTCATTCGCCCCACCAATTTCAAGCATACTGGTCTGTTTCCCGAGCAGGCCGTCAACTGGAGCTGGATGATGGACAAAATCCGTTCCGCAGGCCGGCCGGTCAATGTGCTTAACCTGTTCGCCTATACAGGCGGCGCGACAGTCGCGGCCGCGGCGGCCGGCGCGGAGGTTTGCCATGTCGACGCCGCTAAGGGCATGGTGCAATGGGCGAAGGAGAACGCGGGCTTGTCGGGATTGTCCGACAAACCGATCCGCTACATAACAGACGACGTGTTCAAGTTCGTGCAGCGCGAGCAGCGCCGCGGCAAGCAGTACGACGCGATTATTATGGATCCGCCGTCCTACGGACGCGGACCGAACGGCGAGATGTGGAAGCTCGAGACGAACCTTTTCCCGTTCCTCGACTTCTGCACATCGATTCTGTCGCCCAACCCGCTGTTTGTGCTCATCAATTCGTACACGACGGGATTGTCCCCCTCCGTCCTGCACAACCTGCTGCATATGACGATCGCGCGCAAGCACGGCGGCAAAATCAGCTGCGGAGAAATCGGACTCCCGATCAGCCGGTCCGGTCTGAACCTGCCCTGCGGCATTCTCGGCCGCTGGGAGGCGGAATAGCATGCCGCCGGGACAATCCGGGGGGGCGCTTCGAATACCCGTCTTATATGAGGACAATCATGTGATCGCTATAATCAAACCGCCCGGTGTACCGTCCCAAGAAGACGAAACCGGGGATCCCGATGTACTGACGCTGGTCAAAGCCGATCTGAAGGAGCGGTACGCCAAGCCCGGGAACGTATTTCTCGGGCTTGTCCATCGTCTGGACCGTCCGGTCGGCGGCGTTATGCTGCTCGCCAGAACGTCCAAGGCGGCATCCAGATTATCCGAAGCGGTCCGCTCCCGCTCTTTCGCGAAAAGCTATCTTGCGGTAACCGACGGCATTCCCAAGCCGGCAGTTGGTTCCTTGCGGCATTACTTGCGCAAGGATGCAAGAACAAACACGGTGACCGCCTTCGCGGCTCCGGCGCCTGAAGCCAAGGAAGCGCTGCTTGATTATGCGGCGGCCGCCGACTCCGAAGGCAGGGCGCTTGTCGCCGTACGGCTTCATACCGGACGTCCTCATCAGATCCGCGTTCAATTGGCGGCGGCCGGCTGTCCGCTCGCCGGTGACCGC
>NZ_KK082151.1:5032-15267 GCF_000598065.1 Paenibacillus darwinianus | reverse complement strand
GGTCCGCCAGTGTCGGCGTCGCCCATCCCGTTACGAAGGAATGGCTATCGCTGCAGGCCTTGCCGGAACGACAAGGCTTTTGGAAGCAATGGTCGCCGAAGCAGCTCGCCTTGGCCGCCGGCTTGTTCGCCGACGAAAGCTACGGCGTCTGAGCGACCGTTAGCGCGCTCCCCGTCAATCCCGGTTTATGCTGCACCAAGAAGAGCCCGTCAGGCGGGATTTCGCCTGACGGGCATCTTTATTTGATCCGGGCTCAGCCGAGGTCGCGCTGGGCGGCCTGTTCAAGAGTTCGCGACTTTGCTGAGCAAATAGACGAGCAATTGCTGATTGTGGGACGAGATTCGGCTGAGCGCCTGTTGAATGTAGGCGTCGCGAAGCTCCATGCCCCGCTTGGCTTCCGCCTGTCCTTTCTCCGTCACCGTTACCCAGACGATCCGGCGGTCGGCGTCATCGCGGCCGCGCGCGATCAAGCCCCCGCGCTCCATCCGGTCCAGCAGCGTCGTAATGGCGGCCGGCGTCGTCGATAAATACTGCAGAAGGTCGGAGGGCTTCATCGGCTGATGCGCCAGCAGCAGCTCGAGTACATGAAGCTGACCTTCCGTGAGATGGGGCGCGAGCTCCTCCTCCAGATGGAGCTTCCACTCCTTCGTGATTTTCATCCACAAACGGGCAAATTCCAAGGAATGCATCGTTCATCCTCCCTTCTGCGTCAGCATCCGATCACGTTTGTTGCCTTATATCCATTATACCATCCGCTTATGTCGAATTAAAGGTTAACGGGATTAATAATTATGGGTATAAATCGATTGAAATATGAACATTGCGACATGTCCCGACATAAGATGTATTCTAGGCACTTGTCGAAAAAGGACAGGCAAGGAGGCGGAATAACCATGACGCAAGACAAGAAGGAGCTTCTCCGCAGGCTAAGGGATTTCGGCATGCAAATAGACCCCCAGTGGCAGGACCGGCTCGATGAACCGGTCTCGCTGGGGGTCGTTCTGGAGACGATGCTGAAGCTGCTGGAAAAGCTGGATCCTCCGCACCGCCCCTATGATTGACGCATCATGCACGATGCACCGCGCACAAGCGACTGACCGGGACCGTGCTTACTGTCCGAATTTCGGGAAAACCGCTGCCGCCGGGTCCTTCTTGTCCAACGCGACAACCGCCCGTCCTACCGCCTTGCGGTCATCGATCGCAGTTCGCTCCGAGCTGAATTCATGCATCAGGCCCGACTCGGTGAGCAGCATATACAGCCTTTCTTCCTTGCAGTGGAATGCGCCGATCAGCCGGTCGCCGTTCGGCTTCACGCGTTTACCCTCCTTGAACTCGAAGGTGATGACGCCTTTGCCGCCTCGTCCCTGAACCGGATATTCGAACAGCAGCGTACGTTTCGCAAAGCCGAGATCGGTGACGACCAGCACTTCCCCTTCGTCGCCGACTATCCATTCGGCGGCGGCGATCTCGTCGCCTTCCTTCAGCTGCATGCCGCGCACGCCGGCTGCTACACGGCCCATCGGGTTCACTTCGCTCTCCGGAAAACGGATGCACATCCCTTGGGCGCTGACGAGCAGCAGCTCCTTGGAGCCATCGCTCAGCGCAACCCGAACGACTTCATCGCCTTCCGCCACCTTGCACGCGGCGATCGCAACGGAACGCGTCGTTTGGTATTCCTTCAGATCCGTCCGTTTCACCTGGCCGCGTTTCGTGACGAACACCAGCGAGGCGCCCGGCGTTTCGAAATCCTTCACCGGAATGATGCTGACGACACTGTCGTCCTTCGGGATCGGCACGACGTTGACGAGCGCCGTTCCGGTATCCTTCCATTTGAATTCCGGTATCTGATGGACAGGCAGCAGGAAATATTGTCCCTTGCGCGTGAACAGAAGCAGATTCTGAATCGTGTTGACCTCAAGCACGTGGCGCATCGAATCGCCTTCCTTCACGCCCGAGCCGTTGAGCTCGCCGCCTGAGCGTGTGAACGACAGCATGCTTGTCCGCTTGATATACCCGTCGCGGCTCAGCGTGACCAGCACATCCTCCGCAGTCACCATGACCTCCAGGTTGACTTTCAGCTCTTCCACCTCGCCGCGAATGTCGGAGCGGCGGTCGATGCCGAATTTATCCCGGATTTCGGTAAGCTCGTCCTTGATGACGCCGATCAGCTTTTTCTCGCTTTCGAGAATCGCCTTCAGGTAGGCGATCTTCTTCTGGATCTCCTTCAGCTCTTTCTCGAGCGAGGTGATTTCCAGATTGGTCAAGCGGTATAGCTGGAGCGTCAGGATCGCGTCTGCTTGACGCTCGCTGAACGCGAACTTTGCGACCAGGTTGTTCTGCGCGTCTTGGCGGTTTTTCGACGCCTTGATCGCCGCAATGATCTCGTCGAGCAGGTTCAGTGCCTTGACGAGCCCTTCCAGCACATGGGCGCGGTCCTCGGCCTTCTCCAACTCGAACCGGGTCCTGTACGTGACCACTTCCTTCTGGTGCTCGATATAAGCCGTGAGCATCTCCTTGATCCCGAGCTGCTTCGGCGTCTTGTTGACGATCGCCACCATGTTGAAGTTATAGGTCACCTGCAGATCGGTCTTCTTCAGCAAATAAGCGAGGATGCCCTGCGCATCCGCGTCCTTCTTGAGCTCGATGACAATGCGAAGGCCGTTGCGTCCGCTCTCGTCGCGCACCTCCGAGATGCCCTCCACCTTTTTCTCCAGACGAATGTTCTCCATCGCCGTGACGAGCCTGGATTTGACGACCTGGTAAGGAATTTCGGTAATGACGATCTGCTGGCGCCCGCCGCGCAAATCCTCGATTTCCGTCTTGGAACGGATATAAATTCTGCCCTTGCCGGTCGCATAGGCCTCGCGAATACCCTCTTCGCCCATAATCAAGCCGCCCGTCGGGAAGTCGGGACCTTTCACGATCCCCATCACCTGCTCGAGCGTCATGTCCGGATTCGTCATGAGCGCTACGCAGGCGTCGATGGTCTCCCGCAGGTTATGCGTCGGTATTTCGGTAGCGAAGCCGGACGAAATGCCGCTTACGCCGTTGACGAGCAGGTTCGGGTAACGGGCGGGTAGCACGACCGGCTCCTTCGCCGTGTTGTCGAAGTTGTCCTTGAACAATACCGTACGCTTCTCGATATCGCGCAGAAGCTCCATGGCGATCGTCGACAGGCGCGCCTCCGTATACCGCATGGCCGCCGCCGGATCGTCGTCCTGCGAACCCCAGTTGCCGTGGCCATCCACGAGGGTATGGCCCATTTTCCATGGCTGCGCCATGCGCACCATGCCTTCGTAGATCGAAGAGTCGCCGTGCGGGTGATAGTTCCCCATCACGTCGCCGACCGTCTTCGCCGACTTGCGGTACGGCTTGTCCGGTGTGTTGCCCGCGTCGTACATCGCGTACAGTATACGCCTCTGCACCGGCTTGAGCCCGTCCCGGACGTCGGGAATGGCCCGGTCCTGAATAATATATTTGGAATACCGGCCGAAGCGATCGCCTACGACCTCCTCAAGAAACGCCGGTAAAAATTGCTCCAGCATGCCCATGAAGCGTTCTCCCCTATTCTTCGAATTCCGTAAAGTCTACGTTCTCGATGATCCACCGTTTGCGCGGATCGACCTTGTCGCCCATCAACGTGGACACGCGGCGCTCCGCCTTGGCGGCGTCCTCGATCTGCACCTGCAGCAGCGTGCGGGATTCGGGATTCATCGTCGTTTCCCACAGCTGATCGGGGTTCATCTCGCCCAGTCCCTTATATCGCCGGAGCTCGCAGCCTTTGCCGAATTCCTTCAAATAGTTCTGGAGCTGCTCGTCGGTCCACGCATATCTGATCGTATCGAGCTTGCCTGATTTGCGTGATATTTTGTAGAGCGGCGGCTGCGCGAGATAGATGCGGCCCGTATCGATAAGCGGCTTCATGTACCGGTAGAAAAACGTGAGCAGCAGCACCTGGATATGCGCGCCGTCGGTATCGGCATCGGTCATGATGATGATTTTGTTATAGTTGGTTTCCTCAGACTCGAACTCCGGTCCGACGCCGGCGCCGATCGCGGAAATGATCGCTTTGTATTCATCGTTCTTGAGAATATCGATGAGCTTCGCTTTCTCCGGATTCATCGGCTTGCCCTTCAGCGGCAGAATCGCCTGGTGCTTGGAATCCCGTCCTTGCTTGGCCGAACCGCCGGCGGAGTCGCCCTCCACGATGAACAGCTCATTGCGCATATGATCCTTCGACTGCGCAGGCGTCAGCTTACCGTTCAGGTTCGAGCTCTCGCTTCTTTTCTTGCCGCTGCGGATCTCATCCCTCGCCTTGCGCGCCGCCTCGCGCGCCTTGTGCGCCTGAACGGCTTTCTTCAGCAGCATCTGCGCCACCTGAGGATTCTCCTCGAGGAATACCTGCATTTTGTCGGTGACGACCGCGTCCACAGCGCTTCGCGCCGTCGCGCTTCCGAGCTGGTCCTTCGTCTGGCCGACGAATTCGACCTCGCCCATCTTGATATTGATGACGGCCATCATGCCTTCCCGCAGGTCGTTGCCGTCTAGATTTTTGTCTTTTTCCTTGAGCAGCGCCGCCTTGCGGGCGTACTCGTTCATCACACGCGTGTAAGCAGTTTTGAAGCCGGTCTCGTGCGTGCCTCCGCCCCGGGTCGGAATCGAGTTGACGAACGAGGCCAGCGTCTCCGTGTAGCCGTCATTATACTGCAGCGCAACCTCCACTTCGATCTCATCCTTCTCGGCGGTGAAATGGATGACGTCGTGCATCACTGCCTTATCCTCATTGAGGAACTGGACGAACTGACTGGCGCCGCCCTCGTAATGAAACACATTTTCCTTGCCGCTCCGCTCATCGTTGACCGTTACCTTCAAGCCGGAGTTCAGGAAGGCGATCTCCTGCAGACGCTCGGACAACGTTTCATAGTTAACGGCAATATTGCCGTGAAAAACGCGGGCGTCCGGCTTGAACGTCACCTTCGTGCCCGTCTGCCGGGTATTGCCGATCACCTCGAGGCCGGTAACTGGCTCGCCCACATGCTCCTTGCCCTGCTTGTCCGTCCAGTATTCGAACCGCTGCTTGTGGATTTTGCCGTCGCGGAAAATCTCGACCTCGAGCCACTCCGACAGCGCGTTCGTGACCGATGCGCCGACGCCGTGAAGACCGCCCGATTTCTTGTAGCCTCCGCCGCCGAATTTCCCGCCCGCATGCAGAATCGTGAAAACGACCTGCGGCGTCGGGATGCCGGTCTTGTGCATGCCGGTCGGTATGCCGCGCCCGTTGTCGCGGACGGTAACCGAATTATCCCTATGTATCGTCACTTCGATCGCCGAGCAGTGCTTCGCCAAATGCTCGTCCACCGCGTTGTCGACGATTTCCCAAACGAGGTGATGCAGACCCGATGAGGATGTGCTGCCGATATACATCCCCGGCCGCTTCCGGACTGCCGTCAATCCCTCCAGCACTTGTATGTCATCTGCTTCGTAATTACGATTCGCGATTGCCGCTTTGTCCGTAAACATATCCATTTGATCGGCCATACGCGTCCCCCCTATCTTCAACCGCCCCGGCTGTCCGCTCGTGCACGAACCGGGTCCGGTAACGTCAGCCTTGCCTTACGTTACGATGAGTGCCGGAAAAAACAAACATACATTCGGCAAACAAAACCTATTTTAATTCATTATGTCCTGTTTAGTAAAGACAACAAACGAAACGATCAGCGAGACTGCGGACCAAACCGCGAGCACGCCCAACGAAAAAGGCAGCGTCATCCCCTCGATCGGCGGGGGCGTGCCCTCCAGATAACCGGTGAGCTCCAGATTTACGGCGAACAAATATTTGGCGCTCTGCCAGGAGGATGCCATGGCCGTGAGGATCGTGCCGGCGATGATGGCCGCCATCATCGTGACGATGCTGGCAGCCGTACTGCGGACAAGCACCGACACCATCACGGCGAGCAAGGCGACGGTCATGGCCGAGAACCAGGTGAGCCCGCCCTGCATCAGCAAAAATAGCCACTGCGGAACCGCACGCACGAATTCGGTGCTTACCTCCGCGCCGCTCACGGCAAAGCCGGTGAACACCGGCGCTCCCCAGCCTCCGTATCCGAAGAACAAGCCCGATATGCCGTAGCTAAGCGCAGCCGCCGTCACCAGAATGAGCGACACGTACAGGCTGAGCGCGGCCAGCTTCGCGAGCAATATTTTCCACCGCCGGACCGGCCTTGTCAGCAGCATCTTGATCGTGCCCGCCGTCCGCTCTCCCGACACGAGATCGCCGGCGACAGCCAGCACGAGCAGCGGAATGAACAAGGTGACGGAATTGCCCAGAAATTCGCGCGTGAACGTTACGCCGCTCGGGCTGCTCGGATTCACGTCGTGATCGAGATAGTATTGAAGCTGCTGGACGACCACCTTGCGGTACGTCTTCCATTCCTCGGGTATGCGGTCGCTCGCAAGCATGTTCTGATAATCGGTGATCTGCTGCAGCAGACGGCTTCGCCAGTCCTTGTCGCCGCTGCTTTCGGACATTTTAAGCTGCGCATAGGTAAAAATCGGAATGAGGGCGAGCAGGATGAGCGCCACGACATAGAACCGCTTCTTTTTCCAAATCTTCAACGTTTCGTTCTCGATCAGCGGCAGCAGATTACGCAATGCCCTCCCCCTCCGTCATCGTCAAAAATAATTCCTCCAGCGTAGGCGCAACGCGCTGGACCGTCTGAACGCCAATGCCTTGGCGCACTAACTCTTCGACCGCTCCGGGTATTTGTTCGGCACCCATGACGGTCACGACCGCGCCCGGCAGCCCGGCCAGAACAGTCTCGTCGATCCGGTGCCCGCCAGGCGGGATTATGCGGATGTCGGGCACCGATTCGAGGACCACGCTCCCCGCTTCGGGCCGGTCGAACTGCCAAACGACATAAGAGCCGGCCTGCTTGACCAGCTCGTCCACGCTTCCTACGGCAAGCACTTGCCCGGACGACAGAATCGCCACGCGGTCGCACATCAGCTCGATTTCACTGAGCAAATGGCTGCTGATGAACAGGCTCATGCCCTGTTCCGCCAGCCCGCGGATAAACTCGCGAAGCTCCTTGATGCCTTTCGGATCGAGCCCGTTCGTCGGCTCGTCCAGAATAAGCAGCCTCGGCTTGCCGAGCAGCGCCTGCGCGATGCCGAGCCTTTGTCGCATGCCGAGCGAATACGTTTTCACCTTGTCGCCGATTCGCCGCTCCAGTCCGACGATGCCGACGACCTCCTGAATGCGGCTCTCGTCAACGCCGGGCTGCATACGGGCGAAATGCCGGAGATTTTCCAGTCCGGTCAAGTACGGGTAAACCTCCGGATTTTCGACGATGCAGCCTACGTGGCGGAGCGCCTGCTCCGGCTGCTTGTGCACGTTGAAGCCGCAGATGCGCACCTCGCCTTCGGTCGGCTTGACGAGATCGACGAGCATGCGGATCGTCGTCGTTTTGCCGGAGCCGTTCGGACCGAGGAAGCCGAAAATCTCGCCCGCGTGCACCTCAAAGCCGACGTCCCGGATGATCCATTTGCCGCGGATTCGTTTTTTCAGCCCTCTGACGGACAATACGATGCCGGCGTGGTCGGCAGCTTGACCGCTTGCTCCGGCTGCGGCCGGCGATTGATCAATAGGCATTCGTGTGCAAAACCTCCAGTTCGTTGTGCGGAATATATGCGGTAACGGTTGATGATCTTAAACGACGGTCCGAACGGTGCGGCGCCGTGCCGCAATCGCGGCTGCCTTTTATTCCAGCGTCTGTACGATCCGTTCCGCGATCGCGGCATATCCATCCCCGTTCGGATGAAAATGATCCTGCGACAACCGGCTGCCGATCGCCCGCTCAAACAGGTCGGCGCTCGGCACCAGCGACATATTCGGATACTGCTGCAGCAGCCGGTAAGCCTCGCGGTTCCAATCCTGGACGGCCAGACTTCCTTGACGCAGCTCAGGTATATCGTAAAAAGGATTGTACAGACCAATGTACACGACCGCCGCGTTCGGGTTAATCTCATACAGCCGATCGATAACGATACGGAGCCGCCCGATGCCTTCCTGCAGCTGCTGCTCAGCCTGCCGGGGATCCAATGTGACGCGAGGGGCTGTGCCGGGTTCGGTCGCACCTTCCGGGGAGGTGTCCCCATCGGCAATGCCGGCTGAAGCGTCGGCTCTTCCGGGTTGTGTTTGCGCGAACTGGAAAAGATCATTGCCGCCGATCGTGAACAGAATAAGGTTCGCCCGGCTCAAAGCCATCGCGTAGGCCTTGTCTTCCGTAAGCCTCTGCGCGAGCTCATCCGCCTGCAGCCCGCTTACACCCAGATTGTTGAGGATTTCGGCGGGCTGGCCGGTTTTCTTTTGCAGCAAGGATGCCGTGCGCTTCACATAACCTTCGCCGCTTTCGTCTCCGATGCCTTGAGTCAAAGAATCGCCGATTGCCACGATGCGGTAGCCTTCCTGCTTAACTGGAGGCGAGGCATCCCTCTCTGCTGCGGATTCCGGAACGGCTTCCGGGGGCCGTGTTTGCGGATTAAGCAGATCGTTCACCGCGTAACCGAAACCGAAAAGCAGCACCAGCGTCGCCGCCAGCGATGACAGCCCGATCGTGCGCCAAAGCGCTTTTGCATGCATCATGTGTCCCCCTTTCGGGCTGCTTGTACATCCGACAAGCTCGAGCTTGTTACTTTTCACCTTACTGGTTTCGTTTGGTATTTGCAAATATGCGGAACTTCACGCCGGATCTTCACGCTCATTGTTCTCCCAGGCCGACGCGATCCTTCCGCTACGTTGCAGCATAAAACGGACCCGGCCGGCCCCGGCCCAACCGGAGCAACGCCGGCCGCCGCAGGCCGGACCGGGTCCGGGTCCGCCGCTTGATCAAGCTTCGTATGATATGCGGAGCGATTCCGCCGCTTGACGGGCAAGCTGCCGCGCGCCATCTGTCGTATCGGCGGTGCTGAGCGCCACCGCCATCCGCCGGCCGGGCTTCGTCTCCGGCTTGCCGAACACGCGAACCTGCGTATTCGGCAGCGCCAGGGCATCCTCAAGCCCGCTGATCCGGAATACCGCCGTTTCCCGGTCGGCCTTCAGCGTATGGGAGGCGCCCGGTGACAGCAGCCGGATCGTCGGGATCGGCAGCCCGAGAATGGCGCGGGCATGCAGCGCAAATTCGCTAAGATCCTGCGTAACCATCGTCACCATGCCGGTGTCATGCGGCCGCGGGGAAACCTCGCTGAACAGCACGCCGTCCCTGGTCAGAAACAGCTCCACGCCGTAAATCCCGTATCCGCCGAGCGCCTCGGTCACCGACCGCGCAATCTGCTCCGCCTGCTCCCGGTCGCGGTCGCTGACGTTATGCGGCTGCCACGACTCAATATAATCGCCGTCTTTCTGCACATGGCCGATCGGCGCGCAGAATGAGGTGCCCGACACCGACCGGACGGTGAGCAGTGTAATTTCCGACTCGAAATGAACGAAGCCTTCGACGATCACCCGCTGTTTCTTCGCGCGCCCGCCTTCCATCGCGTAGTTCCAGCAGCCCTCGATTTCGGCCTCCGAGCGGCAAACGCTTTGACCCTTGCCCGACGAGCTCATAATCGGCTTGATGACGCATGGCGTACCGAGCTCGCTTACTGCCGCGCGCAGCTCGTCCAGCGTATCCGCGAACCGGTACGGCGCCGTCGGCAGACCGAGCGTCTCTGCCGCAAGACGGCGGATGCCCTCGCGGTCCATCGTCAGCTGCGCCGCGCGCGCCGTCGGTACGACGCGGAAGCCCTCCCGCTCCAGCTCAACCAGCGCAGAGGTGGCGATCGCCTCGATTTCCGGCACGATCAGGTCCGGCTTCTCCTGCATAATGACCTTCCGCAACGCCGCGCCGTCCAGCATGTCGATCACATAATTACGGTGCGCAACCTGCATCGCAGGCGCTGCCGCATAGCGGTCGACGGCAATCGTCTCTATGCCGAGACGCTGCGCTTCGATCGCGACCTCCTTGCCGAGCTCGCCCGAGCCAAGTAGCATAATGCGCCGCGCTTGCGGCGTCAATGGGGAACCATACATAACAAAAGGAACCTCCCGGTTTTTCTTCCATTGTGGAGGTTCCTTCGCCTAAAAGTCAAGCTGACAAAAATCGGTACTGCGCTTCGATCAGGCCGTGATACACGCCCTGCTGGCTTATTAACTCGTTGTGGCTGCCCTGCTCGACGATCCAGCCGTGATCGAGCAC
>NZ_KK082151.1:0-4932 GCF_000598065.1 Paenibacillus darwinianus | reverse complement strand
CGATCCAGCCGTGATCGAGCACCACGATGTTGTCCGCATGCCGGATCGTGGACAGCCGGTGGGCGATAATGAACGAAGTCCGCCCGAAGAGCAGCGTTCGGAGCGCCTCCTGAATATTGAGCTCGGTTTCGGTATCGATGCTCGCCGTCGCCTCATCGAGAATCAGCACGCGCGGATCAGCCAACAGCGCCCTCGCGAACGACAGCAGCTGCCGTTGGCCCATCGAAAGCACGCTGCCGCGCTCCTGCACCTCGGTTTCATAGCCGTCGGGCAGCGCCTTGATAAAATCGTGAGCGTTTACGGCCTGCGCAGCCAGCTCCACTTCCTCATCCGTGGCATCCAGCCTGCCGTAACGGATATTATCGCGAATCGTACCGGAGAAAATGAATGTGTCCTGCAGCACGATGCCCACCTGCGACCGCAGGCTTTCGATCGTCACGTCGCGGATATCCGTCCCGTCGACCCGCACGCTTCCCTCCACCGGATCGTAGAACCGGCACAGCAAGTTGATGATCGTGCTTTTGCCCGAGCCGGTGTGGCCGACAAGCGCGATCGACTGTCCGGCCTTCACGTCGAGGCTGATGCCCTTCAGCGCGGGACGGCCTTTTTCATACTCGAACACGATCCGGTCGAACGTGACGTCGCCGCGGATTTCCGGCAGCTCGGCCGCCTTTTCCTTCTGATGCACCGTCGGCTTTTCGTCGATAAATTCAAAAATTCGCTCCGACGACGCCATGGCGATCAGCAGCTGTGAATACATTTGACCGAGCCGGTTGATCGGGTCCCAGAAGTTTCCAATGTAGTTGGCGAAGCCGACAAGCAGACCGACGGTGATCGCATTCGTTTGCACGAGATAGGAGCCGTACCAGAAAAGAATGAGCGTTCCGATCGCGGCCGTCACCTCGATCACCGGCCCGAACATCTGGTTCAGCATCGACGCCTTGTTCCAGGCCTTGCGGTTGACCGTGTTCATATGGTCGAAGTAGTCGATATTGGCTTTTTCCTGCACATACGCCTGCGTCACCTTTACGCCCTGAATGCTCTCGTTAAGGTGGGAGTTGATGCGCGATTGCTTGATCCGGACATCCTGCCAGGCAAACCGAATCCGCTTCCGCAGCGCCGACGAGACGAGAAACATGAGCGGTACGGTGATCATGACTGCCGCGCCGAGCTTGAAATTCCAGACGAGCAATAGGATGACAATGCCAACGAGCTGCACGCAGTCCATCATCAGGTTGACGACGCCGTTCGTGAAAAGATCCTGCAGCGCGTTCACGTCGTTCGTAATCCGCACGAGTACCGAGCCTGCGGGGCGCTTGTCGTAGAAACGGAATGAAAGCTTCTGAATATGTGTAAAAAGGTCATGGCGCAAATCGTAGATGATCCGCTGTCCGATCAGGTTCGTATAGCGGATCCGATAGGTGTTGGCGGCCCATTGCACGATATACAGGCCAAACGCAATCGCGGCGTACATGTACAGCTTCGACAGGCTCGGTTCCCCTTGAGCAGGCGCGATCGCCTCGTCGATCGCCAGAATGATGATCGCCGGAACCGCGAGCCGAGTCAGCGTTCCGAGCACCATCATGACGAGCACGACGGGCAGCAGCTGCTTGCTGTAGGGCTTAACATATTGCATCAGGCGCCGCAGCTGCGCCCAGTTGAACGGCTTTTCGATCAGCTCGTCGTCCTGGTAGACGAACCGCTCGTTTTTCTGCTTTTTCACGTTGTTCGCTTCCTTGTTTTCCGCGTTCATTTGGCGACCCTTCTTTCCGCTTTGCTGCGATCCGGTCTGTCCCCATCGCCTGGCCTGTCGGCATATTGAATGTCATAGGTGTCGCGGTAATGCCCGGGCACGGCAATCAGCTCGTCATGCGTTCCGCGCTGAATGACCGCTCCTCTGTTCAGCACGATAATTTCGTCGGCGTGCCTGAGCGACGAAATCCGGTGCGCGATAATGAAGGTCGTTCGTCCGGCCATGACCTCCTTGAAGCCGGCCTGAATCTCGTGCTCCGTTTCCATATCCACGGCGCTGGTCGAGTCATCCAGAATCAGGATGCGCGGATTGCGCAGCAGCGCGCGGGCGATGGCGATGCGCTGCTTTTGGCCGCCGGACAGCCCCATGCCCCGTTCGCCGACGACCGTGTCGTAGCCGAGCGGCAGCTCCGTGATGAAGTCGTGCGCCTTCGCCAGCTTCGCGGCGCGAATGACCGCATCCATGTCGATCTCCGCCACCCCGTACGCGATGTTTTCGCGGATCGATGCCGAGAATAGGAACGTTTCCTGAAAAACGGGCGCAATCTGCGACCGCAGGCTTTCAAGCGACAGGTTCCGGATATCGCGGCCGTCAAGCGTAATCCGGCCCTCCTGCACGTTGTACGCCCGCATCAGCAGCTGGATCACGGTCGATTTGCCGGAACCGGTAGCGCCAAGCAGGCCGATGACGGTGCCGGGCGGGGCGTCGAGCGAAAGGTTTTTAACCGCCGGCGCTTTGTCCGGATAATGAAAGCTGACGTTATCGAAACGGACATGTCCTTGTACATCGTCCGGGAGCGACAGCGCGTGTTCTGCATCCTTCACATGGATGTGCTGGTTCAACAATTCGAGCACCCGCTCGCCGGACGCCTTGGACTGCGTATAGTTGTTGATATGAAAGCCGAGCCCCCACATCGGGCCTACGATATACCAGGTCATGCTGAAAAAGGCGACGAGCTCCCCGAGCGAAAGCGAGCCGCGAATGACGAGCGAGCCGCCGAACACGAGCAACACCACGACGCAGAGGCTGGCCAGCAGCTCCATCACCGGAAAATAGCTCCCCCACGTGAAGGCGACGCCGATCTGGTTCGCTTTATACTCCTCGTTGCGAAGGGAGAATTTCTCCACCTCATGGCCCTCGCGCGCGAACGATTTGACCGTACGGACACCGGTAATATTTTCCTGTACGGCGGTCGTAAGCTTGCTCATCGCTTGCCTCATCTCGCGAAACTCCGGATGAATTTTACGTTCGAATTTCAGGGCGGTAAACACAAGAAACGGAATCGATACGAAGGTGACAAGCGTTAACTGCCAGTGGATCGACAGCATCATCGCGCCGCCGAAGATCACCATAAGGAACATATTCAGGATTTGGGCGAAGCCGAAGCCGACGAAATTGCGGATCGCCTCCAGATCGGCCGTCAGACGCGACATGAGATCGCCGGTTTTGGCGGTGTCGTAATATTGGAAGGACAAATACTGAAGCTTCTTGTACAGCGAATTTCGAAGACGGTAAGACACGCGGTTGCCCAGCCGCCCGCCCGTTAAACCGTGCACAAATTGCATGGAAGCCTTGAGGGCGATGACACCAACGACCGTGAGCGACAATGCCGGCACCAAACCGTAATTTTCATTCCGTATCACGTCATCGATCAAAATGCGCAGCATGTTCGGATAAGCCAAGCCGAGCGCCGTCGTGCACATCAGCGCGAAAATCGATAATGCCAGAAGCCTGCGATCCGGCCAATAATATGGTTTCAGCTGCCTGAAAATATCCACTTCCGTCTCTCCCCCGTCGGCTCTTTTTGCGAAGCATGAAAGCATATTACCAGCTTTTTCAAGCATTCGGCAAACAGCCTGTGGCGTCATTTTCGAACCGGAATCCGCGAATCCTTCCGTTACGAATATGAATTGACCGTCAATCTCCCGAATCGTCAGGAATCATGATTCATGGTAGTGATTTCTTTTAATTAGGCCTATTTGTCCGGAACCGCAAAAAAAACCTCGGCGTCCGATCGGACGCCAAGGTTGAACAACGGTAAAAAACGGATTGAACAGCGATAAATTCATGCAAAGACCGTCCAGGCCCGCGCCCGGTTTAAACCAATTCGGCAAGCCCGTCTCTGAGCCTGCGCAGCTCCGCCGCCGCAATCGCTTCGCCGAGGGAAGCTTCCCGGCCCGCCGCAAAATCGTCCGCTTCGCGGACCAGCATCCCGGATGCCTGCCGCAGCGCCGCTTCCCAGGCTTGCCGATAGTGCGCTTCCCAGCGCTTCGCCGCGCCGTCCATCCAGCTCTGCATCGCAGGCGACAGCAGCTCGTCCAGCTCGCCGCGAAGCGCCGTTTTGCCTTCGCCCTCAAAAAAGTGCCGGGGGCTTTTGAACCGCGCCCACAGCCATTTCAGCTCCGCCGCGTCGGTGCTCCAGCCTCCAGCGGCCTCGGGTGCCTCCGGCGCTTCAGGCTCGAATGCGGCCGGGGCAAAGCCGTCGAGCTCTGCGCCGATCGAGGCGGCCGCCGCGTCGTAATGGCGGACCGCCAGCCGGCGGAGCGCATTGCCGAGCCGCAGGGACGTCGCCTGCAGCTCCTGTTCGAGCTCCTGCTGCAGCAAACGCTGCAGCTCCAGCCAAGACATCCACAGCATTTTGCGCAGGTCGCGCCCGTCATCCTGCAGTGTCGATGGATTGAACGCGTAATTGAAATGCTCGCCGAACCGGTAGCGGATCCGCTGCAGCACATGATGGAACAGCTCGCGCAGCTCCTGGCGCAGCGGCTCGTACGAAGCGACGTCCGCCGAATCGGCGGCCAGCGTCCGGGCGCGCTCCATCTGTCCGCGAAGCTCGCCGATCCGGCGGCTGCGCGTCTCGGCATCCTGTGCGGCCTCATCAAGCCAGCCCTCGACAATCCCGAGCGCGCGCGCGATCTCTTGGCCCGCCGCTTGTGCGGCCATCCCGCCAAGCTCCTCCTGCGTGAACGCCAGGAACGCGCGCTCGAACGTCTCGAAGCCGGAAGCCCCAAGCAGCTCCGAATCGGACGAGCGTTTAGCATCAAGCGCCTGCAGGCTCGAGACCGGGAACAGCCGCGGAAAACGAATGCCGTGCTGGAGCAGATTGCGCTCCACATGCGCCGTCACGTCTTCAAGCTCGGCGGCATCTGCGGCGAGATCGGTCGCGTTGACGACGAAAA
>NZ_KK082150.1:21558-31927 GCF_000598065.1 Paenibacillus darwinianus | reverse complement strand
CGGCCAAATAAGCGACATCGCGCAGGCTAAAACATGGTGGACGCGCCAACCCGGCCAAATAAGCGACATCGCGCAGGCTAAAACATGGTGGACGCGCCAGCTCGGCCAAATAAGCGACACAACGCAGGCTAAAACATGGCGAACGCGCCAGCTCGCCCAAATAAGCGACACAACGCAGGCTATCGCATGGCGGACGCGCCAACCCGGCCCAAATAAGCGACACAACGCAGGCTATCGCACGGGCGACGGCACCGAACACTGCGGGGAATCGCCGCATTCCACACAAAAAACATCCCGCAAGCGGCTCCGACCGCTTGCGGGATGTTTTCGTTCAGTCCAGTATTAAATCAAGCCGCGCCCATGAACACGTACCGCGCGACGATCAGAACGGCAAGCACCCACATGAGCCAGTGCACCGTATACTTGCCCTTCTCGGCTTTACCGGACAGATTGGCTACGGAGGCAAGCACGACGTACGACACGATGCCGAACGAAATGCCGTTGGCAATGTTGTAGGTGAACGGCATGAATGTGATCGTCAGAAATGCCGGAATCGCGTAGACCATATCCGAGAAATCGATTTCCTTGACGGACTGCATCATGAGCACGCCGACGATGATCAGCGCCGCGGACGTCGCCGCGCTCGGAACGAGCGCCACCAGCGGTGCGAGGAACAGCGCAAGCAGGAAGCAGACGCCGGTCGTGACCGCGGTCAATCCGGAACGGCCGCCCTGCGCGATACCCGCTGAGCTTTCCACGAAAGCGGTGACCGTGCTCGTGCCGAGCGCCGCGCCGCCGCTTACCGCAACCGCGTCGACGAACATCGCTTTGCCGATCTTTTTGCGGCCTTGCTCAGGGTTCTTCATTACGCCGGCGCGGTTCGCCGTGCCGACAAGCGTGCCGAACGTATCGAACAGCTCGACGAACGTGAAGGTCAGGATGACGGAGATCAGGCCGACCTCGATGACCCCCGCAAAATCGAAATGCCAGAAGTTCAGCTGCCCGAAATCAGGCGTCCACGACTGTCCCTTCAACGCTTCCGCCACGTTGACCTCGCCTACAAGGATGGCCAGAATCGTAATCAGCACCATGCCGATCAGAATAGCGCCCGGTACGCGCATGACCATGAGGATCCCGATCAGGAATAGCCCGATAATGGTCAGCCAGACGCCTGCAACCTCGAGATTGCCCAGGTGAAACACCGATTCGAACCCGAGCAGGTTCGTGAATTGACCGGCCGGCACATCGTTCATAGGCTGGACCGCAACGGTCAGCAGCCCGCTGTTTTTCAAGCCGATAATGGCGATGAAAAGCCCGATGCCGACCGTAATCGCATGCTTCAGGCTGTCTGGTACGGCGACAAGCAGCATTTGCCGGATCTGCGTTACGGTTAGAATGATGAAAATAATACCCGAAATGAATACCGCCGTCAGGCCCATGGCCGGTGAAATCGGCGTGTCGGTCGCCGCCGACGCCAGAATCGTGGATGCGAAGAAAGCGTTCAAGCCCATGCCTGGCGCGAGCGCGACCGGAAAGTTCACGAACAGGCCCATTGCGATCGTAAAAATGCCTGCGGCCAGCGCCGTTGCTAGAAACACCGAATAAAAGCTGAGCCCTGCCGAGCTGAGGATACCCGGGTTGACGGCTAATATGTAAGCCATCGTCATGAAAGTCGTCAAGCCTGCCATAATTTCCGTTCTTACGTTTGTCCCCAGTTCTTTCAACCGAAAGAAACGATCCATTTTTCCATACGCCTCCCAGAAAATGTGTTGGAACAAAAAAGAACCCCAGGAGTCCTTGCCATCTCTCCTAGGTTCTGCGCAAAACAGGAAAAGTATACCCGGCACCGGTTTGCCGGACGCTTTCCTGCCTTTCGTAGAAGGATCATTTACGGTGACCCCGTAGAGACTCTCAAGCCGATTCTTGAGATTATACGAAAAGATATGCTGTTATTTTTCCAAAACTCATTCTAAAAGTGCGCGCCCCGTTTGTCAATGCAATTTTCCGAATAATGTCGAATTCTAATGAATATTTTGTTCGGTTTTTACATTGCCAGTCAAATACAGTAAACCCCGGCGGTTTGCCGCAGCGGCCTATTGGGAGTTGTTGGTCGCCTAACCGAACGCCCTGAGGGGGCGCGACGCCGTATTCCTCGGACAGCCGGATCAGCCTTTTAATAATGCGTGTCCGCACGTTGAGTAAGGTGAGGTCGTACATTTGCCGGTTCGCTTTGCGCAGCCGTTCCATGGTGTCGCCGAGGAGATGGAAGGCCAGCGTCGGATTGTCCATCATCAGCTTCTGGAAATCGCGGCGCCTAAGCGCATACAGCTTGGTCAACTGCGCCGTTTCCACGGTGGCGGACCGGTACAACCCCGGCTTGATCAAGGCCATCTCCCCGAAGTAGTCGCCCTCCCGCAGGAAAGCGAGGATCACCTTCTTCATTCCGTCGAAGCTGTGAATGTTCACCGCAGTTGCCCGCAAACGGGCAGCATCGATTGACACCGGACTGAAGGCAATTTCGCAAAGATGAATCTATTCTCGACAAGACCGGTTTAATTCCTTCATCCGCAAGCCCGCTATCCCCATAGACCTGTCGCTAGAAAAAAGGCCTGCGCCGGCGTATCCGCCCCAATCGGACACGACATGCGCCCGACTGACTAGACACGCAAAAGCCCCCGGCGCCGAAGTACGGCCGCCGAAGGCTTGTCGGTCATGCGTCGATTATTCCCACTCAATCGTCGCCGGCGGCTTCGACGTAATGTCCAAGACGACCCGGTTGACGTTGTCAACTTCATTGACG
Organism: Paenibacillus darwinianus; assembly: GCF_000598065.1. Classification (GTDB taxonomy): domain Bacteria; phylum Bacillota; class Bacilli; order Paenibacillales; family Paenibacillaceae; genus Paenibacillus_I; species Paenibacillus_I darwinianus. Next base: position 29,127 of record NZ_KK082150.1, on the reverse strand, counting down.
ATCCGGTTCGAGATGCGTTCCAGCACCTCGTACGGCACACGCGCCCAGTCCGCCGTCATGCCGTCGATCGACGTAACGGCGCGGATACCGACCGTGTACGAATACGTCCGGGCGTCGCCCATGACGCCGACGCTCTTCATATTCGGCAGCGCCGTGAAATACTGCCAGATCTCACGGTCGAGTCCGGCGAACGCGATTTCCTCGCGCAGAATGGCGTCCGATTCGCGCACGATCGTCAGCTTCTCTTCCGTCACTTCGCCGAGCACGCGGATCGCGAGGCCAGGTCCCGGGAACGGCTGACGCCACACGATGGCGGCCGGAAGGCCGCATTCTTCCCCGACCTTGCGCACCTCGTCCTTGAAAAGAGTTTTGAGCGGCTCCACCAGCTTGAATTTAATATCCTCGGGGAGACCGCCTACGTTATGATGCGACTTGATCGTTTGCGCCGTGGCGGTGCCGCTCTCCACGATGTCCGTATAGAGCGTCCCTTGGGCGAGGAACTCGAAATCGTCGAGCTTATCCGATTCCTCCTGGAACACATAAATAAATTCATTGCCAATGATTTTCCGCTTTTTCTCCGGATCCTCCACGCCTTCCAGCTTGCCGAGGAAGCGGTCGCGCGCATCGATCTTGAGCACCTTCATGTCGAATTTGCCGACGAACGTCTCCATGACGCTCTCCGCTTCGCCTTTACGCAGGAGGCCGTGGTCGATGAACATGCAGGTCAGCTGATCGCCGATCGCCTTGTGGAGCAGAATCGCCACCACCGAGGAATCGACGCCGCCCGACAAGGCGCAGAGCACCTTTTTGTCGCCGACCTGTTCCCGGATGTCGCGGATCGTATCGTCGATGAACGTCGTCATCGACCATTCGCCTTCGCAGCCGCACACCGTGTACAGGAAGTTCCGGATCATGTCGTTGCCGAAAACCGAGTGCCGCACTTCAGGATGAAACTGCACGGCGTAAAACTTTTTCTCCGGATGGCTCATCGCCGCAACGGGCGCATGCGCCGTGCTGGCGTCCACCTGGAAGCCGGCCGGCGGCTCCACGACAAGATCGCTATGGCTCATCCAGACCGTCTGTCGCTTCTCAAGCCCGAGCACCAGCTGGTAATGCTCCTGGAAATCGACCTCGGCCTTGCCGTATTCACGCTTGCCGGCGCGCTGCACCTTCCCATGCAGCTGATGGCTCATCAGCTGCATGCCGTAGCAGATGCCAAGGATCGGTACGCCCAAGTCGTATATTACGGGATCGAGCAGCGGCGAATTTTCCTCGTATACGCTGGCGGGGCCGCCCGAGAACACGATGCCTTTCGGCTGAAGCTCGCGCAGCTTCTCGATCGGCGTATTGTACGGCAGCAGCTCGCTGTATACGCCCAGATCGCGGATGCGGCGCGCTATCAATTGGTTGTATTGCCCCCCGAAATCGAGGACGACAATGATTTCATTTGGCTTGTCCATTACACGGCCTCCCTTAATTCATAACGTTAATTATACTGAACCGGTTTTCCGGCAGTCAAGGAAACAAAGCCGGCGCTAGGGAAACCGCCCGCTTGCGCCGCGGCAGCTCGGCGCGCGGCGGCGGACCCATTGTCAATGCTGTTTCGGCTTTGATGCCGAACGGGCAGCCGATTCCGGCTTGCCTGTGGCTTCCTCGCCGTCGCTGCGGAGCGCATCAAGCACAGCCTGCACGTGGCCCTTCAGCTTAATATTTCTCCATTCGCGTATGAGCTTCCCTTGCTCGTCGATCAGGAATGTCGAGCGCACGATGCCCATGTACTCGCGGCCGTAGAGCTTTTTCTGCTGCCATACTCCGTATTGTTCGCATACTTCATGGTTCGGATCGGACAGCAGCAGGAACGGAAGCTCGTACTTATCGCGAAACCTCGCATGCTTATCGAGCTCATCCGTGCTTACGCCCAACACCACCGCATCGCCGGCAAGCAGCTCCATATGGGCGTCCCGGAAGTCGCAAGCCTGTTGCGTACAGGTGGGCGTCATGTCATGAGGGTAAAAATAAAGCACCACCTTCTTGCCCCTGTAATCGCTCAGCTTAACCTCTCCGTCCGGCGACGGCAGCTTGAAGTCGGGCACCTTTGCCCCGTTCTTGAGTTCCATATTTCTATAATGCCTCCTTTTTTATGGGTGACTATTACTTTCGGATGGATTATAATGGTTTTCATAAGATGCGTGAAGCACACCGTTCTTTCCCTTTTTCGACGGGGAAGGAGCGGTTTTTTTTGATTTACGAGTAGGCGGGATGTTTGATGTATGAGGCTCTTGTCCGCGCTTGGCTGGATCGGCAAATATCCGCATGCCCGTGACGCAGACCGGCGCACCTTCGCGTTTGCTGCAGAGTTCGTCGGCGTGTCGGAGGTGTGCGCTCAGTTAGGCATCAAAGACCGCCATGCCCGTGCGTTATTGAAGCAGCTGACGGCCCAAGGCATGCTGCTTCCCGCCAAAGGAGATCAACGCGTGCATAGGTACCAACTTTCCGCCGCAGCTGCCAAATTATTTTCATAACGGCATCGGATGCCTCGTCGCTCTTCTACAGCCCGTATTGACCGGCTTGTTAGCGGCACCACGTGACCCTAATCCGCCGCCAGCTACGATCCCGCTCCGCGGTATCGTTTGACGCCGTGGTTCCATACCGCGAGACCGATGCCGGCGAAGACGAGTCCGACAACCGGCGTCAGGAACGCCATGAGAATGTCGTCCGGCCCGCTGCGCTTCAGAAAATACGCCGCCGGATACACGCCGACGAAGGCGAACGGCACAATCCACGTAAGCAGGAAGCGCATCATTTTGTTGTAAATGTTGATCGGGTAACGGCCGTAGTTCTGAATATTATACATCAGCGGCAGAATGCCGGTCGGCGCATCCGAATAGAAAGCGATCGCCGTTAATGCCGTGTACACCCCGAAATAGATCGCCACGGAGCCGGCAACGAGCAGCATCAGCACGAGAATATCTGCCGGCCCGTAGGTGATACCCATCTGAACGGACGTTATCGCCATGATGATGCCGCCTACGATGGCGCCAAATAGCGACGGTGGATCCATATTCTCCAATAACACCTGGAAAAGATTGTGCGCGGGCCGGGTCAGCACCCGGTCCATTTCGCCCTTCACGATATAGCGGTCGCTAAAGTTCCATAAATTAAAGAAACAGCCGAATATGCCGAACGGCACCATGAAGAACCCGTACACGAACACGACCTCCGCCTCCGTCCAGCCGCCCAATGTCGGCGTATGCCGGAATGCGATGAGGATGACGATCAGATTCATCCCCTGAAACATCAGGTCCGATATCACTTCAACCCAGAAATCAGCACGGTAGGTCAAACGCGTTTTTGCATAGTTTTTCAAATATTCCCAGAACAAGCCTCCATAAAACATCGCTCTCACCCTCCCTGCACGAACAACCGCCGGCGTGCGGCCCGCCACAACGCCCAGATCGGCACGATCAGCACGGCGAACCAGACGGCCTGCAAGCCCAACGCTTGCCATGCGGCCTCGCCTGTGCTCCGTCCCGTGAATACCGAGCTGGGGAGATAGGCGATCGCCTGAAACGGCAGCCATTGGACGACCGCGGCCAGCCACCCTGGAAACAACGCGATCGGGATGACGACGCCGGAGAACAGGTCGACGAGCACCCTTTTCATCCGCATCATGCCTTCAATATTCTCCACGAAAAATGCGCACAAGCCGGTCAATATGTTTATCTGCGAATTGATCAGGAAGCTCAGGAAAAGCATCACCCCGTAGAGCATCCACACCTGCGGGTCCCGCGGCAGCTCGACCGGAAAGATAAGCCAGACCACAACCATACCCGGCACCATAAAAAGCAGCAAACGGAACAGACCTTCGCCGAAGCCCTGCATCATTTTGACGAGCAGGTACACATAGGGCCGGACGAATTGAATCGCGACGCTGCCGTCCCGTATTTCATTCGCGATCTCCCGATCGAGGTTGTTGAAGTAGAACGCCCGCGCCATCCAGGACACGGCAACATATGTCGTCATCTGGGCAAGCGTGAAGCCGCCGATAATATCCTGGTTCCCGTAAATCGCATGCCAGAAAAAATAATAAGCTCCGATATTTATGGCATAAATAACGATACCGCTGTAATAATTAACGCGGTAAGCGAGCATCATCAGAAACCGGATTCGGATCAGATCCACATAAGCGCTAAGCATGGCTGACCGGCTCCCTGTCTTTCCCTGCCGCCGCCTGCCCATCCCCCGTCAGTTCCGGCGCGGATGCCGTGCCCGAGCGGTAAATCTCACGCACGATCTCGTCGGTGCTCGTCTCCATAATTTTGATATCCCGGATATCGGCAGCGCCGACCACGCGAGACAAAGCATCCGACACATTGATGGAATGCGGCACCCACAGGCTGGCCTCCAGATCACTGTCGCCCATCGACCATTCAACGGCGCTCAAGCCTTGCGTCAATTGCTCAAGGAACGGCCGGCCCGTATGATCGCCGAATTGAAAACGGATTTCGCGCCCTTTGCTCCAGTGCGTCTTCAGCTCGTCCAACCCGCCGTCATAGATGATCCGTCCGTCATCCAGCATAATGACGCGGGTGCACAGCGCCTCGATATCCTGCAAATCATGTGTGGTCAGCAGAATGGTCGTGCCGTGCTCCCGGTTCATCTGCTTCAGAAATTCGCGGATCTCGGTTTTGACAACGATATCAAGCCCAATCGTCGGCTCATCCAGAAACAGGATGGCCGGGTTATGGAGCAGCGAAGCGACGAGCTCGCAGCGCATCCGCTGGCCGAGGCTCAGCTTGCGGACCGGCCGGTTCAGCAGATCGCCGAGCTGCAGCCGTTCGACCAGCTCATCCAATCGTTTGCGAAAATCCTGCTCCGACACGCGGTACACTTTGCGAAGCAGCCGGAAAGACTCGATTACGCCGATGTCCCACCACAGCTGGCTCCGCTGTCCGAAAACGACACCGATCTCGCGGACGAATTTTTCCCTTTCCTCATAAGGCACATACCCGTTGACACGCACGATGCCCGAGGTAGGGACCAGAATGCCGGTTAGCATTTTGATCGTTGTCGATTTCCCAGCGCCGTTCTCGCCGATATAACCGCAAATTTCGCCCGGCGGTATGGTGAAGCTGATGTCTTTAACGGCGGTTACCTCTGTATATTGCCGCTTGAATAGGTCCTGCAAAGCCCCTGACAAGCCTTCGCGGTTTTTCTGCACCTTAAACTGTTTTCTCAACTGCTGCACGTCAATGGCCGGCATCAATGGATTTATGCTCCTCTCGCGCTCGACATTTCCCGGGAAATGGCGTTTATTTTCCGACACATAGTATACCACTTGTAAGACAGCGGCTGACAATTTATAATTTTATAGATGCGGACCTGAAATTCAGGACGATCCCCAACCAGTTGTTACCCATGAAATTTTCGACGATCAACCATTCGTTTCATGATAGGTAATCATACAATGGATTTGCACATTAGGGAAGTTACCCTGAGAGAGAGGATGATTAAAGCCGAATGAACAGCAAAGCGGCAAGAAGGAAAGGGCCGTGGAAATGGGCTTTGTACGGCGTTGTGTCGATAGTGGCGGTTATACTGGTTTATGTGGCCTATCAAGGCATTGGCATATACAACGCACTGAACGGTTTTGGGAAAAACGACAACTCCTCGCGATTCAAGGATGTCGTCGACGCCGCTGCGGAGAAGCCGCCGGAGTGGGAAGGCCGGGAGCGGGTCAACATCTTGCTGCTTGGCGCCGATGCGCGGGGAGTAGAGGAAGGCCAGGTTGCGCGATCGGACTCGATGCTCGTCGCATCGATCGATCCGGTGACGAAGCAAGCGCACCTGCTGTCCATTCTGCGGGACACGTACGCGGATATTCCCGGGTACGGCAAAAATCGGATCAACACGGCCATTACGCTCGGCGGGCCGAATCTGACCATGCGGGCGATCGGAAACCTGCTGGACCTGGACATTCAGTATTACGTTTATGCCGACTTTGAAGGCTTCAAGGCGCTGGTCGATGCGATCGGCGGCGTCGATTACGAAGTCGAGAAGGATATGAAATACGTCGACAACGCGGACCGCAACCGTTACGATATCGATCTCAAAAAAGGCTACCAGCGGCTGGACGGCGACAAAGCGCTGCAATACGTGCGCTTCCGGCACGACGCCATGTCGGATTTCACGCGCACCGAGCGGCAGCGGAAATTTATGTCGGCCGTCGCCAAGAAGCTGCAATCGACGTGGAATCTGGTTCGGATGAAAACGATACTGGATGAGGTGCAGCCATACATCGAGACGAACCTGCGGGTGTCGGACATGCTTAAGCTCGGACAGCTCGGATTGAAGGTGCGCGTTGCCGGTTCCGCCCAGGTGCCACCGATGGATTTGCTGTACGAGGAACGCTCCCGTCTCGGCGCTGTGCTCGGCATACGGGACGAGGACAAGCTACGCGAATACGTGCGAGAAGTCTTGGCGATAAATACGACAGCGCCCGTGCCGGTTAATAGCGCCGACGGCGGCAATGACAGTTCAGCCCGCGGCGCCGCAAAGAACGCGGGAGGCGGCGTGTAACAAACCGTGCTTGCGGGGTGCAGCCGCCCGGCTTGCCGCCTCCCCTGAAATCGGCTATCGCGAGAGAGTGAACAGGAGCGGCCGCTCCATTCACTCTCTCTTTTTACACAGGCCATAATCGACTATCATGCAGAAAGCAGGCGATCAAGCGTGACCCTCTCTAACAGGCCGCAATCGGCGCGGTTATACGAAGAAGCGCTGCAGCATATCGTTGGCGGCGTCAACAGTCCCTCCCGCTCATTCAAGGCCGTCGGCGGCGGCGCCCCGGTATTTATGCGGCGGGCAAAAGGCGCTTATTTCTGGGACGTGGACGGGAACCGGTACATCGATTATCTGGCGGCCTACGGGCCGATTATCGCGGGCCACGCCCATCCCCATATTACGGAGGCGATCATCCAAGCCGCGCGCAGCGGCACGCTTTACGGAACGCCGACCGAGCTGGAGATCGAGCTTGCGCGGAGGCTGAAAGCCTCGATCCCCTCGCTCGACAAGGTCCGTTTTGTCAACTCCGGCACAGAGGCCGTCATGACGACGATCAGGGTAGCGCGCGCGTACACGAAACGGACGAAGATCATCAAGTTCGCGGGCTGTTATCACGGACATTCGGACCTTGTCCTCGTCGCAGCGGGATCCGGTCCATCCACGCTCGGCATACCCGACAGCGCGGGCATTCCGGTCAGCATTGCGCAGGAGGTCATTACGGTTCCGTTCAATGACCTTGCCAGCCTGCAGAGGGCGCTTGAACGCTGGGGCGACGACGTGGCCGCCGTGATGGTGGAGCCGATCGTCGGCAACTTCGGCATGGTCATGCCGGAGCCGGGCTTTCTGGAAGGGCTTTGCAGGCTCGCCCGAGCGGCGGGCGCACTTGTCATTTATGACGAGGTCATCAGCGGCTTCCGGTTTCATTACGGCTGCGCTCAAACTTACGGCGCATTCCCTGACCTTCCGGCAATCGAGCCGGATTTGACCGCCCTCGGCAAAATCATCGCC
>NZ_KK082150.1:19448-21458 GCF_000598065.1 Paenibacillus darwinianus | reverse complement strand
CTGCCGATCGGCGCTTACGGCGGCCGCAAAGCCATTATGGAGCAGGTCGCTCCGCTCGGCCCCGCTTATCAGGCGGGCACGATGGCGGGCAATCCCGCTTCGGTTGCGGCAGGCATCGCGTGCCTGGACATACTCAGCGAACCCGGTCTGTACGATCAAATGGACGTCCTTGCCGCCCTGCTCGCGGACGGCCTTGCCGATGCGGCGGCCGACGCAGGCGTGCCGCTGACGGTCAATCGGATTCGCGGCTCGTTCTCCAGTCACTTCTGCGCGCATCCGGTAACGAATTATGAGCAAGCCCAGGACACGGACGGCGACGCGTTTGCCGCGTTTTTCCGCGGCATGCTTGAGAAGGGCGTCTGCCTGGCGCCCTCCAAATACGAGGCGTGGTTCCTCACGGCGGCGCATACGCGCGCGGACATTGATGCTACGCTCGAAGCTGCCCGGTCGGTATTCCGGGCGATGGCTGAATAATTAAAACAAACGGCGGTTCGACCATCCTCTCTCCAAAGGTTGAACACATACCAGGCCAGCGCCATGAACACAATGTAGTAGCCGGCCAGCCGAAAGCGAGAAGCCGAGCGTCATGCCCTCCCGGGCGGAACATCCAGCGTAAGCTTGTCGATAATCGTCCGATTACCGATCCGTTTCGTCACGTTCATGGTAGCCGCGCCCTTCTCCAAAGCGGCAATAAGCCCGGCAAGGAATCCCCTTGGCCGGGCTTACAATGCGGCGGCGACAATTGTGCAACCTATTTGAGCGACACCTGAAACCGGGTGTAGTCCGGCTCAGCTTGCAAATCTGCGACTGCTTCCGGCATCGCCATAGCATGGACAACAAGTGTCATAGCCGTCTCGGCCTCCGCCAAGCCCGCTGCTGCGAACGGCGCTCCCGCGCTGCTTGCCTCCACTGCGGGCACACAGCAGCCCAGCGGATGAATCACTTTGAAATAACCCGTCTTGAACAATACCTCTGCTTCCCCTGATTCCTCCAAACAATTGCAGCGCACACAGTAAAACCGGCCGGACCCCGTCATGCTCGTTCACTCCTTTTCGTGATATAATATACAATATGTATCTTTTTATCGAATTATGTTACATTAAGTATCCAATTCACTTATAATTTACGACAATTATCGATGCCTGTCAACCCGGATTTTTCCATATCCTTAAAACCTCTTGGTGACATTCCCTTTGTACAGCATGTATCCGATCATCCGCAGCCGCTATGCGGCAACAATTTCGCTACATTTTGTCACAATTCTCTATGCAATTGCCGCTTATCCGTATTAATATGAAGAGAGATGGGAAATAGGAGGTTTATCATGAGCATTGGCAGCCGCATCGCAAAATGTAGAGAGCAACGGGGATGGACCCAAGAGCAAACCGCCTCCTCGCTGGGCATTTCCCGGGCCGCGTTATCCCATTACGAAAAAAACCGCCGGGAACCCGATACGGAAACGCTCACCAAATTCGCCGACCTGTTCAAGGTGTCGATCGATTTTCTGGTGGGAAGAACGGATAACCCTCACATGACGCTCAATGCCGCAGCTCGCGACTTTACCGACGCCTTGGAGCTCTCCGACGAGGAGTTGCTTCAAAGGTTCGCGCTGACCGTCGACGGGCGGAAGCTGTCGCCTGATGAGGCGCGGCGGTTCATCGCCTTCGTCCGCGGGCGGAACGCATGATTCAGGCCCAGGATTAACCTCTGAAACCCAATACGGGCTGCTCCGATTGCGATCGGAGCAGCCCTTTTTAGTCGCTGAAGCTTATTTGGATTTCACATTTCCGCGTCTCCCAATTTGGAGACGTTTTACGTTGAAGTAAGCGCCGCCTGCCTGTCGTTCATCGCGCGCTCCTCCTCGCCGACTTTAAGATACCACTTTCATCCGCGTTATACCCTGGCCGGTTGGTCGGCATAATACGACGTATACCAGGCTGCAAACCTGCGCAGCCCTTCTTCTATCGGCGTGTACGGCTTGAAGCCGACGGCCGCCTGCAGCGCGTCGAT
>NZ_KK082150.1:5887-19348 GCF_000598065.1 Paenibacillus darwinianus | reverse complement strand
AGCCGACGGCCGCCTGCAGCGCGTCGATATCCGCGAACGTCTCCGCCACGTCTCCGTCCTGCATCGGCAGCAACTCGATCTCCGCCTTTCTGCCGATCGCCTCTTCAAGAGAGCGGATGAAATGCATAAGCTCAACGGGCCTGTTATTGCCGATGTTATAGACGCGGTAAGGGGCACAGCTTGTCGCAGGGTCGGGATGAAGCCGGTCCCAGGACGGCTCGCCTTGAGGGATGTGGTCCATCAGGCGCCTGATGCCCTCCACGATGTCGTCGATATAAGTGAAATCGCGGCGCATTTCGCCATGGTTGAACACCTGGATTTTCTCGCCAGCCATCATTTGGCGCGTGAATGAAAAGTAGGCCATGTCCGGTCGTCCCCACGGGCCGTATACGGTGAAGAAACGAAGCCCTGTCGTCGGCAGACCGTATAAATGACTGTAGGTATGGGCGAACAGCTCATTCGCCTTCTTCGTTGCCGCGTACAGGCTGACCGGGTGATTAACCGCGTCTCCCTCTGAGAACGGCATCTTCGCATTGGCGCCATAAACCGAGCTCGACGAGGCGTAAATGAGATGAGGCGTTTTCTGATGCCGGCACGCTTCAAGAATATTGGTGAAGCCGGCGACGTTCGAGACGACGTACGCGTGCGGATTTTGCAGGCTGTACCGCACGCCCGTTTGCGCCGCCAGATGAATCACCCGGTCGAACGTATGCGCGGCGAACAGCTCCTCAATCGCAGCCAGATCCTCCAGATGACATCTAGCCAGCTCGAACCGCTCGTATCCGAGCAATTGCGCCGCGCGGTCTTCCTTCAAGCGGACCTCGTAATAATCATTGAAGTTGTCGGCGCCCACCACCTGATGACCTTCCTCCAGCAGCCTGATCGCCGTATGGAAGCCGATGAAGCCTGCCGCTCCCGTGATCAGTATTTTCATCTCCAAATCCTCCTTGAGCATTCTCTTCTCTTTGCATTGTAGCATTTCATTCCTTCCCGCTGCCATGACCGTTCGCCGCCGCCCCATCCGGAGCTTCTTACCTGCAAAGATCAAGAAAAGGCGCCACGTCCCTGATATGGGTCTCATATTCGGACATCCGGCGGTACGCGTCATGAATTTTCGCTTCAGCGGAAGCCAACCGGAGCTTGCGTTCCATGGCGGTCTGGAGCTCGTCCATCTCCTGCTCGCTGAAAATCAGGCGGACCCCGTATACGTAGAGGTTTTCTTCGATGGTCTGCCACACGACCTCACCAAGAAGGAGGAAGCTCCGGTCATCCAGATCGACATTAAAGCCGACCCGGTAATCCTGCCGGACCGGAAGCTTCAATGAACTGACGAAATGGAGTCCTTCCGTATTAAGATTCAAAATGAGCACCGGCCGGATTCCCGACCGGACCGGCTTGCAGGCTACACTGGCGACTGATAGACCGGCCCATATCATCCCCGGATATTTAAGCCGCAGTTGACGACGCTCTTGCGTAAACTCCCCTGTTTTCATCTGCACCGACCTCGCTTTTTGATCCAAATTGTATACATAAAAGATACGTAATGTATCATATTGAGGTTTATTTAAGGCTGCAATCCGTAGCAAGCCGAACGCCTTAGGATGGGAGCGTTGACAAGGATGCAAGCGGTCGTGGACCCGATCGATGCCCGGCAATGAAAAAGGAACCGGCCGCGATATGAGTTATTATAAGGGGTTAACTCATCGCTGTCTGTCGAATATTGTTCGGATGCAGGGTGTTCTTTTGTCGGATAGACGGAGATCTGGCTTAAAAAATTTCGTTTTAAACTTCCTCTGCTAGGGGTATCTACCTCGCACCATCGCTACTAATACAACGAAAACAAAAAAACCGGAGGTTTCGACACGAAACCTCCGGTTACCGTTCTATCGCTATTCGGAATCAGTTGCCTCCCACGCGGGCCAGGTCCCGCATGTTCGCTTCGAATGCCGCCAGTAAAGCAGCTTCGCCTTCAAGGCCCGATTGATGCATCTTCTCGATTTGTTCAAGCATCCGTTTATAGTCTTTCGGAATGACCTTCACGAACTTGCGCACTGCGGTCTGCCAATCGTTCAGCACCGCTCGGCCCGCTTCACTGTCCGTATATTCAACATGACGGCGGATCATTGCCTGCACTTCCGCGATTTCCGATTCGTTCTCCAGCCGCTCGAGGCTGACCATCTCCATATTGCAATGGTTATAGAAATCCCCGGCTGCGTCATACACATATGCCACGCCGCCGGACATGCCCGCCGCGAAGTTGCGTCCGGTAGAACCGAGCACGACGACGCGTCCGCCGGTCATATATTCACAGCCGTGATCGCCGGTTCCCTCGACGACGACCTTCACGCCGCTGTTCCGAACCGCGAAGCGCTCGCCTGCGATACCGCGGATGTAGGCTTCACCGCCGGTTGCGCCGTAAAATGCCGTATTGCCGATAATGACGTTCTCTTCGGCCTTGAACGTCGCTTTCGGTGACGGCGCGATAATGATTTTGCCGCCCGACAAGCCTTTGCCGACGTAGTCGTTGGAGTCTCCTTCAAGAGAAAGCGTGATGCCCTTCGGTACGAACGCGCCGAAGCTCTGACCGGCCGAACCGACGAAGTGGAAACGGATCGTGTCCTCCGGAAGGCCGGCCGCACCGTAACGGCGAGTCACTTCGCTTCCCAGCACGGTTCCCACTACGCGGTTCGTGTTGGCTACCGGCAGCGTTGCCCTTACCGCTTCGCCCTTCTCCAGCGCCGGCTGCGCAAGCGGAAGCAGCTGCTTCACGTCAAGCGATTCATCCAGCCCGTGGTTCTGCTCCTGCACACAGTAGCGCGGCGCGCTCGCCGGCACTTCCGGCTGGTACAGCAGCGGCGCCAGGTCGATGCCTTTCGCCTTGTAATGGTCGACCGCCTGCTTGACCTCCAGCATGTCGGAGCGTCCGACCATCTCCACGATGGAACGGAAGCCGAGCTCAGCCATAATCTCGCGCAGCTCCTCTGCAACGAAACGCATGAAGTTGACCACGAAAGCCGGGTCGCCCATAAATTTCTTGCGCAGCTCGGGATTCTGCGTAGCCACGCCTACCGGACAAGTGTCCAGCTGGCAAACACGCATCATGACGCAGCCCAGAACGACAAGCGGAGCGGTCGAGAAGCCGAATTCCTCGGCGCCGAGCAGGGCGGCGATCGCCAGGTCGCGGCCGTTCATCATTTTGCCGTCGCATTCGACGATGACACGGTCGCGCAGATTATTGAGCATGAGCGTCTGATGCGTTTCCGCGAGACCCAGCTCCCACGGCAGACCCGCATGACGCATCGAGGCCATTGGAGACGCGCCGGTGCCGCCGTCATAACCGCTGATCAGGATCACGTCGGCGCGTCCTTTGGCAACGCCGGCCGCAATCGTGCCGACCCCCACCTCGGAGACAAGCTTCACGTTGATCCGCGCCCGCGGATTCGCGTTCTTCAGATCGTGGATCAGCTCCGCCAGGTCCTCGATCGAGTAGATGTCATGGTGCGGCGGCGGCGAGATCAGGCCGACGCCCGGCGTGGAGCCGCGAACTTCCGCGATCCAAGGGTAAACCTTGCGGCCCGGAAGCTGTCCGCCCTCGCCCGGCTTGGCACCCTGCGCCATCTTGATCTGGATCTCGTCGGCGTTCACCAGGTAGTTGCTCGTCACCCCGAAACGTCCGGAAGCGACCTGCTTGATCGCGCTGCGACGCGAATCGCCATTCGCGTCCGGAATGAAACGCGCCGGGTCCTCGCCGCCCTCGCCGGTATTCGACTTGCCGCCGATCCGGTTCATCGCGATCGCGAGCGATTCGTGAGCTTCCTTGCTGATGGAGCCATAGGACATGGCGCCCGTCTTGAACCGTTTAAAGATCGACTCCACCGACTCCACCTCGTCGATCGGAATCGGATTGCCTTTCTTGAACTCGAGCAGCGAACGGAGCGTCGCGTATTTGCGGTCTTCGCCCTGCACGAGATGGGAGTATTTCTTGTACAGCTTATAATCATTCTGGCGCGTCGACATTTGCAGCGTATGGATCGTCTGCGGGTTGAAGAGATGGTCCTCTCCATCCTTGCGCCATTGATACTCGCCGCCGGAGTCCAGTTCAAGATCGGCGCCTTCCTTACCCTCGTACGCATAGTTATGCGCCTTGAGCGCTTCCTCGGCGATCACGTCGAGCCCGATGCCGCCGATGCGGGACGGCGTCCACGTGAAGAACTCGTCGATGACGTCCTCACGCAGGCCCACCGCTTCGAAAATCTGGGCGCCGCGGTAGGATTGTACCGTGGAGATGCCCATTTTGGACAAAATCTTGACCACGCCCTTGGTGGCGGCCTTGATGAAGTTCTTGACCGCCTTCTCGTGCGAAATGCCGCGCAGCAGACCTTGGCGGATCATGTCGTCAAGCGTCTCGAACGCCAGATACGGGTTGACGGCGCTGACGCCGTAGCCGAGCAGCAGCGCAAAATGATGCACTTCACGCGGCTCTCCGGACTCCAGCATCAGGCTGACCTTCGTCCGTGTGCCTTGGCGGATCAGATGATGATGCAGCGCCGATACGGCAAGCAGCGCCGGGATGGCCGCGTTGTCCTTGTCGATGCCGCGGTCGGACAGAATGATGATGTTATGGCCCTTGGCAATGACGCGGTCGGCCGCTTCGCAGATCGTCTTCAACGCATCGCGCAGACCGGCCTCGCCCCCGCTGCTCGGGAAAAACATCGGAATCGTGATCGATTTGAAGCCCGGGCGGCGGATATGGCGCAGCTTCGCGAACTCCTCGTTGGAGAGCACCGGCGACGCCAGCTTGATATGGCGGCAGCTTTCCGGCTCCGGCGCAAGCAGATTGCGCTCAGGGCCGATCGTCGTACCGGTCGCGGTGATGATCTCCTCGCGGATCGCGTCGATCGGCGGGTTCGTTACCTGGGCGAACAGCTGCTTGAAGTAGTTGTACAAACGCTGCGGACGTTCCGACAGCACCGCGAGCGGCGCATCGTAGCCCATCGAACCGATCGGCTCCACGCCGCTGCCGGCCATCGGCTCCAGCACCTTGCGCAGGTCCTCGAACGTATAGCCGAACGCTCTCTGGCGGCGCTGCACGGTCGTATGATCTGGCTCCGGCAGCTCAACCGCTTCCGGCAGATCGTCCAGGCCCACAAGATGCTCGTCGAGCCATTCCTGGTAAGGCTTTTCGGACGCGATGCGCGTCTTCACTTCATCGTCGGACACGATACGGCCCTCTTTGGTGTCGACAAGCAGCATCCGTCCCGGACGGAGCCGGTCTTTATACAAAATGTTCTCCGGCTCGATCGGGACCGTGCCCGCTTCCGAGCCGAGAATGATATGATCGTCCTTCGTCACATAGTAACGCGCCGGACGCAGACCGTTCCGGTCCAATATGGCTCCGATCTGCGTGCCGTCCGTAAACGCCATCGCGGCCGGTCCGTCCCACGGTTCCATCAATGTGCTGTGGTATTCGTAGAATGCCTTTTTTTGTTCGCTCATGCCCTCGTGGCCCGACCACGGCTCAGGCACCATCATCATCGCCACATGCGGCAAGGACCGGCCGGCCAGATACAGAAATTCCAGCGTGTTGTCGAACATCGCCGTATCTGAGCCGTCCGGGTTGACGACCGGCTTGATTTTGTCCATGTCCTCGCCGAACAGCTCGGACGCGAACAGCGTCTGACGGGCATGCATCCAGTTGATGTTGCCGCGCAGCGTGTTGATCTCGCCGTTATGAATCAGGTAACGGTACGGATGCGCGCGTTCCCAGCTCGGGAACGTGTTGGTGCTGAAACGGGAGTGAACGAGCGCGAGCGCGGTGTCCATCGCTTCGTCGTTCAGCTCGATATAGAAGGAACGGACCTGCTCCGTCGTGAGCATGCCTTTGTACACGATCTTCTTGCTCGAAAGGCTCGAGAAGTAGAACATGTCCCCGCCTTCGACGCCGCTGTAGCGGATCGCCAGTTCGGCGCGCTTGCGGATGACATAAAGCTTGCGCTCGAAAGGAAGCTCGCCCTCCACGCCCGCGCCGCGGCCGATAAATACCTGACGCACATAAGGCTTCACGGCCTTCGCCGATTCGCCCAGCTTCTCATCGTTGGTCGGTACGGTCCGCCAGCCGAGGAATGTCTGGCCTTCTTCGCGGACGATCGCCTCGAAGCGGCGCTCATGCTCCGCGCGAAGCTTCTCGTCCTGCGGCAGAAACAGCATGCCGACGGCGTAATCGCCTTCCGCCGGCAGCTGGATTTCCAATCCTTTCAATTCCCGTGCAAAAAAAGCGTGCGGTATCTGAATCATGATCCCCGCGCCGTCGCCCGTATTCGGTTCGCTGCCTTGACCGCCGCGGTGCTCCATGTTCTCAAGGACGGTAAGCGCCTGGCGGATGATCTTGTGCGACTTGATGCCTTTGATACTCGCCACAAAGCCCATCCCGCAAGCGTCCTTCTCGAACTGCGGATCGTACAGGCCTTGCTTTGGCGGCAATCCCAAACGATTAACTTTCATGTTGTGCAACCTCTCTATCAAAAGATTTTGTGTAAGCCGTCCATATGGAGAACAAAAACGCTTCATTTCCGGAGGCTTTTGTCATAGAATGGAAACAGGGATCTGGCTGAGGAGCCGGATCCGGAAACAGCTGAAGTTTGCATCATAGTACTCTAGTATAGCCCATTACCTGTCCATCAGAAATGGATTATTCCGCGCATCATTTGCATTTTCCACCTTTCATTTTATCACCCCCCCCAACCGATATCTATTTAAACTTTTTTATGATCGTGATAAGGGATTTTTTTATTCCCTGCTCCGTTTGAAGAATGTGGACGAAATGAACGGACGTTCGGGAAACTAGCGGTGCATACGCTGGCCACACAAAAGGGCTGCCTCCGGAGCAGTAAGCCTCTGCTCTTCGGGACAGCCCTTGCTTATATCAATATTCGCCGCGCAGCTCATCCAGAAGTCTGATGCCCTGCTCCGCCCAACGCTTCAGCCCGTCGAGCCGGCTGCGCTCTTCATCGAGCGCCCGCAGCAGCGATTCCCGGTATTCGGGAACGGCGCCCGCGTAAGGCTGCAGCTCGCGGGTCAACACATTCACCTTCTCAGTGTGGCTAAGTGCCCGCCGCTGGTGGAACATCGGCACGTCCGGCTCATACGGATGGTGCAGGTCCCCCTGCTCCGGATGCTTCAGCACCGCCAGCGTCTTGACGAGTGCGCGCGCTCCATTGAACTCGATGATTTCACCGACATAGGCGCCCGACTTATACGCCATTCTTACAAGCTGGCCGGCCTGAACGCAGCCATTTTCGATATCGTTCAACTTTTTCAACCTCCAACTCGTCTGATGTATCATGCCATCGTGATCCATTATACCGCACTTTTCTTTATTCTTTAGGATAACTTAAGAAAAGGACGGGCTTTCGACGGCGCGCCCACCTTGTCAATTGGTATCCACCTTTCGTAATATGGTAATAGGAAAAGTAGGTGAGACGATGCGTAAGAAACGAGTGCTTCTGCTCTCGGAAGGGTTCGGATCCGGACATACCCAGGCCGCCTATGCGCTGGCCGTTGGCATACGTCAGCTTAATCCCGACATCCAGACCCGTGTAATCGAGCTGGGCAAATTTCTGAATCCGGTGCTGGGGCCCTGGATTGTATCGGCCTATCGTAAGACGGTCAGCAAGCAGCCGAGACTGGTCGGCATGATGTACCGGACGAACTACAAGCGATCCCTCAACCGATTCACCCAGCTTGCGCTCCATCGCATATTTTATACGCAAACGTCCCAGGTCATTACCCAGCTGAAGCCGGATCTGATCATATGCACCCATCCTGTGCCGAATGCGGTCGTTGCCCGCCTCAAAAGGCTCGGGTTAAACGTGCCCCTGTATACCGTCATTACCGATTACGACGCGCACGGCACCTGGACGAACACCGAGGTGAACAAATATCTCGTGTCCACGCCTGTCGTCAAGCGCAAGCTGATCGAGCGCGGCATCGCCGCAACGAGGATCGAGGTCACCGGCATCCCGGTCCATCCGGATTTCTGGAAGACGCATGACAAGCAAGAGACACAACGGCAGTTCAGCCTTAAGCCGATGCCTACGGTGCTTGTGATGGGCGGCGGCTGGGGACTGCTGAACGACGACAACGATCTGTTCGAATATATGACCGAAACGTACCGCGAGCAAGTCCAGATGATATTCTGCGTCGGCAGCAACGAAAAGGCGAAGGAAAATCTCGAAGCGAATCCGTCTTTCCGGCATCCGAATATCCGGATTCTCGGCTTCACCCGCGAGGTAAGCAAGCTGATGGACGCCTCCGACCTGCTGATTACGAAACCCGGCGGTATGACGTGTACCGAGGGGCTCAGCAAAGGCATACCGATGCTTTTCTACGAGCCGATTCCGGGGCAGGAGGAAGAAAACTGCGAATACTTCGTCCAGAGCGGCTTCGGCGAGATGCTGGCGGATGAAGCATCTATAGACAAATGGTTCACGCTCATTCAGGAACCCTATACAACCGTGCAATACCGCCGTACGCTCATGACCATGCGCAACCAGCAATACAACCCCGAGCAATGCTCCCGCGCCGTGCTGCAGATGATGCAGTGAACGGCGCTTTTCGGCGCGATTGTTGGTTGCCGCTTCCGCTTGCGGGCCATACGAAGCTAAGCAAACGCGCCGGGCAAACGAAAACCGCCGGAGAGCATGCCCCCCGGCGGTTGTCACAGAGCCGATGGCGTCACAAGACACTGCCGCCAAAAAGAAAACGGTATTCCCAATGCTTGTTCGCGAGGTCATCGATTCTGACCCCGCCGGCCTTCTTCGAATACGTATGCAGCACTTTGCCGTTGCCGAGGTAAATGCCGTTATGCGTAATGCGGGCGGTCGATTTGTTGACGCCTGCGTATGCGGACGGCTTCGAGCCTCTGTAGCTCATGAAAAACATAACGTCGCCGGGCTTCAGCTTGGTCCAATCCGTAATGACGCCGCCCTTGTTCTTCAGATACTGTCCTTGACTGCGGGAATCGGCGGGCAGCTTCAAGCCGACGCCGTCCAGAAACGCTTGACGAACGAAATCCGAGCAGTCGAAGGTGGTTGTCGTGCTCCGGTCGGAGCCGAACTCATACGGCGTGCCGAGATATTTCATGCCGGCCGCGATCACGCGCTCAGCCTGCTGCGACGGCAAGGCCCCGTTCACCGGTGCGGACACGGTGTTGGAAGGTCCGGGGTCTGCGGGACGGCTCCCGCTCGCCTTTATGTATTTGGCCTGGGTTGAAACGTAGCCCGTGTCGCCATTTTCCGATCGAACTTTGTACCAGTACGCATTCGGCTGGTCCATGATGGTGACGCGCTCACCCGTCTTCAAATATCGGATGAAGCTGCCGGTTGCGCGCGGCGCCTCGCGAAAGCTGACCCCCGACACAATTTCTCCCTGTTTGACATTGTTCGCCGCTGCGGCGGAACCCGGCAGCGAGGCGGTAACGAGCATCGCTGACGCGACAAAGATCGTAGCCCACTTTTTCATGATGTGCATCCTCCATTGTCGAATTATGCCTTGCGGTAATACCCCCATTCTAGTGGGACAGGCTTCCCGGCACATCCATCGACAGCCCTAAAAAAGCAGGCGCCGAAGCAAACGGAATGCCGTCGCACCAAAACCGTCCTTTTCACCCAAAACAGCGAAAACCGAAACGTCCAAGTCATAAAAACAGCGTTAACTTGCCAAAAATCAGACATTTGGCGTCCTGCTTCCCTTGAAAACAAGTCTGCTCAGCCACTAGTCCTTTAGCGCTAAACTACTCTGACAAAACCGGGACGCGGTGCAATTTACCAACGTTTTAAATCCCTTCTCCTCTTTTTGTGCGCGCAGCGCAAAGCGCCCCGGGAGGATATCCCCCGGGGCGCTTCTTTTTGCGTGCGGCTACCGCTTCTCACGGAATTGCATCGCCTCGATCTCATACGGCTCGACATGCACGTGAACGTTCATGATATTGTGCTTGCCTTCCATCCGCCGCTCGATCTCTTCGCTGATCCGGTGACTTTCAATCAGGGATAAGCCCGGATCGACGAGCACGATGACGTCGATCAGCACATTACTGCCGTGCACGCGGGCTTTGATGTCCTTGATCGAACGAACCCCCTTGGTCCGCTCGATCGTGCCGCGCAGCGTGCTCAACTGATTCGCGTCAAAGCCATCCGTCAAGGCATGGGTCGAGCTGTAGAAAATGTCCCACGCCGTCTTGCAAATGAGCAGGCCAACGGCGAGAGCGGCCACCGGATCGAGCCACGGAAGGCCGAACTGCGAGCCGATGATGCCGACCGCCGCTCCGACGCCGACCAGCACGTCGGAGAGGTTGTCCTTGGCGGCGGCCATAAGCGCCTGGTTGTTGATCCTCTTCGCCAGGCGACGGTTATATTCATACACGCCGAACATGCAGACCGACGCAGTCAGCGCCACCCATGCCGACGTCAGGCCGGGCACCGCCTCATCGCCTTCAAACAGTGACCGCACCGCGCCGATCAGCACCTGCAGCCCCACCGATGCCATAATGAACGAGGCGACGAGCGCCGCGATCGTCTCGGCCCGGAAATGGCCGTAAGGATGATCCTGATCCGGCGGCTTTTGCGAGATTTTCAGACCGATGAGCACTGCAGTAGAAGCTATAATGTCCGTCAGGTTATTGAAGCCGTCCGCGACTAGCGCATCCGACAGAAACCAGTATCCCGCACCCAGCTTGACGGCCGATAAAATCAAATAGGCCGCGATGCTGATCCATGCTCCCTTTTCCCCTTCTTTGATGTCCTGATACTGATCCAACTGCCGCACCTCCGCTTACCCGGTTCAAACCAATAACGGTATCATACCGGATCCCCTTCGTTTGGGTCTAGAGAAACAGTGTTGCGCTGCTCGGTCTTTTATGCCCAGACGCAACTTGTTTGTCCGTTCTCAACACGGGCGGACGAACGTCCGCGAAGGATTAGGCTACCCTTATCCGGCAAAAATATCCGTTATATCCCAGCGGTTCCGCACTCCCTTACAGCAGTGGATCGGCCGGCGGCGGATTATTCGATCCGGAGCGGTCGGCCGGGGCCAGCTCATTGCCGCACTCGACGCAATAGCGGGCCGCGATGTCATTCTCGGTCCCGCATACGCTGCACAGCACGCGAATTTCGCCGACGATCGACTCCGCCGGCTTCTCGTCGTCCTCCGGAAATTTTTTGCCGCAGTCCGGGCAGAACCGGGCGTTAACCGGCGCAGCCTTGCCGCAGTCCGGGCAACTTTTCTCGAGCTTGATGTTCGTGATTTTCTCCTGAATGAGCCTGATGTCCTGGTGCAGGTCGGACAGCTGCTCGCAATAATCGATGACTTCCGTCTCCGACCGCGAAAGGTCCCCCCGCGCATAGGCGTCGTACACCGCCTTGCCCGTGCGCGCGTACAGCCGGTCAATCTCCTTCTCGCGGGTGGAAATCTGCGACTTCATCTTCGTGATCTCAACCGTCTGCTCCACCTTGCGGGCCGCCTCTGTAGCGCCCTGCTTCATTCGTTCGAATATTGACATACGTATTTCTCCTTTGTGCCATTGATTATGTATCTATTTACCCACTTTAGTTACGTTTTATTAATACGGCCGGTTGCGCCGCATGACGGACCCGAGGGCGCACTTACAAAAAAGAAAAGGGGGCCACCTGCGTGGCCCGCCATTCTTGCGGTTATAGGCGCTTGTTACGCCGAATAGGCTCTGTCGCGCAGTTCCTTGATCTCGCTGCTCTCCAGATATTCGTCATAGGTCATCATCCTGTCGATCACGGTGCCCGCCGGCGTGATTTCCACAATGCGGTTGGCGATCGTCTGCACGAATTGATGGTCATGCGAAGTAAAGATCAATGTGCCGTCGAAGTCGATCAGCCCATTGTTGAGCGCCGTAATCGACTCCAGGTCGAGATGGTTCGTCGGTTCGTCCATCAGCAGCACGTTCGAGCCGGACAGCATCATTTTGGACAGCATACAGCGGACCTTCTCGCCCCCGGACAGCACACTCGCCTTCTTGAGCGCCTCGTCGCCCGAGAACAGCATCCGGCCCAGGAAGCCGCGGATGAACGATTCGTCCTGATCCTTCGAATATTGGCGCAGCCAATCGACCAGATTCGTTTCTACCCCATCGAAATAAACGGAGTTGTCCTTCGGAAAATAAGCCTGCGTCGTCGTCACGCCCCACTGGAACGTGCCGGCGTCCGGCTCGAGCTCTCCCGTGAGCAGCTGGAACAGCACCGTCTTCGGCAGCGTGTTCGGACCGACGAGCGCGATCTTGTCGCCCTTGTTGACGGTCAGCGTCAGGTTGTCGATCAGCTTCTCGCCGTCGATCGATTTGGTCAGCCCTTCGACCAGCAGCAATTGCTTGCCCGCCTCGCGCTCCGGCTTGAAGTTAATGAACGGATATTTGCGGTTGGAAGGCCGGATATCGTCAAGCGTAATTTTGTCGAGCAGCTTTTTGCGGGACGTCGCCTGCTTCGCCTTCGACTTGTTGGCGCTGAAGCGCTGGATGAACGCCTGCAGCTCCTTCATCTTATCTTCCTTCTTCTTGTTCTGGTCGCGCATGAGCGCAAGCGCCAGCTGGCTGGACTCGTACCAGAAGTCGTAGTTGCCGACATACATCCGGATTTTGCCGAAGTCGATGTCCGCGATGTGCGTACAAACCGTGTTCAGAAAGTGACGGTCATGGGATACGACGACGACGGTGCCTTCATAGCCGGCCAGGAAATTTTCCAGCCATTCGATCGACTGCATATCCAGATGGTTGGTCGGCTCGTCGAGCAGCAGAATCTGCGGGTTGCCGAACAGCGCTTGCGCCAGCAGCACCCGCACCTTCGCATTGCCGTCGAGCTCGTTCATCAGGCGGTCATGCATGTCCGTCGTGATGCCGAGACCGTTCAGCATCGCGGCCGCTTCCGATTCGGATTCCCAGCCGTTCATCTCGGCGAATTCCGCTTCGAGCTCGCCTGCGCGCATGCCGTCCTCATCGGTGAAGTTCTCTTTCATATAGATGGCGTCTTTCTCTTTCATCACATCATAGAGCTTTTTGTAGCCCATGATGACCGTATCGAGCACCTTGAATTCGTCGTACTCGAAATGGTTCTGCTTCAGGACCGCAATCCGCTCGCCCGGCGTAATGTGGACTTCGCCGTTGGTAGGCTCGATCTCACCGGATAAAATTTTCAGAAACGTCGACTTGCCCGCGCCGTTGGCGCCGATCAGGCCGTAACAGTTGCCCGGCGTGAACTTGATGTTCACATCTTCGAAAAGCGCACGCTTGCCGTAGCGCAGCGTAACGCCGCTGGTGCTGATCATGTGCGTAATCCCGTCCTTATTCTCGTATTTCCACTCATCGTTCCATTATAGCATACACCGGCGCCAAAAAGGGACGGGAAGCTTCAAGCTTGTTCCGGCGACCGGCGGGTCAAGTCCGCT
>NZ_KK082150.1:0-5787 GCF_000598065.1 Paenibacillus darwinianus | reverse complement strand
TCCGGTGAAGGCGCTCGCCTCGAAAGTTTCCGCGCGCCCGCAGGCAGCAGAAAACGCCCGCCGGAGACGGCGGGCATTCGGTGTGCGTGAGGTGTCGGTTCGCATCCGGCTTGAGAGCGCTGGCCGCGGTCAAGTCAGTTCCAGTCCAGCTTCACTTCATGGCCGGTGCGGGACGATTGGTAGATGGCGCTCAGAATGCGGTTGTTCGTATAGCCGGACAGTGCGGAAGTAATCGGCTCCTTGTTCTCGCGGATGCATTCCACAAAATGCTTGCTCAGCATCGTCCGGTCTTCCTCGCCTTCAAGCGGCTTGATTTCGCTCTCGATCACCTGATCGAAGGCGTGCGTCACGAACGTCGCCTTCTCGCCGACCAGCGAAATGCCGGCCTCGGTCCCCATCAGGTTAACGAACGGCTCCTCCGGAAGTCCGGCCGAATGCGCCGCCCAGCTGACTTCGAGCGAGAGCGTGGAGCCGTTGTCCATTTTGATCAGCGCGGTCGCCAAATCCTCAACGTCGTAATACCCGTCCCAGTTCGGCGTGCCCCATGTTCCGATGCCTTTGCGCTGCGGGCCGAACTCGGCGTAGGTCGTGCCGAACACTGATACCGGCTTCGGGTTGCCCATCAAGTACAGCGTCAGGTCGAGCATATGCACGCCGATATCGATCAGCGGTCCGCCGCCGGACTCCTCCATGCGGGTAAACCAGGAGCCCCAGCCCGGAATGCCTTTCTTGCGGAACCAGCCGGTCTTCGCGTTGTAAATCCGGCCGAGCTCTCCCTTGTCGATGTGGTGCTTGAGCGCGCGGGCGATGCCGCTCCAGCGCATCTGATGCGCCATCATCAGCACCTTGCCCGACTCTTCCTTCGCCTGCAAAATCGTTCTCGCCGATTCGGCGTCGTTGGCCATCGGCTTCTCCAGCAAGACGTGCTTGCCGTGCTTCAACGCTTCGACGGCAAGCGGCGCATGATATTTGTTCGGAACACCGATGACGACCGCATCGATGGCCGGATCTTCGAACATATGCTGCGGGCTTTGATAGACGACCGAGATCGTATGCTCCTTGGCACGCTGCTCGGCTTGCGGCAGATAGGCGTCCGTTACGCCTGCGAGGTATACGCCCGGAATGCGTCCGAACGTGTTCATATGGACGTTGCCGATGGCCCCCGCCCCGACAATGCCCAAACGGATCGATGATGACATGGGTATAATAGGCCTCCCCTAAGAGTCGTTACCCATACAGTATAGCGTTATAAGAGGCCATGCGCCAGGGCGCGGTTTGGCTTCCTTTTGCGCCGAATTGGCTTATTTGCCGCTCAGCTTCCACGTTTCGCCGTGCGGCAGCATGACGAGGCGCTTCGGATCGATGCCGAGGCTGCGCCTGCCGGATTCCAGCCGGTCGAGCGCCTCGCGCGGCGTATCATCGGCCAGCTTGAACGAACCGTAGTGCATCGGCACGAACCAATTGGCCCCCGTATCGAGAAAAGCCTGCAGCGCCTGCTCGGGCGTGACGTGCTGCGGACCCATGAAATGCTCCGGCTCGTACGCGCCGATCGGCATCATCGCGACGTCGATCGAGAACCGTTTGCCGATGTCGCAAAAGCCGCGAAAATAACCGCTGTCTCCGGCAAAATAGACGGTCGGCGAGTGGTTTTGGGAAACGACGGGACGGCCGTTGTGCGATTCGGTCTGTGTGTCCGGCACGTGCCCGGTCGCATGCTGCACCGCATGTTCGGCCTCATGCAAGGCAGCCTCGTGCGCCGCGGTCGATTCAATGACCCAACCGCCCCAATGCGAACGGTTCATGTCCCACGGCGTGCGGCGGCTCCAATGCTGGGCGGGCACGAACGTGAACTTCACGCCGCGCACGACGCACGATTCCCACCAATGCAGCTCTTTGACGCGCATGAAGCCTTTCAACTGAAGCTTCTGCTTCAGCCCCGCCGGGACCAGCAATGTCTTGGGTCCGTGCAAACGGCGCAGCGACGTAATGCTCAGGTGATCGTAATGCGAATGCGAGACGAGCACGACGTCGACCGGCGGCATGTCGTCGATCGGAACGCCCGGCGTGCTCATCCGCTTATGGACGCCCATCTGGGTGGT
Organism: Paenibacillus darwinianus; assembly: GCF_000598065.1. GTDB lineage: Bacteria > Bacillota > Bacilli > Paenibacillales > Paenibacillaceae > Paenibacillus_I > Paenibacillus_I darwinianus. The sequence continues at coordinate 3,688 of NZ_KK082150.1, read as the reverse complement.
CCATACCGGGTCGGTGACGATGTTGAGTCCCGAATGCTGCAGCAGAAAGGTCGAATGGCCGATCCATGAGATCGTCGGCTCGGTGCGGTTGTGGTGAAGGTATGTGAGGTCGGGCGTCACGGTGGGAACGATGTACGAGTAATCTTTCTCCCGCAGCTTGCGGGCTCGTTCCTGGCGCCAACGGTTGAAATGGGTCAGCGTCTTCTCCGTATAGACGAAGTCCAGGTTGGCAAACCGGTCTTTCGGCATCTGAAGTCCCTCCTGAGGTCTCTATACGATCTAAGATACCAATTGAACACCTTCACCGCAAATGTAAACGGTTATGTGGAGCAGTCAATGACTCCCACTTAACTATCGTTTAAAGCGGGAGCTTGTGACTACCCGATCGTGCAGCGTCTTTCGACTCCGATCTTTTGGCGTCCATAAGGGACGTGGTGTCACATCCACCGTAAGCCTACGCCTACCGATGGGCAGATTGACAGCTGCCCTGCAAGCACAGTCATGCTGCGCCTGCACCTTCGCAAAGGTATTTTTGGCCTTGGGCCGTAAGATTCATCGCGGCAATACGGTCATCGTTGCTTTGGTAACCGCATGTTTTGCAACAAAAATGGTGCTTGCGTTTATTGCGGTTCGCCTTGGCGGTGCGTCCGCATTTGGGGCAGGCCTGCGAGGTGTGCGCCGGACTCACCGCAATGACTATCGATCCCGCAAGCTGCGCCTTGTACTCCACCATCTTGCGCAGTTGGTGGAACGCCCAGGATACCGCCACATAGCGGTCTTTGACCCTGGCCTTCTCCGTCGCTTGACGAACACCCTTCAAATCTTCGAGCACAAACAGCGTATTCGCACCATACCGGGCAACGAGTGCCTTACTGACCTGATGGTTCACATCGGTCATCCAACGGGTTTCTCGTTGCCCGATTTGTTTGAGCCTGCGGCGCGCGGAGGGGGTTTGCTTTCTTTGCAGCTGCCGGCGCAATCGTTTGTAGTTCGCTCGTTTGCGTTTCATCGCTCTGCCCGGAAAAAAAGTGGTGGCACCCTCGTTGTCATAGACCGCCGCAACAAAGTTGATTCCCAAATCGACACCTGCGATTTGCTTCACATCCTCTGGCTTTGGCAGGGACACTTCTTTGGACATCGGAATGTGCAGGAACCACTTCCCACGCTTGTGGACAAGCTTTGCTGTTCCGAACATCCAAGAGCCATCGAAGTATTGTTCCATACCCTTGGCTTCATAGCTGATTTTGATGCGTCCCTGGAGCGTGTTCACGGAAAACCGATTCGCAGTCAGCGAATAATCCCTGTTCCAGACGAGGTCGTATTCCGGTTTCTTGAACTGCACTTGTACCCAATCGTGACCGTTGCTCTGATTCGTCTTGTATCTGGCCATGACGGTTTTCATGACGGATTGAGCCATTTGGGATCGCAGGCCAATCTTACTGCGAAGATTGCGATAGGTGATCTGGTGCAGGGCAGGCAGCTTTAATTCGCGGGTGCCATACACAACCGAAGATACGAAATTGCAGCCTTGGCGATAAGCTCGGATCGTTGCCAGCAAACTTTGGATTTGGCTTTCATCAGGCTTGATTTTAATTTTCGCCGTCACTGTTACGATCATATGTTCCCCTCCCTTCTTGTCTGATTATAGCATGCTTGGGAGGTAAAGCATACCAAAAAATAGCATTCAGGCTAGCGCCTGACGCACATTCCTCCCCCGCTTGTAGAAGCGGAAGTATCCTGTGCGAACCTTGATGAAACAGTTGTTGCTCCGGCTGATTTTGTAATTTTGGTCTTCCGTGCAGCGCAGTTCAATCCGATGTCGACTCCCGTTGCCGCATCCCGGTTGCTTGTCCTACTCGGCACGCCTACTGAAATTGGCGCATACCGTTTGGCTGGCCTTTCGACCACTTTCAATAGCCCAAGCTTCCCGCTTGCGAGCAGGCGTTGTTCGCTTAGGTAATACGGGGCGGATGACGGGCCGTCGTGCCTTTCATCCACCCGCGACATGGAAGGTGACGAAGTTGCCGCCAATCGAATAGTTCGGATGGACGCTTCGTGCATCTCGAATCAATGGATTCCTTACTGCGGATGGAAGATTGGCTTTAATATCCTTTGATGTTAACATTGGAAATATACCCGATGCCGCTGCTTGTTCGGTTCACTGATTGACCGTTTCGAATATTCATTCCCCTCTCGCGCAATAAGGAGGGGACGCTTGGGAAATTCTAATTTAATTCTGTAAAGATGTGGGTGTGGATGTAATACAAGTATGCGTGTGGATGAAGTACAGTGCGAATGTGGAGCACAGATATGTGCGGCGTACGGACGTGATGGCGGATGCAATAATATATACAAGGAGGTACCGGTTATGAAATTGTTGTCGATCGAACCGACGCCCAGTCCGAATTCGATGAAATTGAATGTGGATGAGCGGTGGCCTTCCGGGCGCCGCGCCTCGTATACGCTTGAACGCCGGGATGAGGCTCCCGAGCCGCTGCGCGGTCTGCTGGGGATTGAGGGGGTGCGGGGCGTGTTCCGCACGGCCGATTTCATCGCCCTGGACCGAAAGCCGGGCGCCGACTGGCAGCGGATTCTGGGCGAGGCGAGACGGCTGTTCGACGCGGCGGAGGCCGAAGGAGGCGGCGCCGCTTCGGGTCCTGGCGGAGTCGGCGGCGAGGGCGAGGGCTTCGGCGAAGCGCACGTGCTCGTTCAAATGTACCGCGGCATTCCGATGCAGGTGCGGGTTCGCCTGGGCGATACGGAGGCGCGCGCCGCGCTGCCGGAGCAGTTCGGGGCGGCGGTTCGGGAAGCCGCCGGCGGGACGATGATTATGGAGCGGAGGCTGGAAGAGTACGGCGTGCGTTACGGCGAGCCGGATGAGATCGCCGCGGAGGTGGCGCAGGAGCTGGCGGCGGCGTACACCGCCGAGCGGCTCGCCGAGCTGGTGTCGGCAGCGAAGGCAATGGGACCCGGCAAGAGCGGGGCTGCGCCCGTGCCGGCGGCCCGGCCGCGGCCGCTTACGGCGGAGGAGCTCGCCGAAGCGTTGGACGCGCCGGACTGGCGCGTCCGGTACGCGGCGCTCGAGCGGACGCAGCCCGAGCTGCGGCTGCTGCCCCTGATCGCCCGCGCGCTGGCCGACGACAACGCCTCCGTCCGGAGGCTGGCGGTCGTCTATCTGGGCGATCTGCGCAGTCCCGAGGCGCTGCCGCATCTGTTCGCGGCGCTGAAGGACCGCACGGCCGCCGTGCGCCGGACGGCCGGCGACACGCTGTCCGATCTGGGCGACCCCGCCGCGATCGGCCCGATGATTGAGGCGCTGCGCGACCCGAACAAGCTGGTTCGCTGGCGCGCGGCCCGCTTCCTGTACGAAGCGGGCGACGAATCGACGCTTGAGGCGCTGCGCGCCGCAGCCGGCGACGACGAATTCGAGGTGCGGCTGCAGGCGCAGATCGCCCTTGAGCGGATCGAGCGCGGCGAGGAAGCCGCCGGCTCCGTCTGGCAGCAGATGACCGCTCTGCGGGGTGGCGGCGCGACCGATACGTCCGCGCAGGAATAAGTGAAAAGCCGCAAAGCCGGGAGCCGCCAGTGTGCGAGCCTCGGCTTTGCGGCTTTTTTGGTGCATGCCGGCGCTCGGCTAAGTAGCAGCTTTCGGCGTCCGGATAACCTGCATATCGCAGGCTATCCGCCC
>NZ_KK082149.1:121261-127592 GCF_000598065.1 Paenibacillus darwinianus | reverse complement strand
GGATGGGGCGGTGGGTACGGCGGAAGCGCCGGCCGTAAGTCCGAAGGGGATTCCGGCGGAGCCGCAGCAGGCAGCGTTGAAGCGATCGAGGCGATCGAGCCTATCGACGTGATGATCGATTGGCCGGACGAGCAAGCGCGAGGGATCGGTGCCGGCGGTTATGGCAGGGACCGGGTGTCGGTCGAGGCCGATCCGGCGATTGCCGCAAAAATCCGCGCCATCGTGCAGCAGCGGTGGGGGGTGGAGCCCGCGCGGATTGCCGTGAGCATGGCTGCCGAATGAGCGGGAACAGGGTTGTGACGAGGAAGGGGGAGAACGCGGTTGGCAAAATGGCTGGAAGGACTCGAATCAGCGGTCGGCGGCGGCCGGGGAGGCCCGAAGCGGGTCAAGTCGTTGCGGTGGCTGCTGCTGATCGGCTGCCTGGGGGCCGGGCTGCTCATCCTTAACTCGTTCCTGTCGCTTCGCGAGGTGCCGCCGTCCGACAACTCCGGCAGCCCTCCGCCTACTGCGGAAGAGGTGTTCTCCGGCCGTCAGCCGGACGGACAGTCGCCGTTCGAGACGATCGAGCAGCCTCTGGAATTGCGGTTGAAGGAAATTTTAGAGAAAATTGTAGGCGTCGGCACGGTGGACGTGCTCGTCACGATCGACTCGACCGAGGAGATCGTATATGAGAAAAACGGCGAGCGGTCGGAGCAAATGACCGACGAAAATGACGGCAAAGGCGGCCGCCGGCGCATCACGTCTGCGACAGAAGGCGGTCAGGTCGTCCTGTACGAGCTGTCGGGCGATCAGACGCCGGTGATCACAAAGAAAATCAAGCCAAGAGTGCGCGGGATTCTGGTGGTGGCCAAAGGGGCGGAGAACGCGACGGTGCGCATGCTCATTGCGGATGCGGTTCAAAAAGGGGTCAACGTCGCGCCGCACCGCATCTCAGTCGTGCCCCGCAAGCAGGGTTGAGGCGGCGGAAGACGCTTTGAGATCATATCATGGGGAGGAACGTATCAATGAATACGAAAAGACAGACGATTTGGCTGGTATCCATGCTTAGCCTGATGGTGGTTTTATCCGCGTATTACCTGTTCACGGAAGACATTGGTTCGGGCAATAGTCTCAATGCGGATACGGTCCAGGGTCCGAACGAGTCGGCAGTCGGTCCGGATGCCGGAAGCGCCTCTGCCGCAGATCCAACGGCGGATCAGATTACGGTCGACGAGGTGGCGGACAGCATGGCTGAGAAGAAGGCGAATCCGGCTGACGGCGGTGCCGCCGATAGTGAAGCGAGCGGCGGTAACACGGCGAACACGGATGCGGAGGTGCTGGAGCAGATCGCTTCGCAAGGAACGACGGCTATCGGAGGCGATACGATAACGCGGCTGCAGATGGGCCAATTGGAAGCGTTCAACAAGAGAATGGATGAGTTGTACAGCATCGTATCCGACACCTCGAACGACGCGAAGAAAACGACCGACGCGGTTGCCGAGATCGACCGTCTGGATGAGAAGAAAAGTAAAATCACCGATCTGGAGCAGCAACTGCTCGCCTCGTTCCCGAAGGCGGTGGTGGCGGAGGAAAACGACACGTACAAGGTCGTCGTGCAGAGCGCGAAGCTGGAGCGTTCGCAAGCTGCGGATATTATCGATAAAGTAATGAAAACGATGGGTGTTTCCGCAGACCGGGTATCGGTGCAATTCGTGCCATAAGCTGCGTTTGAAAACAGTCTCCGCCGCCCGGCTAACGGGCGCCGGAGACCGTTTTTTGCCGTGAAAAAAATGGGTTCGTGTTCTGAAGGCTTTATGATATAATAGCAACGTTATGTGAAAAAATAGCAGTGTGTTTCCGTGTCACAAATGTTAAGGAGTGAATCGTCCATGTTCAAGCTCAGCGAAATTAAGGAGCTGGTCAAGCTCATCGATTCGACCTCGGTTCATGAGCTCGAAATTGAGAATGAGGGAGCCCGCCTGCTCATCCGCAAACCCGGCAAAACGGAGGTCGTGACGGTCAGCGCGGCTCCCGCCGTCCATACATATACGCCTGCTCAATCGCCTGCCCAGACGCAGGCGGCGGCTGTGGGATCCGCTGCGCCGGCCGCGCCCGAAGCGCAGACCGTTTCGGACAATCTTCACCGGATCGTATCGCCGATGGTCGGAACTTTCTATAGTTCCCCTTCGCCGGAATCGGATCCTTACGTCAAAGTCGGCGACCGCGTCGGCGAGAAGACGGTGGTCTGCATCCTTGAGGCGATGAAGCTGATGAACGAGCTTGAGGCGGAGGTTCGCGGCGAGATCGTCGAGGTGCTCGTGGATAGCGGCCAATTGGTTGAATACGGCCAGCCGCTGTTCCTCGTGAAGCCGGAATAAACCGGCCACCGCTTACCGAATTGCTGAAAGGGGTCAGACGATTGAAATTTCATAAAATACTGATCGCCAACCGCGGTGAGATCGCGGTTCGGATTATACGCACCTGCCGGGAGCTCGGCATTCAATCGGTCGCCGTCTATTCTGAGGCCGACCGCGACTCGCTGCATGTACGTCTGGCGGATGAAGCGTACTGTATCGGTCCGACGCTTTCGAAGGATAGCTACCTTAATTTAACGAACCTGATGAGCGTCGCAACGCTCACGGGCTGTGACGCCATACATCCCGGCTATGGGTTTTTGGCGGAGAATGCCGATTTTGCGGAGATCGTCGAGTCGTGCAACATGTCATTTATCGGGCCTTCGCCCCAAGCGATCAGCAAGATGGGCGACAAGTCGGTCGCCAAGCGGACGATGAAGGACGCGGATGTTCCGGTCATTCCGGGCTCCGACGGTCTTGTGGAGGATATGGACGAGGCGTTGCGGATCGCCAGGTCGATTGGCTACCCGATCATCATCAAGGCCACGGCGGGCGGCGGCGGCAAGGGCATCCGGATCGCCGAGGACGAGGAATCGTTAATTCAACAAATTACAACCGCCCAGCAGGAGGCCCAGAAAGCGTTCGGCAACGCCGGCGTTTATTTGGAGAAATACTTGACGGGCATGAAGCACGTTGAAATTCAGATTATGGCCGACAAGCACGGCAATGCCGTTCACCTGTTCGAGCGCGATTGCTCGGTGCAGCGGCGCCGTCAGAAGCTCGTAGAGGAGGCGCCTTGTCCGATCATGACGCCAGGTCTGCGCGAGCGGATGGGCCAGGCGGCGGTGCGTGCGGCCAAAGCCGTCGATTATTCCGGTGCGGGCACCCTCGAGTTTCTGCTCGGTCCGGACGGCAACTTCTATTTTATGGAGATGAATACGCGTATTCAGGTTGAGCATCCGGTTACCGAGATGATCACTGGCGTCGATCTGATCAAGGAAATGATTTCCGTAGCCGAAGGCAATCCGCTTTCCATCAAGCAGGAGGATCTCGTGATCGACGGATGGGCGATCGAGTGCCGGATCAACGCGGAGGACGCCGAGCGCGGTTTCATGCCGTCACCCGGTCAGATCCAGTTTTATTTGCCGCCGGGCGGCCTGGGCGTTCGCATAGACAGCAGCGCCTATCCGGGCTATGTTATTTCGCCGCATTACGATTCAATGATCGCCAAGCTGATCGTGTGGGGGGCGACCCGCGAGGAGGCGATTGCCCGCATGAAGCGTGCATTGTCCGAATTTGCGATCGACGGCATCAAGACGACGATTCCTTTTCATCTGAAACTGCTCAATCATCCGTTGTTCGTCAAAGGTGATTTTGACATTAAATTCCTGGAAGAGCATGATGTAAATGCGCCTCAAGCGCCCGCTGCAAGCGGGTCTATCGACATTTAGCCGGTTTGTCATAATTCCCGCGTAATGTTATAGTATAGAAATAAGATTGCGGATAAGCCATCGGCCTGCACACGCGGCCGCATTTTCCGCACTCGTTATGGAACGGGAGGTGTAGTATGGAGACGAACACATTGGCCGTGGATTATGAGCGGACGGAAATGGGAAGTATTCAGATCGCACCTGAAGTGATCGAAGTCATCGCCGGGCTGGCGACGGTGGAAGTGTCGGGTGTGGCCGGCATGAGCGGCGGATTTGCCGGAGGAATTGCCGAACTGCTAGGTCGCAAAAATTTATCCAAAGGCGTGAAGGTGGATGTCGGTCAGCGCGAAGCGGCGGTCGACGTATCAATTATTGTGGAATACGGCAACCGCATTCCCGAAATCGCCTCGGAAATTCAACGGAACGTCAAGCGTTCCATTGAAATGATGACAGGCCTGACGGTCGTAGAAGTCAACGTTCACATTCACGACGTCCACTTCAAGACGGGCGAAAAGCCGGAGGAGGAAGAAACGCTTCTCCGGGTGAAGTAAACGGTTCGTGCACGGGTTGATTCGCTTCCCCCTCGTGACGGGCTTGCCGCTCGGCGCAGGGGTTTTTTACATTTCACCCGCAGTTTTCATCCGAAGAGAGATCGGGGAGGTTCTGCAATTGGCCAAAATTATGGACAGGTTCCTGCTTTTCATTTACAGTCTTAGCGTTTTCGCACTATCCGTCGCAGTCTTGTCCGTCGTCGGTCGGCTCGTTTCGAGACGGTCGGCGCTCAACTGGGTGGGAGAGCTGTACGGCAACAACACGCTTTTGCAAGGGGTCGTCATTGGCGCGGCCGTCGTGCTGGTGCTCATCAGCCTGCGGTTTTTGTATGTCGCCCTGCGGAGAGGCAACGCGTCGGCGCCTTCCATCGACCAGCGGACCGATTACGGCGACATTCGCATCTCGATCGAGACGGTGGAGAATTTGGCATTGAAGGCCGCTTCGAGACAGCGGGGGGTGAAGGATCTGCGCGCCCGTATCCGCATCGCCGAATCGGGCATCGATATCGTGCTTCGCGCAGTCGTAGACGGCGAAACCTCGATTCCCGACTTGACGGAGGACATCCAGAAATCGGTGAAGGAGCATGTCGAAGAGATTACGGGCATTCCGGTTTCCGGCGTTTCGGTGTTTGTTGCGAACATTATCCAGAGCCAATCATTCAAAAGTCGTGTGGAATAAGGAGGGTCGTCGCCGATGTGGAGGGAGATCCTGACGACGCACGGAGGCCGCATTGCAGGCGTCGCGGCCGGGGTGTTTTTTGGGCTGATATACATTTTTACAGGATTTTGGGACATGCTGTTTTTTGCTTTGCTTGTTTGGATCGGCTATTATGTTGGAAGAATGAAAGACGAGCGAAGCGGACCGGTTATTCCATGGGATCGTTTGACAGAATGGTTGAACGGGCGCTGGAGATGGTTCAAATAACCCTGTGATTTCCTCCGTACGCCGGACAGAGGCGGCAGTCCGTTCGGGGCAGGGAGGAGATCATAGGTTTTTTTCATTCTATATTTCACAGCAATGTGCAGGAGGACGTATGAAGCGGAGATTAGCGCGCGAAATCGCGGTTCAGAGTTTGTATCAGATGGAGATGAACGAGGTGGACGCCGAAAGCGCGGTCGCCATGATCGTAGAGGAAGCCAAGCAGGAGGAAAGCGAGCTGGGTGCGGATACCTCCGGACTTGAGCGCGTGGCGAGGCATGCTTTTGAATTGACGGCGGGCGTGGACGAGCGCCGTGTTGCGATCGACGATATGCTGCAGCATTACCTGACCGGATGGCAGATGGACAGACTGTCCCGCGTCGACCGTCAAATTCTGCGGGTCGCTTGCTATGAGCTCGTGTATCGCGAGGATGTGCCGCCCAAAGCGGCGATCAACGAGGCGATCGAGCTGGCGAAGCATTTCGGCACCGAAGAGTCGGGCAAATTCGTCAACGGCGTGCTCGGCAAAGTGATCGGTGCGCTCGACGAGCTCAAAAAAGCGCGGAATTAAAGGAACGGAGTGGGATACAGATATGGCGGCACAATTAATCGAAGGCAAAAAAATATCGGATGAAATTCGCGAAGAAATTCGCGTAGAAACTGCTGCTCTTGCGGCGAAAGGCGTCATTCCGGGCCTTGCTGTCGTGCTCGTCGGGGACGATCCGGCATCCCGGGTGTATGTCGGCAGCAAGGAGAAGGCGTGCGGGCAGATGGGCTTTTATTCCGAAGTGCATCGGCTGCCTGAGCAGACGAAGCAGGAAGAGTTACTTGCCCTGATCGATAAGCTAAACGCCCAATCGACGGTGCATGGTATTCTCGTGCAGCTGCCGCTGCCGAAGCATATCGAGGAGAAGGCGGTCATCGACGCGATCAGCGTCGATAAGGATGTGGACGGCTTCCATCCCATCAGCACGGGCAACCTGGTCATCGGCGACGACAGCCTGCTGCCGTGCACGCCGGCAGGCAGCATCGAGCTGATCAAGCGAACGGGGATCGATATAGCGGGCAAGCATGCTGTTGTGATCGGCAGGAGCAATA
>NZ_KK082149.1:115585-121161 GCF_000598065.1 Paenibacillus darwinianus | reverse complement strand
GTTGTGATCGGCAGGAGCAATATCGTCGGCAAGCCGGTAGCGATGCTGCTGCTGCGCGAGAATGCGACCGTAACGGTGTGCCACTCCCGCACGCAAGGAATGGCGGATATCGCGAAACAAGCCGATATTCTCGTTGTCGCGATCGGCAAGGCGACTGCGATCGGGGCCGAGTATGTGAAACCAGGCGCCGTCGTGATCGACGTCGGCATCAATCGACTGCCGGACGGCAAGCTGGCCGGCGATGTCGATTTTGAAGCCGTGCTGCCCATAGCGGGCTACGTCACGCCGGTTCCGGGAGGCGTAGGTCCGATGACGATCACGATGCTTATGCAGAACACACTGAAGGCCGCCAAGCGGATCCACGGCATCGGGGAGTGATTCTCATCCATGGCGGATCAACCGCGCATTTATTCGATTAAGGAACTCAACCGTTACATTCGGATGAAGCTGGAATCGGACGGTTTGCTGTGCGACATCTGGCTCCGGGGGGAAATTTCCAATTATACGCACCATTCGAGCGGGCATATGTATTTCACCTTGAAGGACAAGGACAGCCGGTTGAAATGCATCATGTTCGCCTCGCATAATCAGAAGCTGCCTTTCATTCCCCGGGAGGGGACGAAAGTGATGGCGCGCGGCAACGTTTCCGTATACGAAAGAGACGGAGCCTATCAATTTTATGTGACCCAGATGCAGCCGGACGGAATCGGTAGTCTTTATTTGGCTTTCGAGCAGTTGAAAACCAAGCTGGAATCGGAAGGGCTGTTCGATCCGTCGCGCAAACGGCCGCTTCCGCGCTTTCCGAAAGCGATCGGCGTCGTTACATCGCCCACCGGTGCTGCGGTCAGGGACGTGCTGATTACGCTTCAGCGGCGGTTCCCGAACGTCAACGTGACGCTCGTGCCGGTGCTCGTTCAGGGGCCTCAGGCGGCGCCGGCAATCGTCAAGGCGATCGAAACGCTGAATCGGTTGAACGAAGTCGACGTCTTAATCGTGGGCAGAGGCGGCGGCTCGCTTGAAGAGCTGTGGGCATTCAACGAGGAAATCGTTGCGCGCAGCATCGCGGCGTCGCTCATACCGGTTATTTCTGCAGTCGGGCATGAAACCGACTATACGATTGCCGATTTTGTGGCGGATTTGCGGGCGGCGACCCCAACGGCGGCGGCTGAGCTGGCCGTGCCGCATATCGCGGAGCTCCATCAAGAGTTGAGCCATCTGAAGAGGAGACTGCGGCAAGCGCTGCAGAACAACGTTCGCATCCGCAAGGAGCGTCTGCAGCGGATTCTGCGATCTCCGTTATTCATGCATCCGCGCCGCTATTTGCTGGAGCAAGCGGAAAGGCTTGACAGGCTGAACGAGGCGCTGCGCGTCCGCATTTCCCGTTACGCCGAACGGAACCGCGACAGGCTGCTGCGGTTGAAAGTCGGTCTGGCGGGGGGACACCCGGGCGCCAAGGCGCAGTACGCTGCTAAGCGTAGGGATAACGCCTCACGGCGGTTGGAGGCGGCGATGACGGGCATCTTCAAGGAACAGCAGCATCGGCTGGGCGGCTCTATGCGACAGCTGGACGCGCTCAGTCCGCTCAAGGTCATGGCTCGCGGCTACAGCCTAGCGTACGACGAGGCGGAACAGCGGCTGATCCGCTCGATCTGCGATGTGCAGCCCGGTGAATTGATTAAGCTCCGGCTGGCCGACGGCCGGCTGGATTGTCATGTGTGGTCGATGAAAGGAGAGGACGAACCGAGTGGAACAAGCTGATACGGAACAGACATTGAGCTTCGAGGAAGCGATGGAGAAGCTGGAAGCGATCGTCTCCAGGCTGGAGTCCGGCGACGTGCCGCTGGAAACGGCTATCGAATTGTTTCAAGAGGGGATGAAGCTGTCACAGCTATGCGGCGGCAAGCTGGAGCAGGTGGAACGCAAAATTGAAATGCTGATCGAGACGGAGCAAGGGCTGCAGCGTAAGCCGTTTACTCCCGGTCAGGAGGATTGAGGGGACAGGACTTTGAGAGAAGCGACGACCATTAGCGAGTATATCGCAAGTACTGCTGCCGCCGTTGAGGACGCGCTGCAGTCGGCACTGCCGGCAGGCTGGGACGTACCGGTCAAGTTGCGCGAAGCGATGATGTACTCCCTGAACGCCGGCGGCAAACGGCTCCGGCCGATGCTCGTACTGGCAGCCGCAGAAGCGGTTAGAGGCGAGCGGGACGCTGCGGATGCCGCAATGCCTATCGCTTGCGCCATAGAGATGGTTCACACTTATTCGCTGGTGCATGACGACCTGCCGGCGATGGATGACGACGATTTTCGCCGGGGTAAGCCGACCAACCATAAGGTTTACGGCGAGGCGTTGGCCATTCTCGCGGGCGACGCGCTGCTCACGCATGCTTTTTACTGCATTGCGCAGGCAGCCAAAAATGGGCGAATCTCCGCCGGGACGGCGCTCGCCGTAACGGAGGATCTGGCGCGGCTCGCCGGAGCTCCCGGCATGGTGGGCGGGCAGGCGGCCGATATTTTAGGCGAGCAGGGCGTTACCTCATTGTCTGAGCTCGAATACATTCATTTGCATAAAACCAGCGATCTGATTGCTTTTTCGCTGCAGGCGGGAGGACGCGCGGGAGGCGCCACCGATGCGCAGCTCGAAGCGCTCGCGCGTTTCGGAAGCAATCTTGGGCTCGCGTTTCAGATTCAGGACGACATTCTCGACCTCGTGGGCGACGAAGCCAAGCTGGGCAAGAAGACGAACAGCGACGTGGAGCGGCTTAAAGTGACCTATCCTTATTTGATTGGACTGGAAGCCAGCCGCGCGGAAGTGGGGCGGTTGACCGGCGATGCCAAAAAGGCGCTGTTGTCGGCCAGGCTTGCGAAGCCCGAAAGGCTGCTGCAAATTGCAGACTATCTAATGGGAAGAGACCACTAACCGAGCTTTTCGGCCGCGGTGCCTCTTGCGTTAGGAACGGCGAGCGCGCGTATGCTATAATGGCTGTATATCATGAACGTCCTTACGGCATTTGACGGATGCCTTGCCAACTATACGTTCAGCCAGAAAGTGAGGAGAACGGATGCTGCTCGAACAAATCCGCGGCCCGGAAAGTTTGAAGGGATTGTCGCCCGGACAGTTGGAGACGCTTGCGGAGGAAATCCGCGGCTTTCTCATTGAGAAGCTCTCCGCAACCGGGGGGCATTTGGCGCCTAATTTGGGCGTAGTGGAGCTGACGCTGGTCATGCACTACTTGTTTAACAGCCCGCGCGACAAGTTTATTTTCGATGTAGGCCATCAAGCGTATGTGCACAAAATGCTGACCGGTCGTATGGACCGGTTCGATACGCTTCGTCAATATAAAGGATTATGCGGTTTCGTCAAGCGCGCAGAAAGCGAGCACGATGTTTGGGAAGCGGGCCACAGCAGCACGTCGCTGTCCGCAGCGATGGGGATGGCTTTGGCGCGGGACCTGAAGGGAGACGACAATAAGGTCGTGGCGGTTATCGGCGACGGCGCCTTGACCGGCGGCATGGCGCTTGAAGCGCTCAACCATATTGGACACGAGAAGAAAAAACTGATCGTGGTGCTGAACGACAATGAGATGTCGATTGCTCCGAACGTCGGCGCTCTGCATAACTATCTGGGCAAAATCCGCTCCGACCGCCATTACATCAAGGCCAAGGACGAGCTTCAGCATTTATTGAACAAAATTCCCGCTATCGGCGGCAAGCTGGCCAAAACCGCGGAGCGCGTCAAAGACAGCGTGAAATACATGGTCGTGCCCGGCATGTGGTTTGAAGAACTGGGCTATACCTATTTTGGACCCGTCGACGGCCACGATATCGGCAAGCTGATCGAGACGTTCAATCAGGCCGCATCCGTCGACGGTCCCGTACTCGTTCATATCCTGACGCTGAAGGGCAAGGGCTACTCGCCTGCGGAAGCCGATTCGCACAAGTGGCATGGCATTACCCCTTACAAGATAGAATCGGGGCAGGTCCTGAAGGCCGTCGGTCCGCCGATGTACACGGAAGTGTTCGGGAATACGCTGATTGAGCTCGCTGAGAAAGACGAGCGGATTGTCGCGGTGACGCCCGCCATGCCCGGCGGTTCCGGATTGCTGAAATTCGCAGAACGTTTCCCGGATCGCATGATCGATGTGGGCATTGCCGAACAGCATGCGGCCACGATGTGCGCCGCGCTCGCGATGGAGGGCTTGAAGCCGGTTTTTGCCGTTTACTCCACTTTCCTGCAGCGGGCGTATGATCAGGTCGTGCATGACATTTGCAGACAGAATGTGAACGTCGTGTTCGCGATCGATAGGGCCGGCTTTGTCGGACCGGACGGGGAAACGCACCACGGTGTCTACGACATCGCTTTTTTGAGGCATGTTCCGAATATGGTCCTTATGATGCCGAAGGATGAGAACGAGCTGCGCCGGATGATGAAGACCGCCGTCGACTACGACAAAGGCCCGATCGCTGTGCGCTATCCGAGGGTTAACGGGCTCGGCGTCGATATCGACGCCGAGTTGCAGCCGATACCGATCGGGGAATGGGAAACGGTGCAGACAGGCGATACGGCCGCCTTGCTGGCGGTCGGCCCGATGCTTCAGGTAGCGGCCGAAGCGGGCGAGCTGCTGAAACGGGAAGGGCTGTCGCTGCGGATCGTGAACGCGCGCTTCATCAAGCCGCTAGATGAGAATATGCTGTTGAGGCTGGCTGATGAGCGCATCCCGCTCGTTGTGTTGGAGGAAGGCGCGCAGCTCGGGGGCCTCGGCAGCGCCGTTCTGGAGTTTTATTCCCTGCACGGCATTCATCACATGGACGTGCGTATCGTCGGCATACCGGATGCTTTCATCGAGCATGGGTCGATCAAGGAACAGCGGGCGGAGGCCGGCTTGACCGCCGACCGGGTCGCCTCAGTGGTGACACAGCTGCTTCCGAGGCGTAAGCAACGCGCGACAGGCCAATAACGGAACGAACGAAAGCAACGGTTATTTTGCATTAGAGGGAACAGGTGGGAGCAACCGCATGGCGGAAAAGGAACGGATTGACGTGCTGCTCGTGGAGCAAGGCTATTTCGAAAGCCGTGAGAAAGCGAAAGCGGCGTTGATGGCGGGGCTTGTGCTCGTCGGCGGCGAACCGGTGGACAAGAGCGGCACGAAAGTTGCGCGGACGGCGGCCATAACCGTTAAAGGCGCGCCTCATCCTTACGTAAGCAGGGGCGGCTTGAAGCTGGAGAAAGCGATCCGGCATTTCGGAATCGAGCTGGAAGGCTGTGTCATGCTGGACATCGGATCGTCGACCGGCGGCTTCACCGATTGTGCGCTGCAGCACGGCGCTGCTTTTGTGTACGCCATTGATGTCGGCTACAATCAGCTCGATTGGTCGCTGCGACAGAATGAACGGGTTCATGTGATGGAAAGGACCAATTTCCGGTATTTGCAGCCATCCGATCTGCCGGGACCCAAGCCGAATTTTGCGACGATCGACGTTTCCTTCATATCTCTGCAGCTGATACTGCCGCCGCTCGCCGCAATGCTTCATCCCGGAGCAGGCGTGATGGCGTTGATCAAGCCGCAGTTTGAGGC
>NZ_KK082149.1:109698-115485 GCF_000598065.1 Paenibacillus darwinianus | reverse complement strand
CAAGCCGCAGTTTGAGGCGGGCCGTGAGAATGTCGGCAAGTCTGGTGTTGTGCGCGATCCGGCCGTGCATGAAGAAGTGCTGATGCGGATTCTCGGATTCGCGGGTCAAAGCGGCTTTACGCTGAGGGGGGTCACTTATTCCCCGATTACCGGGGGCGAGGGCAACATCGAATTTCTCGCCTATTGGGAACGTTCGGACGCTGCGGAACCCGGTGCGCAATCCGCCGTATCGGCGGACACCAAAAGCTTGGTCGCCGAAGCGCACCGAACGTTTGCCAAAACCTAACGTTAACGAATGAGATGACTGCAGCGTCTTGAGCGCCGGTCATCTTTTTTCATGTCATTCATGACTGGTGCTCTCCGTCAAAATCTGCTATACTTGGCACAAACAAACGTTCGTATATATGGCTAGAGGAAATCATCCTCCATTGGGCGAAATTTACATCGTAATCCGTGTTTGGAGGCGATGGCTGCTGTGCAAGGGATCGATTGGCTAATTATGTTGGTAACGGGCGTACTGCTGGCGGTGTGGCTTTACAGGCGTTTTTATGTATGGCTTCACGAGCCGCCTGCGGGCCGGATTTATTTGCTTGGAGAAGGAGGCGAGCTGGCGCCCGATGACGAGCATATCCGTTTTCTCGAGGAAGCCGGCTATGAGGTCATGTCGGGCAAGCACAGAGTGCCGATTATGATCGGGCTCGACGGCCAGCCGCTCCGCAGCCGGCTTTTCATTGATTATGTCGTGGAGAAGGACGGCAAGACCTATCTGGTCAAGACCGCACGCGAGCGGATGCCGATGGATTGGACGGGCAGCGGAGTCAGAGACCGATTGTTTATGTACGCCTTGCTCATTCCTTCCGCGGCGGGGATTCTGTTCATTGATTCCAAAGAGAAATCGATACGGACCATCACATTTATTATCGGAGAGCCGCACGGGGGGGATAACGCATGAAGGGACTACGGCATCTAAAGATAAAGGAAATTATTGGAAGCAATGTGGTCGAGACGCAGGACGAGCTGGTCGACTCGCTTCGCATGGCGGGACTGAATGTGACTCAGGCTACCGTATCCCGGGATATTAAGGAGCTGCAGCTGATCAAAGTGCCCGCCGGCGACGGGAAATACCGTTATTCCCTGCCCCAGGAAGCGAGAATTAATCCGATTCATAAGCTGAAACGGGCCATGCTTGATAACTTTGTACACATCGATTACACGGACAATCTGGTCGTTATGAAGTGTCTGCCGGGCACCGCGAACGCGATCGGCGCTCTGATCGACAACATGGAGTGGCAGGAAGTGATGGGCACCATTTGCGGAGATGACACGATACTCCTGATATGCCGGACCCAAACGCAAAGCGCGGAAATCGTGGAAAGAATGATCGGGCTTCTGAACGGCTAGTACCGTTACAGTTCTTCCGGTCGGTACATGAACCAGAAAGGGGATATTAACTGATGTTACGCGAGTTATCCATTCGTAATTTGGCCGTAATTGAACAGGTATCCGTTAACTACCATCACGGATTTCATGTGCTGACCGGGGAGACGGGCGCCGGCAAGTCGATTCTGATCGACGCGCTCAGCCTCGTCATAGGCGGCAGAGGCTCATCCGATATGGTTCGTTACGGCTGCGACAAAGCTGAAATCGAGGCGTTGTTCGATATACGTGCGGATCATCGGCTGTGGAGCGTGTTGTCCTCGCTCGGTATCGACGCGAATCCGGAGGAGATGCTGGTCGTCCGGCGGGAGCTGAGCTCGCAAGGCAAGAGCGTCAGCCGAATCAACGGACAAATCGTCAATCTATCCATGCTCCGTCAGGCCGGGGAATATCTGGTCAATATTCACGGGCAGCATGAGCACCAGTCGTTGCTCCGTACCGATCAGCATCTCGAATGGCTCGATTTGTACGCCGGAGATACGCTCGCCGAGAAGAAACGGGCTTATTGGGACGCTTACAGGCAGTATCAGCAGACAAGAGCAAAGCTGAGGGACCTGGAGGATTCGTCGCGGCAAAATATGCAAATGCTCGATTTGTATCGTTTCCAGGTGGAGGAGATCGCCGCAGCCCGTCTCACGCCTGGTGAAGACGACGCGCTGCTGGAAGAGAAGCGGAAGCTGTCGCATGCGGAACGGCGGATGGAGCACGCCACAGAGGCTTATTCGCTGCTATACGGAAGCAACGGTCTCGCCGCGATCAGCAAGGCAATATCCCGGCTGGAGGATATTCGCGCTTACGACAGCTCCGTGCTTGATCCGCTTCTGGAGCAATTGCAGTCGGCCTATTACCAAGCCGAGGACGTGGCGTTCCAGCTCCGCGATTATCGGGATGGCATCGAATCGAATCCCGAGCGTCTGGCCGAAATCGAGGACCGGATCGATTTGATCAGCGGCTTGAAGCGCAAATATGGAGAGGCGATTCCGGATATCCTTATTTATTATGAGAAGATCGCCGCCGAAGCCGATAAGCTGGAAAATCGCGACGAGCACCTTCAGACGCTTCGCGAGGAGGAGCGCCGCCTATCCGACCGTGCCACTGCACTCGCTTTAGGCTTGTCCGAGCTGCGGCACCACGCCGCCGAACGGCTTGCGCAGGAGATAGAGACGGAGCTGAAGCAGCTGCAGATGGAGCGCACCTCCTTCAAGGTGCAGCTGGATGCGATTCAAGGCGGAGAAAGCGGAAGCGGGAGCAAGCTGACGCCGCAAGGGCTGGACGAAGCGGTGTTCATGCTGTCTGCAAACCCCGGCGAGCCGCTTAAGCCGCTTAACAAGATCGCCTCGGGCGGCGAGATATCCCGTATTATGCTGGCTATGAAGACGATTTTCGCAGCCATAGACGGTGTGCCCGTGCTTGTTTTTGACGAAGTCGATACGGGCGTCAGCGGGCGGGCGGCGCAAGCGATCGCCGAGAAAATGTCCGTGCTTTCGCGTAATTGCCAGGTGTTCTCCATTACCCATCTTCCGCAAGTGGCTTGTATGGCCGATCACCATTATGAAATCAAGAAAACGGTTAAGGGTGACCGGACCTCGACGTCCGTTGCCGAGCTGCTCGGCGACGACCGGGTTGAGGAGTTGGCACGGATGCTGGGCGGCGTTGAGGTCACGAGCAAGACCCGCCACCATGCTCAGGAAATGCTTGACTTGGCGAATCGACAGAAGGGGGCGTAATTAGAAGACAATTCGGGAAGCTTTTATCGGTCATAAAAGCATAAGGGCGGGGTTACCTTATAGGTACGCCATTGGCGAAGCGATGGTTGAGGGAGCGTGAAATCATTGAACTCCAATGAACGGATGCGATGGTTCGGGCTTGTACTCGTGTTCTTCGTTTGCTTGATCGGCATCTCTACCCCGTTCCAGCATTATGCCGCCTTTCCGACGAAGCTTCGGTTATTTGCCGGGCAGCAGAAAAAGCTCCATTATGAGATGCCCGTGCATGCGGTCGTAACGGTCGATCCGGACGTGGTAAGGGTGAACGGCTCGCGCAAAGCCAGCACCCAGGTTAATTTAAAACAGCCGCTTTCGTTAATACCGGGCCGCAGCGGGAGTACCGAGATGAAGCTGAAATTATTTGGTTCCATTCCTTTCAAGACCGTAAGATTGACAGTCGTTCCCGATCTCAAGGTCATACCTGGCGGCCAGACGATTGGCGTCAAGGTGAGATCGGCGGGCATCATGGTCGTCGGACACCATCGGGTAAGGGATTTCAACGGCGCAGAGGTTTCGCCAGGCCAGTATGCGGGCATCCGGCTCGGCGATTTGATCGTCACCGTAAACGGCGTTCGTTTGAACCAAGTATCCAAAATGGCCGAGATCGTTGAGAAAGCGGGCAAAGCTGGCACGACGCTGCAGCTTCAGATCAGGCGCGGCGGCCAACTGCTCCGCAAAGAAATCAGGCCGGCTTACGACAGCGACGACAAGACATGGAGGCTCGGCTTATATATCCGCGATTCCGCAGCAGGAGTCGGGACGTTAACCTTTTATGCGCCGGATCAGGGCGTGTATGGCGCGCTCGGTCACGTCATTACGGATATGGACACCCAATCGCCTATTGAGGTGGGAGAAGGCCAGGTAGTGCAATCCAGCGTGACGTCGATCAACAAAAGCTCTACCGGAGAACCCGGGGAGAAGCGGGCATATTTCGTCCGGGAAGGCAAAGTGCTAGGGAACGTGGAGCGCAATACGCCATTCGGAATTTTCGGACGAATGAAGGAACTACCTCAGCCGGCATATGCCGGTGAGCCGCTGCCGGTTGCTTTCGCAGAAGAAGTGGAGGAAGGGCCGGCTCAGATTTTGACCGTTGTAGGCGGCCAGAAGGTTGAGCGGTTTAATATAGACATTACGCATGTATCGAAGCAAACAGCGCCGGCAACCAAAGGAATGGTGATCAAAATCACCGATAGGAAGCTGCTGGCCAAGACAGGCGGCATCGTTCAAGGCATGTCCGGAAGCCCCATCATTCAGAAGGGAAAGCTCGTAGGAGCGGTCACTCATGTTTTCGTCAATGATCCTTCATCCGGATATGGATGCTTCATTGAATGGATGTTGAGGGATGCGGGAATTTTACTACAATCGGGAGGCCAAAAGCTTAAGGCGGGATGAACGCGCCTAAGCTTTTTGTTTTGTCGAATAAAAAAGAACGGAAGCGAAATATTTCGAATCACCACGTTTGGTGTAATAAATTATATATTATAATTCACATTTCAAAAAGAAGTAAAGAAAAATAAGGCTCTTCGCCGCTAGCAATGTTTTCGGATCAAAACTGCTCTATCAATTTCCAGAAAATCTTTGAAAATCGGACAAGGGAATTGGTATAGATGCATCGCTCCGCGTTCACCTTCTGTTGCAGCATAATCAGAGCTCCGAAAGGGTATACTGGTTGCTGGACAAGGGAATTGGTCCAGGTGCGAGCGATGCGTGGCTCCATGCTGTTGCCAATTCTTTTCTTATTTCAGGGCAAAGTTCAATTTGCCCGCCAGCACATACACCATGGCGATAATGTTTTTTTCGGAGCGGTATCCGCGCGCCTTTCGTTTGGCGGCTTGAAACAAGCTGTTTACTCCTTCCAACAAGCCGTTGGTTAGATTAAATATGGACTATGCTTTAAGCATTCTGCACAAGCTCAAAAAGCTGGGTGTCAAAATCGCCATGGGAGTCAATCGGCAACGCAGTCCCCACTGAATCCAGTCTTGCAGCACCATCGGCGCGATTGAAGCCGGATAACGGTATATCTCTTGCAGAATCAGACGCATGCGGTATGCCTTGGCCGTGTCCAGATCACAGTCTTTCAGCTTCGCCATCGTTTCTTGTTGAGCCGAAGTCAAGTTTCCCGGATTCTTGAGCCACATATAACGCGTATCTTTCAGTTCGGCGCAACTTTTTCGTTCGGTGCGGCGTACTTCATCAACGGCTTCGTTGGCAGCCTGAATCACATGAAATTTATCGAACGTGATGGACGCCTTGGGAAAGTTCTCGGTGGCTCCTTTGATGAAAGCCGGCGACATGTCCATGCAGACCTCGCTAATGTTCTCTGCTTTACCGCCATGGGCTTCCAGTTGCTTTTTACATTCGTCCCATGTGCTGGAGTCCTTGCCCTTAGTCACGCAGATGACGTTCTTCTGCTCGGGGTCCATGAAAATGGTGATATAGTTGTGCCCGCGCTTTGCCGACGTTTCATCCGTATTGATCTTCGTAACGTACGAAAGATCCTGCGCCGCGATTGCATTGTCTACGTAGTGATGAAGAATTCGCCACAGGCGCGTGTCGTGCTCGCCTACAAACCGGCTGACAGCAT
>NZ_KK082149.1:100473-109629 GCF_000598065.1 Paenibacillus darwinianus | reverse complement strand
CATAATTCGATTGCATGTTTCACACTTGGTCCGTGGCAGCTCTGTATGAATGTAACACGGGTACTCAAAAAAATTCAGATGCCGCCACGTCCGGTCTTTATCTGCAATGTCTTTCACCGGCTGGCCTGGAGTCCCACAGCCTGAGCAAGGAAACAAGGCTCGTTTACGGAACTTCACGTACACGTCTAATTGCTTCTGTTCCAAATCAAATGCCACTTGATCAATGTACCACGGTTCCGGGATATGAAGAAGCTCCTCCAGTTGTCCGTCCTTTAAATTTGCTGCAAACATATGAAAACACCGTCCTTACTGGTTCTCTTTTCTTCCAGTATTGACGGTCTTTTAACTTGCTAAACATTTCTCACAGCGAAGAAGCTGTTTTCTCAGTTCTTTTGGCATTTTCGGCTTGTTGACGAATGCGTAAGATCCCATCAGTACGAATGCAGAAGCCAATGCAATGATACCTGTTGCCAACAATTGATAGGCTTGTTTTTTCATTCTTCCTCACCTCCTTCCTTAAAAGGTAATAGTAGCGCCTGCGTAATAAATGCAATTGCTGCCACATCTGAAACGATGAATAAATTCGCAGCGACTATAGCAGCCGAAATCAGTTTTAGAAACGGATAATACCGCTCCGAGAGTCGCGCATATTTGTCATAATTGGCCGGCGCAAATATCAATATTGCGAGTAGTGCAATTCCTGTGAACACATAAGTCCAAGTGTTCGTGAGACGTAGATGAGGAAGAACAGACATGAGCGCAGATGAGACAACAATACACCACATTCCCGATTTAAGGTGATAACCGCCAGATAAAATACGAATTAGCGCGAAGACCATCATCAAAAGCAGAGTCCTAACCAATTCACCCGTTATCAGGCCAACTAATGCACTAATCGAAAATATTGAAACGGTATTGCCGACAATGTTTAATGCATATAGGATGATTTCTACGGAAGGTGCCATGACACCGTTTGCGATCATACGGTCACGCATTGAAACCGCAATCCTATGCAGCATCCTCAAAATCCTTTCTTATGGAAAAATAAATAAATATAGGTAAAGTTAACAGGAAGACGATGCTCGCGCCAATTACATAAATATCGGGATCAGTTCGAAATAAATACGCCATTAATGCCGCTAACACAATAGCAAATATGATAATGCCCATTAGAACCGCATTTGTCCCCCTGATACGGACATCCGAGCGGGGAGATGTTGGAACGAAATCAAAACCCAAGTTAAAAATGACGATGGTACGTGCCAGAGCAATCTCGAAAATGGCCAGCAACACTTGAAAGGAAGATGCTATCCAAATATTAGCCAACATTTCTGACGCAGTAAGGCCTGTTGACTGCGACAGCAGCAAAATGATCAGACCTTGAATGACGATTGCCGCAGCTATTCCAGCAAAATTCATTATAATAGAGTGAAACAAGGGGACACGAAATAAAATCCACACAATGAGGATGAATAGGACGAATTGAATATAAGTGGATAAGTCACCTATCTCGGGATTTAATCTGGTGAAATAGGAAACCTGACTCATAAGAAATGAGACAAAAAGCACATTGATAATCATCTGCGAATATATTCTAAAGCGAAAAAGCGCAAACATGAACATGAACGTACCAAAGTACTCAATTGAAGAAGCCAAAATAAAAATAAAGTAATTCACGATATTACCCCTTTAGATGGATAAGAAATAAAATACAGGCAGAATGTCCTAATCCCTTAGCTTACTCTCATTATATTTCGTCCAGTTTCAAACTTGCAACACTCATTTTGTTTAAATACAACTTCAAATACAACAGTCCCTACAAATTGATGATGCCCAAGTCGATAACGCTCATTTATAAATCACTCCGCTAGGTGAGTTCATATGTTAATGCAAAGCCTCTAAATATTGCTCTGGAGCCATCATCATACTGATCACAATTAGCGTTGGAAGCATCTGTGATTTAGTTTGGTTTTTTTTCGAACTAAAAAAACCCTCCATCTCAACTCTAATTAAACAAGTCAAGAAAAGGATTTATTGAGTCATGAGCACCAACTAGGGCACTACAGAACTTACAATTAAATACCATTAGTAAAGCAATGGTGCCGAGGACGGGAATCGAACCCGTACGGTGGTCACCCACCGCAGGATTTTAAGTCCTGTGCGTCTGCCAGTTCCGCCACCCCGGCAAGGAATGGTTCATACATGGTGGGCCCTGAGGGACTCGAACCCCCGACCAATCGGTTATGAGCCGACCGCTCTAACCAACTGAGCTAAGGGCCCGTAAAGGGGTTCCATGATTGGAAGATTGGTTGCGGGGGCAGGATTTGAACCTGCGGCCTTCGGGTTATGAGCCCGACGAGCTACCGGGCTGCTCCACCCCGCGACAGTACCATATATGAAGCATTAATGAATGGCGACAAAAGTAACTATACTATAGCAAACAAGCCCAAGTCAAGATCTCTTTTGACCGGGAATCTATATTTCTTTACTGCAAGAAACGAACCCCGTAACGGCCTTTCCTGGATTTGAACACCTCGATCTCCTGCGGGCAATCGTAGCCGTAAATCCACCAATCGTTCTCCATCCGTTTGACGAGGCAGCCCGCCTGGAATTTCGTCTCATACAAACGCACCCAGTAAATCCAGCGCACTTGACATCCCCCTTATGCTTGTGATTCCCTTCCTGCAGCCGGCAGGCCGAAAAAAAACCGACTGCGTTTGTATTAGAATACCCGGAAATCGGGAAAATCAAGCAAAAACGGTTTATAATGATGATAAGAAATCATTACGGGAGGTCGATCGCCATGCGTTACGGAATTGCCGTATTTCCCGCCCCCGAGATTCAGGCTTTTGCTGACAGCTACCGCAAAAGGCACGATGCGCAATACTCGCTCATTCCACCGCATATGACCCTTCGTGAAGCCGAACAGTGGTCCGGCGACAAAGCCGCCAAGGCCATTCAGCAGTTGGAATCGGCAGCGCAAGCCGTCAGACCTTTCACCTTGCGCTTCAACCGGATATCGAGCTTTTATCCGGCCAGCCATGTCGTGTATATGGCGCTGGAGGACCCCGAGCCGATGACCAGGCTTCATAAGGCCGTTTGCAAGGAAGTTCTTGCGCTGGAAAAGACCGCTTACGTGTACACGCCGCATGTCACCTTAGGACGGAACCTCTCGGCCGATGAGCTGCATGATCTGTACGGAAGCCTGCGCAATCGTCCGCTTGATTATGAGACGGCCGTCGATGCCTTTCATCTGCTCACAGCCGGCGAAGACGGCGCATGGAGCGTTTACCGGACGTTCCATCTTACAGGCAAATAACCGGAAAAGCCGATGAAAAACCGCAGCAAAGCCGCTTTAATGGCCTTGCTGCGGTTTTGTTGCATACCGGTTTATTTACTATTTACGGTAAGCATCGATTGCTGCGCCGCCCTCGACCGGATTAATCGGCCCGTCCGGGTTCGTTTTGATTTGCTGCAGCATGGCGTTGCCTTGCGTTTCCCACAGGGCAAGCGCCTCTTTGGCCGTTTTGGTGCCTTTGATGACCTCCTGGAACAGCGGCTGGCCGATATTCTGCACCTGCCAGAGGTTCGGCTTCTCGCGGAACAGCTTCTCCTGGTCCGTGCTTAGCGGCGGAACCGGCTTCAGCTTCGTGAAGGCGTCGATGTTATACGACTGGCCGTCCTTCGGCTTCAGAAATTCCTTGCGCGCCGTCATCTCCCACATGCTGCGGGATTTCAGCTTCGCCCATTCCTTGCTGTTCATGAACTTCACAAATTCCCACGCATCGTCCGGATTCGGCGCCTTGCTGTTAATCCCCATAAGCGAGTTGAGCCCGATCATCGTTCCGACACCCGGCGCTTCCTCGAACTGCGGCACGGTGACGACATCCCAATCGACCGGTGTGAAGCCCTCGAGCTTACCCTCCGCTTCCTTCGCCTGCGCAAGCTCCGTCACATACCCGAACTCCGCAATCATCATCGCGACCCTGCCGCTCATGAACAGGTCGCCCTGATACGGGTTGTACGGCAGTCCTTCCTTGGGAGCCTGCATATCAATCTGGATCTCATTCATATTCGGCGCTACTTTATTTTTGTACAGATTGGCAATGTCGATCCATACTTTCTCCCATTGGGGCGTATTGACCAGCATTTTCTCCCCTGCATCATCGTACATCTTCAATTGCAGCGGCGCCGCGTAAGTTTGAATTTCGTAGAAGCCGTCCCCGCCCCAACGGTTAATGCTGATTCCGTATTTGCGGTCCTTGCCCTCGCCCTTGGCGACTCTGCCGGCAAGATCGATCACCTGCGGCCAAAACATGTCGTCGGTCGGCACAGGAACCCCCGCGTCGGCAAAAAGCTTCTTATTATAGAAAAGCGCGGAAGAGCTGAAGGTCGGCGTCAACGCATACAGGTTGCCGTCACCGACTGCCTTGATGCCTTCGATAACCGTGGGCACATAATCGCTCAGGTCGAATTTGTCCTTTTGGATGAGCGTATCGAGCTGCAGCAGCAGGTTATCCTGAACCATACGGCGCAGGTAGTTGTAGTCGACCACCATGACGTCGACCGGGTTGTTGCCGGTAAGCATTTTTTTGAGCTCTTCGTAAACGTCCGGCTGTTTCTTCTGATCCTCCGGCGTCATGAAACGCTGGTCGTTATAGTCGATGGCGGATACGATTTCGATCTGAATATTGTCGTTCATCAGCTCATACGCATCCGTGTATTGCTGGCGGAACCAAACCTCATCCTGAGGGCTGCCATAAAGCGTCCCGACCCGCAGCACGCGGGTATTCGCGCCGCTGCCCTCTCCTCCGCCGCTGCATGCGGCGAGCAGCGAACCAAGCATCACCAGCGTCAACATTGCCAGCAGGGACCGGCGAAGTTTGCCGTCGGTTTTGTTCATCGTTTCCATACCTTTACCTCCCCAATGATTTCGGTGCCGTAATGACGATTTTCTCACCGTCGAACTCCATTGACGCTTTGTCCCGAATGCCGAGCGAGAGCAGATACTCTTTCGGAATCTGCAGCCGACCGACACGGTCGACGACGACGAATTCCTCATGAATGTCTTTCAGCCCGCCATACCCCGCGCCCTCGGCCGCCGCGAGATCGAGATTCGGGTTGCGCTTGACGAATTCGGTGCTCGTCAAGCCGTCCCGGATCGCCACCACGCGGTCAACCTTGCCGGCCAGCGACAAATCATGCGTTACAATGACGATCGTGACGCCTAGCTCCCGGTTAAGCCGCCTAAAAATATCCATGATGAGATCGGACGTGCGTGTGTCGACCGAGCCCGTCGGCTCATCCGCAAGCAGCATATGGGGACGGTTGGACAGGGATATGGCAATGGCCACACGCTGCTGCTCGCCTCCGGAAAGCTGATGCAGCTTGTTATGCATACGCTCCTGCAAGCCGACCCATTCCAGCAGCTGCCGGGCGTAGGCGCGGTCCAGCTTCCCTGACAGCATCATCGGCATTTCGACGTTCTCAAGCGCCGACAAATAGGGCAGCAGGTTGCGGGCATTATTTTGCCAGATGAAGCCAACCGTCTCCCGTTTGTAGCGGACCAGCTGCTCGTCAGTAATTTTGAGCAGATCCCACGGACCGACGCTGACCTGACCGGCAGATGGGCGGTCCAGGCCGCCCAGTATGTTGAGGAGCGTCGATTTGCCGCTGCCGCTGTTGCCGATGATCGCCATCATCTCGCCCTGCCGGACCGTCAGGTTGAGCCCTTGCAAGGCGACGACCTCCAGCTCGTCGGTTTTATAGATTTTGACGAGTCCCTCGCACTCGATCATCGTTATGTCCATTGCCGTTGTGGTCATGGCCTAACGCTCCTCTCCCATCTTAACCGCTTGATGGACACGCAGCCTGCGGATGTGCAGGAATAATAGCCCCGCTCCGGTCAGCAGCATGACGCCGACCACCCCGTACAGCTGCAGCATATCCTGCTCTTCGAAGACGACACGGAAAGGAGGAACCGCATTGTCGATGTTCTCGGCCGTCTGAAGAAACGGGAGGAACAACACACTCGTTATGCGGCCAATCAGCAGCCCGAGCACAATCGACAAGCCTCCGGTGAACAGCTGCTCCAGGAGCAGCATGCCGGTGAGCTGCTTCCGCGACAGCCCCATCGCCCGTAGGACGCCAAACTGCACGATGCGCCCCGAAAGATTAAAAAACCAGTACAGCAGATAACCGGATAAAGACACCAGAACCGATACGATAAAGCCAAGGCTGAGTATTCCGAAAACGCCGCCGCGGGTCGGATGCTTCGACTGCGCAATCAATTCCGATCGGACATCCTTCACGGAAGCGAGCTCGATCCCTTTATCCAGAAGGGCGGTGACGATCGGCGCCACCTTGGCGTCTGTCTTCATTTTCAGCCAGACCTCGTAGGGAATGATCGGAACCTGGTCATAGATATAATCCAGATTCGCGATCACGAAAGGCGACTGATCCGGATACTGCGTCGGCCAGTAAGGCAGGATGCCGACGATGACGAATTCGATCATGCCGTCGCCGAGGCCTACCGAGATCAGGTCGCCGGGCTTCAGCTGGAATTTCTCGGCGATGCCGGACGGCACGATGGCCGCCTGCTCGTAGTCGCCCAGAAGGTCCAGATATCTGTAGGGGTGAGCGGGAAACAGATCCTCGCGGAACCAGGCGACCTTCGAGAAATCAACGTTCTCGATGCCCATCAGCGTGCCCTGACCGGCCGAGCGGCCCGATATGACCACATTGCCTTTGGCCTGCAGGACGCGCGCGGCGGATTCGACGCCGTCCAGCGATCGGAATATTTCAAAAGGCGGCTCCGTATAATTGATGCGCGTCGGAGCGGCCTGGCCGCCTCCCGGATTGCCGCCGCCTGCACCGTTCCCTGCGCCGCCGGGGTTGCCGGGGTTGCCGCTGCCGGGACGAATCTCCGCGCGGCCTTCCCACACCGTCTGAATGACGACGTCGCTGCCGTAGCGGTACAGCGTCCGTTGGGTGGAGTTCAGATCGATCGTGCGCGCAGCCGATGCGTTATAGACGCCGAGACCGAGCGTCAGGATAAGCAGAATCATGAGCGGATAATAGGCTTTGGAGGAACGCGAGAGCTGGGTAAGCGTCAGAAAAAGCGGCACCGGCAGAAATCGTTTGCCGATCCGGTTGAGAATTTTGAGCAGGAGCGGGAACACCCGCAGGAAGAACAAGCCCATCGCGAATATCGAAAGAGCCGGGACAAAAAACAGAAACGGGTTAACGTCAAGCTGATCGGTCGTCATGCCCGTCCGGAACGTCAGTATTTGCCGCTCGTTGAACAGATACCATCCGTAGCCGGCCAATCCGAGCAGCGCGACGTCCAGAAACCAGCGCTGCCATAACGGACGCCGGTCGGACCGTGCGAGCTTCTGCTTATAGCCGACGATCGAGGAACGGGCATAGATGACGGCTGGCACGACCGTCGACAGCACGGCGAGCAGGACGGCTGCAAGCCCGGCGATCATCGCCTCGGTCGAGAACCCGACCGGGATCGACTTACGGTCGACGAATGCCAGAAACCCGTTGGCCGAGCCGATGCTCTTGGCCATAAACCAGCCGATTAGCGGCCCGGTCGCCAAAGCGATAAGTCCCAGCAGCAGCCCTTCGAGCAAATAAATGAGCATGATCTGCCGCGTGCCCGCTCCGCGGCTGCGCAGAACCGCGATGTCGCTCCGCTGCTTCTCCAGCGACTGCCGGGCGTTCATCGCTATGTAGTAGAAAACCATCGCGATCATCGGCGTGGCGAGCGTGAACAGCAAAGTTTGCAGCTGCAGGCTCTGCCGTTTGAAATCCGCAAGCGTATCGGCGAACGATATCTCGATGCGCGTATCCTTCAGAAGCTGGTACAATTCGATGTTGAGCCGGTCCAGCGAGCGGCCGAGTGGCGAAAGCTGACTCGTCTTGATCTCGCGCAGATCGAAGGCATAATACCAGTTCGCATTGTTTACCGGAATGCTGCGCTTCTCCAGCAGCTGCTTCTTGAAAGCCGCTTCGCTGATCTGCAGCGTGCCCATCAGCGACTCCAGTCCTTGATACCAGTAAGGATCTGTGTCTTTTAGCGGCTTGACGGCGCCGACGACTCTCACCTTCAGCGAGATGTTCAGTCCTCCGTACACCGGGTAATCGAACTCGTCGCCGATATGAATATCGTTGCGGAACATCGCCTCTTCCAGCATGACGGCCTCCAGCACGTCGCCGCCTTCGCCGTCCGCGAACCACCGCCCCTGCATCAGCTCGGTTTGCTTATTCAATCCGGACATCGCCATCAGTGTCAGCTGTCTCATCCGGCTGGCGTCTACCTTCGTCGAATCAACCGGCACGACCTCCGTTCCCCGGATCGAGAGGCTGCTTACGAAACTCCGGTAGGGAAAGCCGATGCGGCTGGGCACATCCTTCTTAATGTACTGATCCACATCGCCCAATGCCTGAATATCGGTTTTGCCGCCGCCTGCGGATTGATACCGCATCAGCAGCGAGCCGGCAGGCAGGCCCGTGCTGCGCTCCTGCAGCGATTGCGTGACCACCCGCTTCAGCGCGCCGTCGGCGTACATCGGGATGCTGGTGGCGAATGCCACCGCGACGATCAAGCCGGCCATTGTGCTTAAGGTCAGCCACCTGGTGTTCCACATTTTGCGGAATAAAAATCGTAATAGCGGCACTCCCATCCGTTATCGACCTACGACTTTCTGGCCCGGCTTCAATCCTTCCAGGATTTCCGCCTGCGTCGAGGTCTGCTGGCCGACAGCCACGTCCACCTCGCGCTTGCCGTTCTCGTCGATCACCTGAACGTAGGTGCGGGAGCCGATCGAACGCAGCGCCGCGAGCGGAATGACGACGGCGTTTGTTTTGCGCTGGGTAATAACGCTCACGGACAGCGGGGTTCCCCTGGTCACGCCTTTCGGGAACGCGCCGATGTCTACCTGCAGATAATCTTCGGGACGTTCAAGCTTTTTGCCGCCTGCACCCCCGCCGCCATTGCCCCCGTTCTGGTCATTGCCCGCAGTGAGCGGCAGCTGCGAGACTTTGCCTTCCTTTGCTTCGACGTTATTAATGGAAACGACAGCCGGCATCCCGACGGTTACTTTGGCGAGGTCGTCCTTCGACAACGTGGCCGTCACGACGAGCCGGCTG
>NZ_KK082149.1:89983-100373 GCF_000598065.1 Paenibacillus darwinianus | reverse complement strand
CGCGATCGGATCGTACGCTTTGACGGCATCGCCTTTCTGCACGTTCAACTGAACGACCGTTCCGGCGAACGGAGCCGTCAGTGTCGCCTTGGCAATCTCGGCCTCCAGATCGATGATCGCCTGGCGCTGTTCCTCGAATGCAATTGACGCCTCCTCGAAATCGATCGGGTCCATCTCGTCGCGCTTGCGCAGCGTTTCTTTCATCCCGGTTTCCGCTTTGCGGAACGCCAGCCGCTTGCTCCGCAGATCTTTCTGCATCGTCTCCACCTCGAGCGTCCCGATCACGGCACCCGCCGCGACCTGATCGCCCGGCTTTACATTCAGCGTCTTCAGCCGCATGTTGTCGAGCGTAAAAAACAGCGTCTCCTCCGTCTGCGACATCACTTTGCCGAGGCCTTGCACCTTCGTTTCGAGCGTTGTGGCGGTTACCTCGTACTCCGGCTTTTTCGAAATTTGCGGCGGCGTAATTTCGGGGAGCAGCTCTTCCTCGCGCTCCTTCGGCAGCAAACCGCACCCGCTTGTCACGACGAGCGAAGCGGCCAGCATCGTCACGGCTGCGCGGCGCGCCCAAACCCGGCCGCTCGACGTTCGGCTCGATGCCGCGGCGTCTGCCGGATTACCCTTCCGCGTGTGCAATGAATTTTCCGTCCACCATTTCGTAAACATGATCGGCAACCTCCAGAATCGTAGGATCGTGCGTAGTCATACAGATCGTTACGTGTTCGGTTTGAATAATCGTTTGAAAGACGTTCATGATTTGAGCCGACATTTGGGAATCGAGCTCCGCCGTCGGCTCGTCGGCCAGCAGCAGCCGCGGCCGGTGGGCGATCGCCTTGGCGATTGCGACGCGCTGCTGCTCCCCGCCGGACAGTTCGAACGGTCTATGGTGCATCCGCTTGGCAAGCCCGACAAGCTCAAGACACTCCATCACCCGGGCCTTCCATTCCCCTCGCGGCCTGTCGGCCATCCGGAGTGACAGCTCGACGTTCTCATAAGCGGACAACAGCGGCATCAGCGCGAACGTCTGAAAAATGAAGCCCAATTCACGCCGCCTCACATTCGTCCGGGCATCGTCGCCCATCCGGTGAAACGGATGCTCCCGAAACACGATCTCGCCCTTCGTCGGCTGATCCAGGCCGCCGATCAGATTGAGCAGCGTCGTCTTGCCGGAGCCGGACCGGCCGCGCAGCATCACAAGGCGCCGCGGCTGCAGCTCCAGATTGATTCCTTTGAGTACATGCAAGGGCAGCCCGCCGACCTGGAAGGAGCGCTCCACGCCGCTCACCCGCAGCAGCGGGCCCGCTTCGTCGGGCTCCGTCTCCACATTGGGAGACATCGGGGATCCCGGCGCGACATTTTCCTGAACAAGCTCCGTCTGTGTCGGCTCCTGCTGCGTTTCCTCGTCCGGATCGGGTAAGGCCGGTTGTTTTTTCCGCATCCACTGCGCCATGGTTTCTCTACGACCCTCCGTCCTGCTAACATTAGATTTTTTTCATCTATCGTATAGACGGTGCGCCCCGGAAAAAAGTTACGATGCCAGGTAAAGGAAAATATAAAGAAATGCTGAAGCAACCAAAAAAGACTGCCGAGAAAGTCTCGACAGTCCGGTATACCAGGCATCCGACAAATGGAAGATTACAACTATAAAGACCTACGAGAATGCACATTATGCCACCGAAACGTGTATTCCTTACAAAGAGGGTTGAAGGTGGTCCCGTACCATCCCTGGATGTCCGACGTTCTGTCCTTGACCCAGGCTCGCCGTTATTCACGCAACGAACGAAAACCGCCCCCATCATCAATTCCGATAGAGGCGTTGCTTGTATGAACGTCCCTGCACTTGCCAGGATCATGTTGGTCCTGGTATTTGCTTATTGGCCGAACGACTGGGGGTCCTCGCGCCACGACTTAAGCAGCGCGACGTCCTCCTTGCGGATTTTACCGAGCGACAGCGCGGTATCGATGAGCGCCGTGTAATTGGACAAGGTGTGCAGCGGAATGTGCTGTTCTTCGAAAGCAGCGGCCGCCTGTGGAAACTCGTAGGTGAAAATGGCGACCGTGCCCAGCACCTCGCAGCCGGCCTCACGGACTGCCACAGCCGCCTTCAGCGAGCTGCCGCCGGTAGAAACGAGGTCCTCAATCAGCACAACCTTCTGCCCGGCCGTATAGCAGCCTTCGATCAGATTCGTTTTGCCGTGGCCTTTTGCCTTGTCGCGCACATACAGCATCGGGAGCCCAAGCTTCTGTGCGACCCATGCCGCATGCGGAATGCCGCCTGTCGCGATCCCTGCTACAGCTTCGCAGTCCGGGAACCGGTCGCGGATGACGGCCGCAAACCCTTCCGCAATCGTATCTCTTACCTCCGGATAGGACATCGTCAGCCGGTTGTCGCAGTAGATTGGCGATTTCATGCCGGACGACCATGTGAACGGATCGGTGGGCCGGAGCGCGACGGCTCCGATATTCAACAGATGCTCCGCAATGCGGCCAGGCAGCTTATTCAAGCCGGCTTCCAACATATTAGATCAGCTCCTCGATAATGGTTTCGATGGCTTGCCTCGGATCGACGGCGGCGGTGATCGGGCGTCCGATTACCATGAAATCGGTGCCTTGCTCCAGCGCCTCGCGCGGCGTCATGATGCGAGACTGGTCGTTCGTTGCCGAACCGGCGGGCCGAATTCCGGGCGTCACCGTAATGAACGAGGCGCCGCAGACCGCCTTGATGGCGACGACCTCCTGCGGCGAAGCGACGACGCCGTCGAGCCCTGCTTGTCTGGCAAGCTGCGCGTATCGGAGCACCGCATTGTCCGCCGTGCCCGGAATCCCGATCTCGTCGTTCAGTACGGCTTGGCTCGTGCTCGTGAGCTGCGTAACCGCAATGACGGTCGGCCTTTTCAAGCTGGCGCCCCCGCCAGACCGCGCAGCCTCGACGCCTTCCATCGCCGCCTCCATCATCCGGACGCCACCGGCGGCATGGACGTTGAACAGATCGACGCCGAGCCTGGCGATGCTGCCGGCGCCGCCTTTTACCG
This sequence comes from Paenibacillus darwinianus, assembly GCF_000598065.1. GTDB lineage: Bacteria > Bacillota > Bacilli > Paenibacillales > Paenibacillaceae > Paenibacillus_I > Paenibacillus_I darwinianus. The sequence continues at coordinate 97,341 of NZ_KK082149.1, read as the reverse complement.
TATTCGGGATATCGTGCATTTTGACGTCGAGGAATACGCGGTAGCCCCGCTCCTTCAAGCCTGCAACGAACGCCGGTCCGGCGGCGTAAAAAAGCTGCATGCCCACCTTCATCCAGCACGGCACACCCTCCAAACGCCGGATCAACGCTTCTGCCGCACAAGCATCCGGGTAATCCAGCGCTACCATGATCCGGTCCGCCGCTTGCTCTCTCGTGAGCGTTGCGCCCATTGTTTCACGTCCTCTCATCGATTGTGGCCTGCTATGTACATATAAGACGGCCATCCGCCGCCCCGGCGGACCGCGCATGCGCAGCCGACCGACGCTGACGTTGGCCGTTCTTGTTTTTAGCGATAAAGCTTATACCTGAAGCACCGGCATCGGACGAGACGAGAAGTTGATCGTCACCAGCATGTTGAGCAGCGCGCTGACCGTGTCCAGCGACGTCATGCAGACGATCCCGTTCTCGACGGCCTCGCGGCGGATCCGGAAGCCGTCGCGCTCCGGCGTTTTGCCCTTGGTCAGTGTGTTGACTACAAAATGCGCCTGACCAGAGCGGATCATGTCCAGAATGTTCGGCGATCCCTCGCTCAGCTTATTGACGCGCATCACGCGCAAGCCCGCTTGCTCGAGCGCGGTCGCCGTTCCGCCGGTCGCGACGATATTGTAGCCGAGCGCGTAGAAGCCGCGCAAAATCTCGATCGCTTCTTCCTTGTCCTTGTCGGCAACCGTGGCGATGATCGAGCCCGTTGCCGGAATGCGCATGCCCGCTCCGATCAGGCCTTTGTAGAGCGCCTTGGCGTACTGCACGTCGCGGCCCATCACCTCACCGGTCGACTTCATCTCCGGCGTCAGCGTCGGGTCGACGCGGCGCAGCTTCGCGAAGGAGAACACCGGCACCTTGACGGAAACGTACTCGTCCTCCGGCCACAGTCCCTGCTTATAGCCGAGGTCTGCCAGCTTCTCGCCGAGAATCGCCTTGGTCGCCAGGTTGGCCATCGGTACGTTCGTCACCTTGCTCAGGAACGGAACCGTACGGGACGATCTCGGGTTAACCTCGATGACGTAAACCTGGTCCTGATGGATGACAAACTGGATGTTCACCGTACCGATTACCTTGAACTCCTTGGCGATCTTGATTGTGATGTCCACGATCTGATTCTTGACGTCATCCGACAGCGATTGCGGCGGATACACCGCGATCGAGTCGCCGGAATGAACGCCGGCGCGCTCCACATGCTCCATGATGCCCGGAATGAGCACCGTTTCACCGTCGCAGATCGCGTCGACCTCCGCTTCTTTGCCGAGCATGTAGCGGTCGATCAATACGGGATGCTCCGGATTGATTTGCACCGCCTGCTCCATGTAGCTCAGAAGCTCCTCTTTGGAGTAGACGATTTCCATCGCTCTTCCGCCGAGTACATACGACGGACGCACAAGCACCGGATAGCCCAGGCCGTCGGCAACCGCCGCCGCCTCGTCAACCGACGTTACCGTGCTGCCGAGCGGCTGCGCGATGTCCAGCTTGCGCAGCAGCGCTTCGAACTTTTTGCGGTCCTCTGCAGCATCGATGCTTTCCAGGCTGGAGCCCAGGATGCGCACACCGGCTTTCGACAGCGGCGCGGCCAGATTGATCGCGGTTTGACCGCCGAACTGGACGATGACGCCGATCGGCTTCTCCTGTTCGATTACGTTCATGACGTCCTCGAAGAACAGCGGCTCAAAGTACAGCCGGTCGGACGTAGAGAAATCCGTCGATACCGTCTCTGGGTTGTTGTTGATAATGACCGCCTCGTAGCCGGCATCCTGAATCGCCCAAACCGCGTGCACCGTGGAGTAGTCGAACTCGATGCCCTGGCCGATCCGGATCGGGCCGGAGCCGAGCACAAGCACTTTTTCCTTATCGGTATGGGTCACTTCGTTCTCGGTTTCATAAGTCGAATAGTAGTACGGTGTCGTCGCCTCGAACTCCGCTGCGCACGTATCGACCATCTTGTAAACCGGCTTCAGGCCGATTCCGAGCCGAAGCTCCCGCACGTCGGATTCCGTCATTGTCTCGCCCGCATTGCCTTCGCGGCGCAACTCGGCAATTGAACGGTCGGAGAAGCCCTTGCGCTTCGCTTCGTACAGCAGCTCGTGCGACAGCGACGGGGCCGATTTGACCGACTCCTCGAAAGCGACGATACTTTCGATTTTGTCGAGGAACCACCAGTCGATCTTCGTCATATCCTGAATATCCTGCAGCGTGTAGCCGCGGCGGAACGCTTCGGCTACAAGAAACATCCGCTCATCGTCGGGTTTTGCAAGCCGTGTGCGAAGCACCTCGTCCGATAAGTCTGGCGCATCCTTCAAATGCAGGCGATGTACGCCGATTTCGAGCGAACGTACAGCCTTGTGAATCGACTCCTCGAACGTCCGGCCGATCGCCATCACTTCGCCGGTCGCTTTCATTTGCGTGCCGAGCTTGCGGTTGGCCGAAATAAACTTGTCGAACGGCCAGCGCGGGATTTTGGATACGATATAATCCAGCGTTGGCTCGAAGCAGGCGTAGGTTTGGCCCGTAACCGGGTTGACGATTTCATCGAGCGTGTAGCCGACTGCAATTTTGGCCGCCATCTTGGCGATCGGGTAGCCGGTCGCTTTCGAGGCCAGTGCCGAAGAACGGCTGACGCGCGGGTTAACCTCGATGACATAGTACTGATAGCTGTACGGGTCAAGCGCGTACTGCACGTTGCAGCCGCCCTCGATGCTCAGCGCGCGGATGATCTTGAGCGACGCGGAACGGAGCATCTGGTATTCGCGGTCGGAGAGCGTTTGGCTCGGAGCCACGACGATGCTGTCGCCCGTATGCACGCCCACAGGGTCGAAGTTTTCCATGTTGCAGACGACGATACAGTTATCGTTCGCATCGCGCATAACCTCGTATTCGATTTCCTTCATGCCTGCGATGCTCTTCTCGATCAGACACTGGCTGATCGGGCTGTAGCGGATGCCCGAGGTGACCGTCTCGCGCAGCTCTTCCTCGTTGGCGCAAATGCCGCCGCCGGTGCCGCCGAGCGTGTAGGCCGGACGGACGATGATCGGATAGCCGATTTCATTTGCAAAATCGACCGCTTCCTGCACCGTCGTAACGATCGTGCTCTCCGGAACCGGCTGCTCCAGCTCGCGCATCAGCTCGCGGAACAGGTCGCGGTCCTCGGCTTGCTCGATCGCCGTCAGCTGCGTGCCTAGCAGCTTGACGCCTTCGCGCTCCAGCACGCCGGCGCGCGCCAGCTCGACGGCCATGTTCAGGCCGGTCTGTCCGCCGAGCGTCGGCAGCAATCCGTCGGGACGCTCCTGACGGATGATCTGGCTGACGAATTCGAGCGTGATCGGCTCGATATATACCTTGTCCGCCATGTTGGTATCGGTCATGATAGTAGCCGGGTTGCTGTTGATTAGGACAACCTCGTAGCCTTCTTCTTTCAAAGCCTGGCAGGCTTGCGTGCCGGCGTAGTCGAACTCGGCCGCCTGGCCGATGACGATCGGGCCGGAGCCGATGACGAGTATTTTTTTCAAATCGTTATTTCGTGGCATGCTGCAGTTCTCCTCTCAGCGTCTCGGACAGCCGGGCCTGGCGCGGCTTCTGCGGGTTATTGCGTTTATACTCGCGAATCATTTCCAGGAACTGGTCGAACAAGTAGCCGGAATCAAAAGGTCCCGGAGCCGCTTCGGGATGGTACTGCACCGAGAAAGCCGGGAAGCGCTCATGCTTCAGGCCTTCAATCGTCCGGTCATTGTTGTTAATATGCGTCACTTCCAGGCTGGTTCCGGTAACGGAATCCTCACGCACCGTGTAGCCGTGGTTCTGGGACGTAATGTAGCAGCGGCCGGTCGCCAGCTCCTTCACCGGATGGTTGCCGCCGCGGTGGCCGAATTTCAATTTCTCCGTGTCGGCGCCGCAGGCAAGCGCGAACAGCTGATGCCCGAGGCAGATGCCGAAAATCGGGAACTCGCCCAGCAGCTCGCGAACCGTATTCACGGCATGCGGAACGTCCTTCGGATCCCCAGGTCCGTTGGAGAGCTGAATGCCGTCCGGGTTGAGGCGGCGGATTTGCTCGGCTGTCGTGTCATGCGGAACGACCATCACCTCGCAGCCGCGCTTCGTGAGGTCGCGCAGAATGCCGCTTTTGGCGCCGTAATCGATCAGCACGATGCGTTCGCGGTCGCCCGGCACGTTGATGAAGCTTTTCGTCGAGGTGCGCGGCACCTGGTCGGTCATCAGCGTCGTTGCGCCGAGCTGCTCCAGCAGCTCTTCCTTTGATTCGCCGCCGGTCGTAAGTACACCTTTCATGACGCCGTGGTGGCGAATGATCCGGGTCAGCATGCGGGTATCGATTTCGCTGATGCCCGGTATGCCCGCTTCCTTCAATAGGCTGTCGAGCGAATATTCGGCGCGCCAGTTGCTCGGCACCGGCTCGTGGCGGCGCACGACGAAGCCGTGCACGAACGGGGTAATGCTCTCAAAGTCGTCGCGGGTGATGCCGTAGTTGCCGATCAGCGGGTACGTCATCGTGACGATCTGTCCGCAGTAGGACGGATCGGACAACACCTCCTGATAGCCGGTCATGCCGGTGTTGAACACCACTTCCCCGATTTTGGCCGTTTCCGCGCCGAACGATTTGCCGGTGAACAGCGTGCCGTCTTCCAACAACAATCTTGCTTGCATCCGTACTCACTCCTCTGGGTCTAAAGTTATCGGTTCATCTCGCGTCAGGCGAGCAGGTAAAGATAAGACTGATTTCTACACACGCTGCACAAGCTTCCGGCCGTTACGCCTCCGACCACACCGTCCGTCCATCGACAATCGTGAGGACCGGCCAGCCGGTCAGCTTCCAGCCGCCGAATGGCGTATTGCTGCTCTTCGACAGGAACGTGGCCGGATCGACCGACCGTTCCGTCTCGAGATCGACAATCGTCAGGTCTGCCGGAGCTCCGACGGCAAGCCTCCCTGTCGACAGTCCGAACGCCTTAGCCGGATCGGATGTCATCCGCTGCAGCAGAAATCCGAGGTTCCAGCGTCCGGTGAGGACGAACTTTGTGTACAGCAGCGGAAAAGCGGTCTCGAAGCCGACGATGCCGAACGGCGCGAGCTCCACGCCGCGCCCTTTCTCCTCGGTGCTGTGCGGCGCATGGTCGGTCACGATCATATCGATCGTTCCGTCCTCCAGCCCCTCGATCACGGCCTGCACGTCGCGCGGCGTCCGAAGCGGCGGGTTCATTTTCCAGTTGGGATCCATGCCCGGGATGTCCTCGTCGGACAACACGAGATGATGCGGGCAGACCTCTGCGGTGACGCGCACGCCGATCGATTTGGCCAGCCGGATCAGACGCACCGATTGCTCCGTGCTCACATGGCATACATGGTAATGCACGCCTGTCGCCTCTGCCAGCAGCACGTCGCGGCCGACATGGATCGCTTCCGATTCGTTCGGGATGCCCTTCAGGCCGTTATCGCGGACGAACTTGCCCTCCGACGCCCAAGCGCCATCGACCAGCGAATCGTCCTCACAGTGAGCGATGATCGGCATGCCGAGGGAATGCGCGAGCTTCATGGCGTCTTTCATCATTTGCGCATTCTGAACACCGACGCCGTCGTCCGTGAAACCGATCGCGCCCGCTTCTTTCAACGCGGCGAAGTCGGTTAGCTCGCGGCCGAGCTCGTTCTTCGTGATGGCCGCATAAGGCAATACGCGTACGCAGCCTTCGCGGGCCGCTTTGTCCAGGATGTACGTTACCGTTGCCGGCGTATCCGTCACCGGCCGCGTGTTCGGCATGCACGCGATCGTCGTGAAGCCGCCCTTCGCCGCCGACCGGGTGCCGGTCGCGATGTCTTCCTTATGTTCGAAGCCCGGATCCCGCAGATGCACATGCATATCGATGAAGCCGGGCGATACAAGCTTGTCTTCCGCATCAATAATAGGCGCCCCGCCAAAGTCGCGGCTGCCGGCTCCATCCGCGATTTCCGCGATCAGGCCATCCTCGATGCGGATATGCTTTTTCTCCAGGCGCCCGGCCGTTTCGTTCCAGACCAGGCCATTCGTGATCCAACTCGACATTGTTGTCAGCAACTCCCTTCGGCCGAAGCCTTTATTTAAGCGCCCGTTCGATTACGGCCATCCGAATCGGTACGCCGTGGCTCATTTGGGTGAAAATGCGCGATTGCGGATGCTCTACCAGCTCGTCGTCGATCTCCACTCCCCGGTTGATCGGCGCCGGATGCATGATGATGGCGTGTTTGCCAAGCCGGGCGGCGCGCGCCGCCGTCAGGCCGTAATGCTCGCGGTAATGCTCCGCCGAGCTGATCATGCCGCCTTCATGCCGTTCAAGCTGCACCCGCAGCATCATGACGACATCTGCACGAAGCGCTTCGTCCATCGTGACGTAGGCCGCGTCAAGCTCTTTGGCTTCCATATTCGGCGGTGCGCAGAATACGACGTTTGCTCCCAGTGTGCGCAAGGCCCACAGATTGGACCGCGCGACCCTGCTGTGCAGGATGTCGCCGACGATCGCGACCGTCAGGCCGCGGATCGTACCGAACTGCTTCCGCATGGTGTACAAATCAAGCAGCGCCTGTGTCGGATGCTCGTTGTTGCCGTCGCCCGCGTTGATAAGCGGGATCCGGATTTTCTCGGCCAGCTCGGCAAGCACGCCGATCGGCTTCAGCCGGATGACCCCAGCGTCGATACCGAGCGATTCAAGCGTCCGGACCGTGTCGTAGATCGACTCGCCCTTCTGCACGCTCGATACGGCCGCCGAGAAGTTCAGCACCTCGGTGCCGAGCCTTTTTTCCGCCACCTCGAACGAGAAACGGGTGCGCGTGCTGTTCTCGAAAAACATATTCGCGACAATTTTTCCCGGCAACATTCGGTTGATTTTCTCCGGCAGCTGTTCCCAGTTGGCGGCACGGTCCAGAATCGTCTGGATTTCCGTTTCCGACAGCCCCTTCAGGCCGAGCAAACTTCTTTCCTTTAATTGCGTTGCGGTCATCGTCATCCGGTTTGCCCCCTTTGCCCCAGTATCGTCACATTGTCGGCGCCGTCCACTTCCGTCAGCGCCACCTCGATATTTTCCAGCTTGGAGGTCGGCACGTTCTTGCCTACGTAATCCGGCCGGATCGGCAGTTCCCGATGTCCCCGGTCCACCAGCACGGCAAGCTGGATCGACTGCGGCCGGCCCAGATCCATAATCGCATCCATCGCGGCGCGGATCGTCCGTCCCGTATACAGCACATCATCGAACAGAATCACGCGCCGGTCGCGGATCGCCATCGTGCTCTCCCCGTCCTGCTTCACCCCGTCGTAGCGGCCCGACGTGCCGA
>NZ_KK082149.1:51370-89883 GCF_000598065.1 Paenibacillus darwinianus | reverse complement strand
CGGTCGTCCCGATAAGAAGTAATGTCCAGCTCGCCCACCGGCACGGGCTTGCCCTCGATCTCGGCGATCCGCTCGGCGATTCTGCGCGCCAGGTAGATGCCCCTCGTGCGTATGCCGACAAATGCGCAATCGTCTATGCCTTTGTTCTTCTCCAATATTTCATGGGCGATCCGTGTCAGCGCCCGGCGTATGCCGGTCTCATCCATAATGACATGCCGTTCTTCGCTCATAGGGATGCGGCCTCCTTTCGACAAGCTCGTCATGCGGGACTTCCGACCCAACACGTCAAAATACGGCAAAAAACTCCTTGCGGAGGCCGCAAGGAGTCAACAGGTTAGAGGATGATGCCAATCGCCCGGGTGCGGCTGTGACAAGCCGCTCCGCAGGGGCGGAGGATCCTTTATCCGGTTCACGTTACCTTGCCAGTCTCACGGGACTGAATTAAAGGTACTGGGATCATACACCGACCGACAGCAATCGGCGCTTCATTAGAAGAATTATCCCACGTAAGGCCGGTGAAGTCAAGAGCAGCCGGACGACAGATGCGCGCCCTTTTTACAGACTGAGCTTCGTGATGCGCTCGACTGCTTTCTCGGTGTTTTCCCGGCTGCCGAATGCCGTCAGACGGAAGTACCCCTGGCCGGCTTGCCCGAAGCCGACGCCCGGCGTGCCGACGATGTTCGCTTCGCCCAGAAGCTTGTCGAAAAACGACCACGAGTCAAGGCCGCTCGGCGTCTTCAGCCAAATGTAAGGCGCATTTACACCGCCGTACACCTGCAGGCCCAGCGATTTCAAGCCGTCGCGGATAATGCCGGCATTCGTCATGTAGTAGTCGACGAGCTCCGTGATTTGCCGTTTGCCTTCAGGCGAATAAATGGCGGCTGCGCCGCGCTGCGTCACATAGGAAACGCCGTTGAATTTCGTCGTGTGGCGGCGGTTCCAGAGGTCGGCCACTGTCACTTCGTTGCCGCTCGCATCCTTCGCTTTAAGCGCGCGGGGAACGACCGTATAGGCGCAGCGCACGCCGGTAAAGCCCGCCGTCTTCGAGAAGCTGCGGAACTCGATCGCCACCTCATGCGCGCCTTCGATTTCATAAATACTGCGTGGCACGTCCGCCTCCGTAATAAACGCCTCGTAAGCGGAGTCGAACAGAATGATGCAGCCGTTCTCCTTCGCATAGTCGACCCACGCTTTGAGCTCACCCTTCGTGAGCGTCATGCCGGTCGGATTGTTCGGGTAGCACAAGTAGATCAGGTCGACCTTTCGGTCCGGCAAGGACGGCTTGAAGTCGTTGCTTGCATCGCAGCGCAGGTAAACGATATTCTCGTACTGGTTCGTCTCGCTGTTGAATTTGCCCGAGCGTCCTGCCATCACGTTCGTATCGACATATACCGGATATACCGGGTCTTGAACGGCGATCACCGCATCCTGGCTGAAAATCTCCTGGATATTGCCCACGTCGCACTTGGAACCGTCGCTTACGAACACCTCGTTCGTCGCAATGTCGATGCCGCGTGCCTTGTAATCATGCTCCACGATCGCCTGCAGCAGAAAATCATAGCCCTGCTCCGGCCCGTAGCCACGGAATGTTCTTGGCTGCGCCAGCTCGTCGACGGCCGCATGCATCGCTGTCATCACCGCGTCCGGCAAGCCGCGCGTTACGTCGCCGATGCCGAGACTGATAATGTCCGCATCCGGGTTTTCGTGCATGAATTTCGTGCGACGCTTGGCAATTTCCGAAAACAAATAGCTGCCCTGCAGCTCCAAAAAGTTCTGATTGATCTGAGTCATTCGAATTCATCACCTTTCCGATTGTGGTACCGCTCTATCGCTAATGGCTTATTGCTTGCTATACATGGTATCCGGCTGTCAGGCTGTCAGGCTGTCAGGCTGTCAGGCTGTCAATAGCATAACGCACTTTCGGCAGGCGCTTAATGCAATAAGTAGTTAAAAATTTGCATTATTCCGCAAGACGGTTCGCTGCACAAGAAAAACGCACCCGCTAGCGGGTGCGAAGCCTATGAAGCACATCCTCCAGATCGGCCGGCAGCCGCGTTTCGAACAGCAGACGCTCGCCGGTTCTGGGATGCTCAAAGCCGAGGACGGCGGCATGCAGCGCTTGTCCGTTCAGCGGAATCGATTTAGCCCTGCCGTAGACCGGGTCGCCGGCAAGCGGATGGCCGATGTATTTCATATGCACACGGATCTGATGGGTGCGGCCCGTCTCCAGCCTCAGCTCCAGCAGCGTATAATCGCCCAGCCGCTCGAGCACCGAGAAATGCGTGACGGAGTGCTTGCCCCCCCGCTCCGTGACGGTAAACATTTTGCGGTCATGCGGATCCCGCCCGATCGGCGCTTCAATCGTGCCGTGATCATGCGGCAGATTGCCGTGGGCAAGCGCGACGTACCGGCGAACGACGGTATGTTCCTTCAACTGCTCAGCCAGCGATGCGTGAGCCCGGTCATTTTTCGCAGCCATCAGCAAACCTGTCGTATCCTTGTCGATCCTGTGCACGATACCCGGGCGCAGCACGCCGTTGATGCCCGACAGGTCGCGGCAATGGTGGAGAAGCGCGTTCACGACCGTGCCCGACGTATGGCCGAAGGCCGGATGAACAACCATTCCCCGTGGTTTGTTAAGCACGATCACGTCCTCGTCCTCATACACGATATCAAGCGGAATCGCCTCGGGCTCGATCGCCGCTTCCTGCGGCTCGGGCGGCTGCGCCGTTACGACATCGCCTGCGGCAAGTTTGTAATTAGCTTTGACGGAGCGTCCGTTCACGAGCACGGCGCCGGACTTGATCCAATCCTGCACCTGCGTTCTGGAGACGCCGTCCTCGACGGATTCCGCCACGTACTTATCGATCCGCTCACCGGCGAAGTCTTCGGAGACCGCCAACTCGAACGTCTCTTCAGCGTGCGGATTCATCGGTTCCGGCAATCGGTTGACTGTCATGATTCGTATGTTCTCCATCCTTGGCTGTTTTGGCATTGTCGCGCTTCATGTCGAACAGGGAGTCCAGCATGATGAGGCCCACACCGATTACAATACCCGTATCCGCGAAATTAAAGATCGGAAACGTGTAAGAACCAAAATTGAACTGCAGGAAATCGACTACCTCGCCGAACGCCGCCCGGTCTACAAAATTGCCGAGCGCACCTCCGAGCACCAGGCCCAGAGCAGCGAGCAGCAGCGTTTTGCCGCTCCGCTTGTTCCGTTCAATGTACCAGATAAGTCCCGATACCACGGCAATCGTTATGATAATAAAAAACAAGCTTTGCCCCTTCAAAATGCCGAAAGCGGCTCCGGGATTGCGGATCGAAGTAAGCAGAAAAAAGTTGCCGACAATCGGAATTTGCTGATACAGCTCCATCTGGGTGGACACGATCCATTTGGCGAGTTGATCGATGGCGAATACGAGTCCGGCAATCCAGTAATAATAGGCTTTCAAACAGGTTCCCCTCACTTCTTGTGCGTCTTTGGCAACAGCTGCCGGCATAGGCATGTACCAAAATATTGTAGCATAATCGTGGACCGTCGACTATACTCGTTTCCATTTACGCCAATCATAGTCCGCCGCGCCGCCTTCTAAAAAATCGCACGATAGCGAAAGCTAATACTCGACGAAACAGGACAAGGAGGCCATCATATGTTTGAGCTGACCGAGCTGACCGCCCTTCGAGCCCGCCTGATCGAGGATCGGGAGCTGCTTGAGAACAGATTGCGCGCGAACGATCATTACGGCATGGCGGAGTCGCAGCGTTGGTACACCAACGAGCTGTCCACCAACGACAACCATCCCGGCGATCTCGGCACTGAAACGTTTGAGAAGGGCAAGGACCTCTCGCTGCTCGAGCGGGACGAATGGCATCTGCGCCGCATCGGCGAGGCGCTTGAGGCGATGGATCAAGGCACCTACGGGCTTTGCCGCACCTGCGGCCATAGTATTCCGCTCGAGCGACTGCAGGCTTTGCCGGATACGCTGTATTGCGTCCAGCATTCCCCGCGCCAGATGAAGCCGTTCGACCGTCCCGTCGAGGAAGAGCTGCTTAATCCCCCATTCGGCCGCACCAGCATGGACGAGCAAGATTCCTATAACGGCTTTGACGGCGAGGACGCCTGGCAAATCGTGCAAAGCTACGGCAACTCGAACTCACCCGCATTGTCCGAAAACCCGTCGGCCGATTACGAGGAATCCACAATCGAAGCCGGCGAGCACGAAGGGTTCGTCGAGCCGATCGAGAGCTTCCTCGCCACCGACATTACCGGGCGCCACGTAGCGGTCATCCGCAACAGCCAATATCGCGAATATTTGGCAAGCCGCGAGGGCGACCGCGAGCTGGAATGGACGGAAGTCGACCAGGAAGCGGATGACAGCGCAGGCCAAAGCCCCAATCCTTCTCAGTAAGCCCGGCCCTCCAGCTGATGTTGGACGATGCGCACGATATCCGCGATGAAATCGCCGATGATCGGCAGATTCAGCTTGCCCAGCATTTGCAACAGATACACGATCAACGCCGCAAAAATGGTGAAGCCGATCGCGATGCCCACACCGCGCGCGGTGCCTCCGAGCAGGTTGCGCCACATCAGCGACAAGGGACGGTTGAGCAAATCGACGTATTCGGCGATTTTCGCCCGCTCCATATCGTTGGAAATCGACTCCAGCCGCTTGTTCACGGCATCCAGAGCCTGACGCGTCGCATTCGGATTTTCAAGCTGTTCAGCCACGGTCGTCTCCTCCAGTTCCGCCATATGTACGCGAAAAACGAGCCCCGGGCGTCGCGCTTGCGCTGTGCAAGCAGCCATGCCCGTACCGGGAGCTCGTTTTTTTGCCTGTTATTCCATTATGCCCTTATCCGCCGATCCGGATTCCGACCCGCTTGTCGCCAAGCTGCACCGACTCCATTCCTTCTTCGCTCTTGTAATCGACGCTCGTAAGCAGCACGTTCTCAAACAGAACGCTCTCGAAAGCCGCAAGCGCCGCGCGCAGCTCGTCATCGACATCGAGCGTCAGCACGATCCGCTTTTCGATCGGCAAATCGAGCTTTTTGCGAAGATCCTGAACGGCCCGGATCACCTCCCGCACCCAGCCCTCTTGCTCAAGCTCAGGCGTAATGTCCGTATTCAGCGCCACGTTCACCCCGTTCCCGGAAGCCGAGGCATAACCGGGCTTCGCCTGCTTCTCGACGAGCAGCTCGTCAAGCGCAATGTCCACTGTCTCGCCACCGGCCGTGGCGAAGGACAGTCCTCCGGATTGAACGGCCGCTCTCGCTTCGTCCGGTCCGAGCGCCTTCAGATATGCCTGGATCGGGCCGACATGCTTGCCGAATTTTTTGCCCGCCACCTTCAGGTTCAGCTTCATTGTGAAATCCACAAAGCCGCTGTCGCTGTTCTCAACCACGATCGACTTGACATTGATTTCATCCTTGATAATGTCCTCATAGCCGGCCAGATCGAATTCACGGTCGAGCGACACAATCAGCGCGGATAGCGGCTGGCGTGTCTTGATGCCTGATTCATTACGCACGTTACGGGCGAGCTCGACGATTTGCCTAGTCGCTTCCATATCCTGCTCCAGCGCCGGATCGGACAATCCGTCAACCGGCTTCGGATAGTCGGCCAGATGCACGCTGTCTTCTCCGCCGAGGTTGCCGTATACGTCTTCCGCCAGCAAAGGCGCATACGGCGCGATCAGCTTGGCCAGCGTCAGCAGCACGAACTGTAGCGTCTCGTACGCATTCGTTTTGTCCTCCGTCAGTCCTTCGCCCCAGAACCTGTCGCGGGAACGGCGGATGTACCAATTGCTGAGCTCGTCGACGAACGATTCGATCGCTCTCGCCGGATTCAGGAAATCGTTCGCTTCAAGCCCGGTGGATACCTGCCCGGCCAACGTGTTCAGGCGGGAGACGATCCAGCGGTCCAGCTTGTTCGCTTGGCCGCTGTTTAACCGCGCGGCCAACGAGGCGGGCAGCTCTGCGCTTTTTCCCGGCTTGTATCCGTCAATGGTCGCATACAGCGCAAAGAACGCGTGCGTATTGACGATCGTGTCGATCACCTTCGATTTGGCCTCGCCGACGATGCCGCGGGAGAACCGCTTGCTGTTCCAAGGCGCGCTGTCCGACAGCAGCGCCCAGCGGAACGCGTCGGTGCCGTATTCGTTGATAATTTCCCAAGGATCGATGACGTTTCCCTTCGACTTGGACATTTTTTGCCCGTTCTCGTCAAGGATGTGGCCGGTTGAAATGACCGTTTTGTACGGCGCCTTGCCGTTGTAGAGCGTCGACACGGCCAGCAGACTGAAAAACCATCCGCGCGTCTGGTCGATGCCTTCACAGATGAAGTCCGCCGGATACTGTTCCTCGAAGCGCTTCTCGTTCTCGAACGGATAATGCTGCTGCGCGAACGGCATCGAGCCACTGTCGAACCAGACGTCGATCACCTCAGACGTGCGCGTCATCACCCCGCCCTCGCAATGCGGGCAATTCAGATGCACCTCGTCGACATAAGGCTTATGCAGCTCGAGGTCCTCCGGAATCGGCTCGACCGAGCGGGCGCGCAGGTCCGCGTGGCTTCCGGGGGCGTACTCGCCCTTGCAATCGCCGCACACCCATACGTTAAGCGGCGTTCCCCAATAGCGGTTGCGGCTGATGTTCCAATCGACCAGATCCTCAAGAAATTTGCCGAAGCGACCCTCGCGGATATGTCCGGGATACCAGTCTACGGTCGCATTGTTCGCGATCAATTGATCCTTGACGGCCGTCGTCTTGATGAACCAGCTTTCCGTCGCGTAGTAGAGCAGCGGCGTTTTGCAGCGCCAGCAGAACGGATAGCTGTGCTCATACCGTTCCTTGGAGAACAGCAGACCGCGCTCGCTCAGCATTTTCACGATGTCGACATCGCAATCCTTGACGAAACGGCCTGCCAGCTCCGTCACTTCATCAGTAAAGCGTCCGGCGTTGTTGACCACGCTGACAAAATCGATGCCGTGCTGCCGGGTGACACGGTAGTCGTCCTCGCCGTGTGCAGGCGCCATATGCACGATACCCGTACCGCTCGTATCGCTGACGAAATCGTCGCCGAGCACGACATGGCCTTTTGCCACCTGCACATAACGGAACGGCGGCTCGTAGGACAGCCCGACCAGCTCGGAGCCCTGCAGCTTGGAGACGACTTCGAATTCACCCTTGAACACGCTGTCGACCAGTGCTTCCGCCACCATGTACGTTTCGCCGGCCTGGGACACGCGGGCGTAAGTCAGCTTCGGGTTCACTGCCAGCGCCACGTTGGCGGGGAGCGTCCACGGCGTCGTCGTCCACGCGAGAATCGACTCGCCAGTCGCCAGCTTGAACTTGACCGTTGCGCTGAGGTCCTTCACATCCTCATAACCTTGCGCCACCTCATGCGAGCTCAGTGTCGTCTGGCAGGCCGGGCAATACGGGCTGACGCGGTGGCCGCGGTAAAGCATCCCTTTCTGATGAATCGTCGACAGGATATGCCAGACGCTCTCGATATAGCCGTTATTCAGCGTAATGTACGGATCGTCCATGTCAGTCCAATAAGCGATCGCTTCCGTCAGCTCCCGCCATTGCCGTTCGTACTCGAACACGCTGGCCTTGCATTTTTGGACGAACGCCTCGACGCCGTAATTTTCAATTTCCTGCTTGCCCGAGATGCCGAGCTGCTTCTCGACGCCGAGCTCGACCGGGAGACCATGGGTATCCCAGCCGGCCTTGCGCACCACCCGGTAACCGGCCATCGTTTTGTAGCGGGAGACAAAATCCTTGATGACGCGGCCGAGCATGTGACCGATATGCGGCGCTCCGTTGGCCGTAGGCGGCCCTTCGTAGAAGACGAAGTTCGGCTTGCCCTTCCGGTTCTCAATCGACTTCTTGAACGTGTCCTCCTCATTCCATTTGTTCAAAATACGCAGCTCGCGGGCTCTTGCCCGTTCCTTGACATCCACGCGTTGCATCCAGATCCGCTCCTTCTATACGAAGATCAGTTATTAATGTAGCCATCTATCCACACAATCGTCCCACTGTGCCTGCAATATATTTAAAATCCGACTTACCGCCCGCCGCCCCGCGCCATTATCGTTAAAACACAAAAAACCCGCCCCAACAGGGACGAGTCTTCACTCGCGATACCACCCTTGTTCCGGGCACGAGCTCCGCGAGGTCTTGTATAAGACAACGTGGAGGCGCTCCGGCACCTTCGCCGCAGAGACGAGGTCGTCTGCGTTCCGTATAACGGCGGACACCCGGCGTCGCTTACTGCTTTCCCGTTCGGCGGCGCTTCTCGGAGAGGATATTCAGCTGGGGCTCGAACGCCGGCTTGCAGCGAATGCCGGCTCTCTGGGGAACGATTCCCGCAGCTTACTCGTTCTCGTCGACGAAGTTCAGGTCAATTGCATTCATTCATTATCAATCGTTATACACCGAACGTTGCGGATTGTCAATGCCGTTCGCCCCTATTCCCGCTCCAACGCTTCGCGCATTTCTCGGGTTTCGCGCTCGCGGCTCAACCTGTTTTCCCCGCCGTCGCGCTGCTCGCGACCTTCACGGCTTTCGCGCTGCAGCAGGCTGCCTCCCTCAAGCGACTCCCAGCCGTCCTGGCTGAGCAGTTCCAGCTGGGCTTCCACCAGCGAGCGGAAACGCATTCGGTAGATCGACGCCTGCTTTTTGAGCTCCTCCACCTCCATCGCAACCTTGCGCGACTTCGACAACGCCTCGTTGATGATCCGGTCGGCATTTTTCTCCGCTTCCTTGATGATCAGCTGCGCTTCCTTCTTGGAGTTGTTCTTCACCTCGTCAGCGGCTTCCTGCGCGACGATAATCGTCTTGCTTAACGTTTCCTCGATATTCGAAAAATGGTTGAGCTTCTCCTGCAGGTTGAGCGCCTGATTCTGCAGCTCCTTGTTTTCGCGGATCAGCGCCTCGTAATCTTTAATGATCTGGTCGAGAAATTCGTTGACCTCATCCTCGTCGTATCCGCGCAGACGGCGTCCGAATTCCTTGTTATGTATGTCCAATGGCGTAAGCGGCATTGGCGCACCTCCTAATGAATGGCGATTTCACGATGGTATCATAAGATTCGACAGAACCGCCCAAAATCCTGCATGCCGCTAAATAAATTTACCCGCTCGAACCCGAATTCTGCCTTTCTTCGTCACGCCCTCCACGGTAAGCACCTTAAAGCGGCCGAGCCCCTGAATAGATACGACGTCTCCTTCCTTCAAAGGCGTAGACGGATCCTCCTCGGCTTTCCAATTGACGCGGCAGCGCCCGGCCCGGATCGGATCGACGATCTTCGCGCGGCTGATCCGGTATACGTCGCTGCATATGCCGTCCAGACGCAAAGAAGCCACCGTAAAGCTCATTTCCTCCAATTCCGGCTTGACCGTCCGCAGCTGCCCGATTGGAAGAATGTCCGTCAGAACATGAACCCGGTGCACTTGTCTAAGATTGATATTCATATAATCGGCGACTTCTTCCGCGATCAGAAAATGCGCCCCGTCGGAATGAACGTGGATATCGCCAATCCGATCGCGCTTGATGCCAAGCCCAAGTATGGCGCCCAGATAATCGCCGTGGTCAAGCTGCGCCACCGATTGATCGGCGCTGCTCACGGACAGCACGACAATACCGGCCGGCTCGTCCTCGATGTCACGGTAGGCCGGCGCGATGATCGCGCGGCGCCTTTCCGCATCCTGGTATCCGCCGTCCAGCCGGAACAGCGCGTCTGGTTCGCGGTTCGCCAGAACGGTCAGGATATGCGACTGGCGCGGATCCAGAAAATCGGTCCGCCGCACCTCGTGCCGGTTCGCCGCGTGATCGATCCACTCTGCCGCGCGGTCGACGAATGCCCGCTCATCGGGATGAAAATGCACATAAAGATCGTTTCGCATGAGCCTGTGCCGCCTAGACGAAGAAATCGATGACTGCGATCAAGCCGGCCGCGATGAACTGCAGCGCAAAAATGGCCACGATCGGAGAAATATCCAGCATTCCGCCGATCGGCGGAATAAGACGACGGAACGGCGACAGATACGGTTCGACAGCCTTGCCGAGCATCTGGCCGATGAAACTCTCGCGCGCATTCGGCAGCCAGGAAAGCAGAATGTAAGCGATGATGACAAATGTGTATAGTTGTTGAACGATGTTGATGAAATTTACTACCTCTTGGGGCACGATGTCACCTCATTTTGTTATAGTCATTCTCCTCCGTCAGCATATCCGTAATGGATCCCTGGATTTCGACGGAGTCCGGTGTGCACAGAAAAACGTTCGGGCCAAGCTTCGATATCGAGCCGTTCAATGCGTATATCGTGCCGCTCAAAAAATCAATGATGCGCATCGCGTGGTCGCTGCGCACGCGCTGCAGGTTCACGACGACGGAGCGTCTCGACCGAAGGTGGTCCGCAATCTCCTGCGCTTCGTCGTAAGATCGGGGCTCGTTCAAGACGACGCGCACGTTTTTCTGGGAATGGATGCTGACGACGTTGTTTCCTTTCATACTTTTACGCGGATCGAATGCAGACGTTTCACTTTCTTGCTCGACATCCTGCGGCTGACGGTCCCGTTCAACGATTTCTTCTTCCTCCTGCAAGCCGAGAAAATTCATAAACCGGTTCATTACACTCATTGCGCAGCCTCCTCTTTCCCCACCAGAATCGTTCCGAGCCGAAGCCATGTGGCCCCTTCCTCTACCGCAATTTCGAAGTCATTGGACATGCCCATCGATAAGCCCTTGGCCTCTGCAGGCAGCACGGCGCGTTCGTTAAGCTCGTCCCTCAGCAGGCGCAAGCTGCGGAATACCGGCCGAGTCTGCTCGGGCTCCGCCTCGAACGGCGCCATCGTCATCAGGCCTGCAATCTCGACGTTCGGCAGCGGAGCCACCGTACGCGCGAAATCGATTAGCTGCTCGGGGGCAAGTCCGTGCTTGGAATCTTCGCCGGACACATTCACTTGGATGAAGCAGGGAACCGTAATGCCGAGCTGACCGGCCTTGCGGTCGATCGCTTGCGCGAGCGACAGCCTGTCCAGCGAATGAATATACATGAACCGGCCTACAACTTCTTTCACCTTGTTCGTTTGAAGCGACCCGATAAAATGCCAGACCGGGCGGATTGGACCGGGAGCGGTTTCCGTCAGTTCCGCAATCGCCCGCCACTTCGGCTCCGCATCCTGCCAGCGGTTCTCGCCGAGATTCGGCAGCCCGCTGCGCAACGCTTCAACCGCAGTGGAGGTCGATACATATTTGGTTACGGCAATGATGCCGATCTCTTCGGGCGCCCTTCCGCTTCTTCCGCATGCTTCGCGGATGCGGCGTTCGACCTCGCTGCGTCTTTCCATTACCGTCAAGGGTGACGTTCACCTCTCTTGAAATCCGATGAAGCTCGCCATACGTCCGGCGGCCCCGTTCTCCATCCGGTGCGAGAAGAACGATTCCAGCCTGCAACCGGTACATATTTCCGTTAATTCGATATTCATCGGCAATATTCCTGCTTTTATCATAATCTGTCGGTTTATTTCTTTCAAGTTGAGCATCGCTTTGCCTCCCGGCCGCGGCGCGACCATCGTATGCCTCCTTACCCCGGCCGCTTCTGCGAGCGATTCGGCAAGCGGCGTCACCTTCGCGATAACCGGCCCGTCGACCTCATAGCAGCATTCGCCGATCGAAGGACCGATCGCGCCGAGCAGCCCCGACGGCTCCGATCCGTACGCCTCGGTCATCGCCTCCACCGTCTTGCGCGCGATTTCCGCCACCGTGCCCTTCCAGCCGGCATGCGCAAGCGCGACCGCCCGGCGGCCCGGATCGAGAAAAAATAACGGCACGCAATCGGCATAAAACGACGTCAGCAGCACGCCCGGCACGTTCGTCATAAGCGCATCCGTATTCTGGAACGCATCAAATCGGCTTTCGCGCCCCCTGCCCTTGTCCGCGCGATCCACCTGGTACACGGCGTCGCCGTGCACCTGCTCCCCGCACGTCCACGCTTCGAACGGCCAGCCGGCCGCTTCCGCCACGGAGCGCCGGTTGCGGATGACCGATTCGTCCGCATCGCCCACATGCAAAGCGCAATTCAGCGATTGCCAAGGCTCGCCGCTGACGCCGCCTTCCCGGCCCGTAATACCTGCCGTCAGTCCGGGCGTGCGTTCCATCCATGCCTGCAATAAAAAAAGCGAAGGCGCCTTCGCATCGTTGCGTCCCCCGATTTTGAACGGCTCCATCCGGCCATCACCTCCAGCCCAGTTTACCACATCCTGTCGTCAGCGGTCGAATCGGGGCTTCCTACCGGGCAAGGGGCTCGTCGTCCTGCTTATAGAGCTTTGTTTCGTCAAGCCGAACGAGCACCACGTCCGCTCCGATCTTTACGATGTTCCGCCACGGAATAACGACCTCCGTTCCGCTCCCGAACAGGCCAAAAAACCGGCTGTCGGTCGGCACGACGATCGAATCGATGCGGCCCTGGCGCAAATCAAGCTCCAAATCGCTTACCTGCCCGAGCCGTTTGCCGTCGACGATGTTGATGACGTCCTTCGTTTGGAAGTCGGAAATTTTCATCGCTTGCGCCACCACGCTTTACTGGGATCGGGACCGGAAGTCCTCTTATTACACTATATGTGCGCATGCCCATAAATGTCCTTGAAAAATGAAAGAAGCGGCCGAGTGGGGCCGCCTGAAGCAGATGGGTCAGCTTTTAACGTGCTTTTGCATTTGCTGGATCGCCGATTTCTCAAGCCGCGATACCTGGGCCTGCGAAATGCCGATCTCGTCCGCCACCTCCATCTGGGTTTTCCCTTCGAAAAAACGCATCGATAAAATCATTTTCTCCCGCTCGCCCAGCTTATGCATCGCTTCCCGGAGCGCGATCTCCTCGATCCAGGAGACATCCTTGTTTTTGTCGTCGCTGATTTGATCCATGACATAGATCGGATCGCCGCCGTCGTGGTAGATCGGCTCGAACAGGGAGACCGGATCCTGGATCGCGTCGAGGGCGAATACGACATCCTCCTTGGGCACGTTCAGCGCTTCGGAAATTTCAAATATGGTCGGCTCGCGCGAGTTAAGGTTCGTTAGGCTGTCCCGGACCTGCAACGCTTTATAAGCAATGTCCCGAAGGCTGCGGGACACCCGGATCGGATTATTGTCGCGAAGGTAACGCCGGATTTCACCGATGATCATCGGCACGGCGTACGTTGAGAACTTGACGTTCTGACCAAGGTCGAAGTTGTCGATTGCCTTCATGAGGCCGATGCAGCCGACCTGGAACAGGTCGTCCACAAATTCACCGCGGTTATTGAATCGTTGAATGACACTCAGCACCAAGCGCAAGTTGCCGTTAACCAATTTCTCTCTGGCTGCCAGTTCGTTTCGTGTTTGCAGCGCCGTGAACAATTCGCGCATCTCGGCGTTCGTCAGGACGGGCAGTTTTGCGGTATCCACTCCACAGATCTCAACTTTGTTTCGGGTCAATGTGATTACCTCCCAAGGAGAAACATTACTGTACATTATCCCCGTGGGCTTCTTTTTTATTCCAGCCTGTTCACCTTCCGGAGAAGCCCGCAACCAGCCGATAAAAACAAAAAAACGTTGATTTATCAACGTTTTACGCTTGTGGTAAGGCCTTTCCAAAAAAGCGAAACAGCCCCCGCGAGCGGAGGCTGCAGCTACACCATTTTGTTGAACTCCTTACGCAGTCGCTTGATGATCCGTTTCTCCAGCCGCGATATATACGATTGGGAAATGCCGAGCTGGTCGGCGACATCCTTCTGCGTTTTTTCTTCCCCGTCGCTGAGACCGAAGCGAAGCTCCATGATCGTCCGCTCCCGTTCCGACAGCTTGTCAAGCGCCTTGTGAAGCAGCTTTCGGTCCACCTGCTCTTCGATGTTCCGGTAAATCGTGTCGTTCTCCGTACCGAGCACGTCGGACAGCAGCAGCTCGTTGCCGTCCCAATCAATGTTCAGCGGCTCGTCGAACGAAACCTCGGTGCGGATTTTGCTGTTGCGGCGCAGATACATCAGAATCTCGTTCTCGATGCAGCGGGATGCATAAGTGGCGAGCTTGATCTTTTTCTCCGGATCGAACGTATTGACGGCTTTAATCAGGCCGATGGCCCCAATCGAGACGAGGTCCTCGATGTGAATGCCCGTGTTTTCGAATTTGCGGGCAATGTATACGACAAGCCGCAAATTCCGCTCGATCAGCATCGCGCGGATCGCGGAGTCGCCGGAAGAAAGCTTTTCCAGCAAATACTCTTCTTCTTCCCGCGTAAGCGGCGGGGGTAAAGCCTCGCTTCCGCCTATGTAGTAGATCTCTTCGCTTTTTAATCCGAATAAAAACAAAAACCGGTAATAATATAACTGCAGGATCAATTTCCACTTGACTATCATGATTGCCATCCTCCTCGTCTGCCATATTCCGTAGTCAACCGGCGTCCCGGCTCTCGAGCAATGAAGGATGGACGATCGCTTGATACGTGCCGTCCGACACAAGCTTCCCGCCATCCAGTCCGATCAGCACCTTATGCGATTCGAATATCCGACCGTTCTGCTCGATGCAGACCCCGTCCGGTTTCAGCGCCAGCATGAATTGCGTGCCACGGTTAATGCCGCGGTAGGGCACCAGCCGCAGCCGGTCGCGCCATGGACTATTGTCCGCGTCAAGACCCGCAAGCAGCTTGTCGACGTGCGTATCGCGGATGCGTTCCATCCATGCGGCAGGCAGCTCTGTTTGCCATAAGGACGCTTCCATCACCATCACCGGCGTTCTCGTCAGCGGATCGTAAAGTTGGTTTCCCGTATCGATCAGTCCGGTGCAATGCCATTCCCGGCCGTCAATCGTAACGGTGACCCCGGCGAGATGCGCTTCCGTCCTCTCCAGCTTCCTCCGCCCGTTCCATACGGCGCGGTATACATACAAGGCAGCGGCCGTCGCCGCAAGCACGAACCAAATCCCGGCATTAAACTCAAAGCCCAGCTTGCCTGTCCGAGCGAACCAGATCCCGTCCCACAGCTCCCCCGAGCTTTGAAGCAAATAATGAATGCCCAGCACGCCTCCGGCCGCTGCGAAATTAACGCCGTAGAACGCGGCGAAGTTGCGGGTGAAATGCTGGAGGCTCCCGAAGCCGAATGCCGTCCAGAGCATGATAATTGACAATGCGATTTTGACGAGGAAGGTGTACAGGAACGATAATGCCGGAGCGAACATAAAGACGACGTAACAGGCGCCGATAGCCGCCGCCCCCGCCAGACGCGGCCACCCGGGCCGCAGCCCGCGCACCCACGCGGTCATGAGCAGCACCGAGCCGTCGATGATGAAATTGACGGCAAATACGAGATCCGCATAAACGACGATGAGCTTCACCCTCCTGTCTGTCCGGGCAAGCGAACCGCTTGGCAGGGCGTCGGTTAACGGTTGAAATCAGTATAGGTTAATCTTATTTCAATGTCTGTCTAAACATGCCGTTACGGCCGATCTTTTTTTGTCGAGATTGACGATGAGGGCGGCATCTCGCCCCGCCGGGGCAGGAGAAGTTTTCGTACGTGACTGCAGCGCTACAGAGTGCCCGATTCGACCTATGGCAGCACACGGTCCCCGCATGGCTCGACGAAAAACGATGCCGGAGCTCCCCTAACGATAGCGATTGGACCCGAGGAAGAAAAATTCATGCCGGGTAGCGTCGGATGGCGGGAACGCGCTGCAACGGCCGAGAACGCAAAAAAATCCCGCAGCACCATCAAACCGTGCTGCGGGATTTATGAAGCTCCGGATCAACGGTCGCCGCGGGGACTTTTGCGCAGAAATGCCGGGATATCCAATTGATCGGTCGACTGATTGGAATTGAACGGCTTGAGATTCTGCGCCGAGGACGAACGCGCCTCCGGAGCGTCGGTCGGTACCTGCCCCGGCAAGCCGCGGCGCGGGCCGCCGCCCTTAATCTCGAAGCCGGTTGCAATAACCGTCACCTTGATATCGTCCTTCATATCCTCGTCGATGCTGGCGCCGAATATCATGTTAACGTCCGGATCGGACGCTGCGATGACGATTTCAGCCGCTTCGTTCACTTCGTACAGCGACAGATTCGCGCCGCCTGTAATGTTCATGATAATGCCGCGGGCGCCGTCGATCGACGTTTCGAGCAGCGGGCTCATAATCGCCTTGCGCGCCGCCTCGGCCGCACGGTTCTCTCCAGCCGCCATACCGATTCCCATCAGCGCGGAGCCGCGTTCGGTCATAATTGTTTTCACGTCGGCGAAGTCGAGGTTGATCAGGCCCGGAACCGCGATCAGGTCGGAAATGCCCTGAACGGCTTGGCGCAGCACGTTATCCGCTTCGCGGAACGCTTCAAGCATAGGGGTTTTCTTATCGACGATTTCAAGCAGACGGTCGTTCGGAATGACGATCAGCGTGTCGACCTTCTCCTTGAGCGCCTCGATGCCGAGATCGGCCTGGCCGGACCGCTTGCGGCCCTCGAAGGTGAACGGACGCGTGACAACGCCGACCGTCAGCGCTCCGCATTCCCTGGCGATTTCCGCGATGACCGGAGCGGCTCCCGTACCGGTACCGCCTCCCATACCGGCCGTGACGAACACCATATCGGCACCCTTCAGCGTGCTCGCGATCAGATCCCGCGTCTCTTCTGCCGCTTTCTTGCCAACTTCAGGGTTTGCGCCGGCGCCCAGGCCGCGCGTAAGCTTGTCCCCGATTTGAAGCTTATGTTCAGACTTGGCCAAATGCAGCGCCTGCGCGTCGGTGTTGACCGTAATGAACTCGACGCCTTTGACGCCGTTCTCGATCATCCGGTTAACGGCGTTGCTGCCGCCCCCGCCGACGCCGATCACTTTAATTTGCGCCAGTTGTTCCATATCGAAATCGAATTCCAGCATTTCTTGGTTCCCCCGATCAAATGAATTCGCTAAACATATTTTTCAGCCGCTCGAACAGTCCGGGCTTGGATGGCGCGGTTGAAGGCGTGCCCTGCTTGCGCACGGCCGCTTTCTTGGCCGGTCCGGCCGAACGGTTCCGCATATACCGGGAGACGTATTGAATCATGCCGACGCCGCTCGTATAAGCGGGGTCGCGAACACCGATGTAATCGGGGACCGCAATGCGCACGGTCGATTCCAGTTCGCTCTGCGCCAGCGCAAGAGCGCCGGGAATTGACACCGCACCGCCTGTCAGCACATACCCGTTCACCTTGTCTCCGTAACCGAGACGGCGAACCTCCTGGCGAATCAAATGGAAAATCTCTTGCATCCGCGGTTCGATAATGTTTGCCAAATCCACCTGGGAGAATTCCTTTTCCACATTGCTGCCCATACGCATCACTTTAAACTTCTGGTCGTCCGCCGCATCGTCGACGAGCGAGCAACCGAACTTCAGCTTGATTTTTTCGGCCTGCTCCGTCTGCGTCCTCAACCCGTACGAAATGTCGTTCGTGACGTATTCCCCGCCAACCGGAAGTGTCGACGTGGCGACCAGGCTGCCCTGATCAAACACGGCTATCGTACAAGAACCCGCGCCGATATCCGCCAGCACGGTTCCCATGTTCTTTTCGTCTTTGGTCAAAGCCATTTGGCCGGAGGCCAGCGACATGAGGATGACGCCCGTAATGTGCAGATCCGCTTTCTCTACGCAGCGCATGAGGTTATGTATCGCGGTCTTGGCGCCCGTAATAACGGTCGCTTCCACCTCAAGCCTCACTCCGATCATTCCGCGGGGATCGGAAATGCCATCCAATCCGTCCACCAGAAACTGCTTGGGCACAAGCCCGATAATTTCACGCTCGGGCGGCAGTGCGACAACCTTCGCTGCCTGCAGTACCCGCTCGATATCCTCTTCGCCGATTTCACGGTCCTCATTGGAAACCGCAACTACTCCGTGGTTCGTCTGAAGGGCAATATGATTGCCTTGAATGCCTACATATACGTCGGATATTTGAATGCCGACCATGCGTTCGGCGTGATCCACCGCATTGCGGATCGACTGCACGGTCTGGTCAATGTCCACGATGGCTCCCTTTCGGATGCCCTCCGAGTCGGCAGATCCAACTCCAATAATATTAATGGTTCCGTTCTGAACTTCCCCAATAATAGCACGAACTTTGGATGTACCGATGTCCAAACTGACGATGATGTCGTTGCTGCTCAACCCATGGCACCTCCGTTTCAAAAGAAATGTAATCTAAATAGTTGGAGTACATCATATAATACTAACATAACTGCGAGTCCGCAGACACTGTTCTACTTATTCAACACGCCTTATATTTTCCCTCTTTTTTCTACAATTTTTTTATGATTTGCAGCCTGCCAATTATTCTCATCAACCTGGCAGCGAGGGAGCATCGCATCATATTCCTAAAAACTTCATGAATGAAATTCTATCATTGTTTCATGGCATTGAGTAGTATCTTTTTCATTCCGCTTTATCCGTGGCGGCTTGGTTCGCCGCATAAGGCACGTAGTAATCGGAAAGCAGCGTCGTCACGTTCCCGGGCTCCTGGGTTTCGATAACGGCTTGTATGGTGCCCGCCTTCGCTTCAAGCAGGGAGACCGCCGTCACGATCTGGAATTTCGTTCTCGTGAAAATCTTGATCCGGTCCTGATAAGACTTGGACGGATAGGGGATAATTTCCGAGAAATCGGAAAGCAGCTCATCCGGAACGGCAGACAGCACGCGGGTCAGCTCCGCTTTGTTCGGGTCATTCTTCTTCCATCCGCTCAGCATCGGTTTGTCGACGACGAAATTGCTGCCGTTGCCTACCGTCGCGCCGTTCGACAAAATAGCGGTGATGAAGCCATCGTCCGTCAGCTCAAACGCGACCGCCGGGAATTCCTTCACCGTTATTGCGATTTTGCCCGGAAACGTTTTATCGACGATGACGGCTTCAACCGGCTTCAGCTTGGCGATTCGCCGCTCGATCTCGCCCTTGCTTGGGAAGAAAAACGGATCCCCCTCGACGATCCCCGAGGAGGCTCGAATGTCTTCCGCAGCGATATATTGTTGTCCGGAAACGGAAATCGTGGAAATTTTACTGATTGGCGACCGAAAAAACAACACACACAACAGCACGACGAACAGCAGCAAAAGGATGATCAGCAGCTTGCGGCTGTTTGTTGGCCCTTGCTTCGGCTGCCGCAGCGCAGGCATCGATTCAGCCATAGAGCACTTGTCCCTTCTCTCACGAAAAAACATCCGGTCCTTCAGCGAAGGAAACCAGGATGTGTGCATTAGTTTGTCAGCCAGGTACGACCCGGTTATTGGAAACGGAGGAATAACGGGAGATGCGGGCGCCCAATCGGCCGAGCATCGTTTCGATCCGATCGTATCCCCTGTCGATCCGGTGAACCTGTTCGACGACCGTTTTCCCCTGCGCGGCCAAGCCGGCGATGACAAGCGCTGCCCCCGCCCTCAGGTCGGTCGCCTCGACCGTAGCGCCATACAATCGCGGTACGCCGCGAATGACAGCCGAGTTCAGATCAACGCGGATATCTGCTCCCATACGCGTCAATTCGTCGACATGCTTGAAGCGGCCTTCGAATATCGTTTCCTTCATCACGCTTACGCCGTCCGCCAGAGCCAGCAGCACCATCACCTGGGATTGCAGATCGGTCGGAAAAGCGGGATACGGCGATGTCACGACTCTCTCGACCGCTTTCGGTCTGGAGGCGCCGCCGACCTTCATTATATCACCGTCAACGGTAACTTGAACACCTGCGCGGCGCAAAACGTGAATCAACGAGGTCAGATGCGAGGGATTGGCGTTCTGCAGCGTGATGCTGCCTCTCGTCGCTGCTGCCGCGACCATGAGCGTGCCGGTCACGATGCGGTCGGGTATGATGCGGTAGCGACATGGCACGAGCGAGCGAACGCCCTCAACCGTTATCGTGTCCGTACCGGCCCCGATGATGTTGGCGCCCATCAAGTTGAGAAAGTGCTGAAGATCCTGAATTTCAGGCTCGCGCGCGGCGTTGCTGATTGTGGTGATTCCCTCCGCCAGCACGGCGGCCATCATGATGTTTTCGGTCGCGCCGACACTGGGGAAGTCGAGGTGGACATCGGCTCCCTTAAGCTTGGCGGCTCGGCAGACGATCCGGTTGCCGTCCTCTTCGATTACGGCCCCGAGCGATTGCAGTCCGCGAAGATGGATGTCGATTTTTCGTTCGCCAATCGCGCAGCCCCCCGGCTGATAGATCTCGACCCTGCCGAACCGCGCCAAAAGCGGGCCCATGAGAAATATCGAGGATCGCATCTGGCCCATCAGCCACTCGGGGATATGGCAGGAGTCGGCGGAAGCGGTGTCGAGGATGACGGACGGTCCGATCTGCTCGGCCCGGCAGCCCAGGTCTCGTAAAATGTCGAGCATGACGTCGATATCAAGCAGATCCGGCACATGATCGATGATGACCGTGCCGTTCACCAGCATGCTTGCGGCCAAAATCGGTAAAGCGGCATTTTTCGCGCCTTGGATCGCGACCGTTCCGGAGAGCGGCTTGCCGCCTTCGATTACCAATTTGTCCAATGGTTCACCTCCGATTTAACGCTCACCCACAACCAATACTTCCGGCACCAGATCAACGCCGAACGTCGCTTTGACGGTGCATTGCATATGGTCCATCAGGGTGAGGACGTCGTTTGCCGTCGCTTGCCCGGTATTGACGATGAAATTGGCATGCTGCTCGGAGATTTCCGCGCCACCGACCCGGTAGCCTTTCAGACCTGCTTCCTGAATCAGTCTGGCCGCATAATCGCCTGTCGGATTGCGGAAAACGCTGCCCGCGCAAGCCATTTGCAGCGGCTGTGTGCGCAGTCGGCGGTCTTTGTAGGATGCCATGGCGGCCGCGATTTCCTTACGGTCTCCCGGCGCCAGCTCGAAGGTCGCTTCGACGACGACGCCAGGCGTCTCGTGCAGGACCGAGTGGCGATAGGAAAATGCCATGTCGTCACGGCCGAACCGTACCAATTCCCCCGTTTCCAGAACAATGTCGGCTGAATGGAATATACGTGACACATCCGCCCCATGCGCACCGGCGTTCATGTATACGGCGCCGCCGACCGAACCCGGAATTCCCCCTGCGAATTCGAGTCCGGTCAATCCTTCCTTACCGGCCAGCACGGATAACTTGATGAACGAGAAGGCCGCACCGGCGATCGCCCGGTTGCCCTCGAACCGTGCGTAATCGAGCCCTTCTCCCGGCTTGATCACAACGCCCCGGATACCTTTGTCGCTCACCAGCATATTCGACCCGCGACCCAGATTCGTCCATGGAACGCCGCTCGCTTGCAGCAGGCGCACGGCGCTCAGCAGCTCTTGCTTGCCGCTCGGAACGATCAACACATCAGCGGGACCGCCGATTTTCCAGGTCGTGTAATCGGCCAAAAGCTCGCCCGGCAGAACCGTGCCGACTCCGGCTTTTTTCAATTGTTCGATCAGTTGCTGCATAGTCGTTCCTCCTTATGCCGGATCGCACCGGCCCCTTCGTCCGTCAAGCCTCCGCTTTCCTTCCGGCCGATCAGGCGCGGAAACCGTACAGCCGTCGGGCGGCAGTCACGATTATGGGATAGTTTATGCCTTTCTAACAGGGAGTGTGACAATCGCCCATTACGCATCAGCGCTTGCCCGCCAGCTTCCTGAGCTCCGCCGTGATAATCTCTGCGGACTGCGGCATGCCCAGCGACCGCGCGGCTTCGCCCATCCCGCGAAGCTTGCCCGGGTCATGGATGATGGCCGAAATTTCCCGGTATAATGTATCGCCCGACAGATCCCGCTCAAGCATCATGACGGCCGCTCCTTCGTCCGCCAAGCTGCGCGCGTTCGGCTCCTGGTGATTGCCGGTAACGTTCGGCGACGGGATCAGAACCGCAGGAATGCCGAGCGCCGTAAATTCAGCCAGGAACGAGGCTCCCGATCTGCTGACGACGAGCGTTGAGGCGGCCAGCACCTCCGGCATGTTGTTCAGGTAGCGGACAAGATGCAGGTTGGAGGGCATTGTCCCTCTTTCTTTGAGGCGGGATTCGGTGCGCTCATAGTCGGCATCGCCGGTTACAAATACGAAATGGACATCGGGCATCGCATCCAGTCGATCGACCATGTCGACCACGGCGTCGTTAATCGCCCGGGCGCCGCGGCTGCCGCCGGCGATCAGGACGATCGGCGCGCCGGCAGGAACGCCGATCGAGCCGAAGCCTCGCATCTTATCCGCTTGCAACGCGTTCGTCGCGCACGGATTGCCGGTATGCAGCACACGGCCGTGCTTGCCGAAGCGTTCAAGCGACTCACGGAAGCTGACCGCAATCACGTCCGCATAGCGGCTTAAGAAACGGTTTGTCAGCCCAGGATCGACGTTCTGTTCATGGATAAGCGTCGGAATGCCCAGCTTGGCGGCCGCGTAGACGACGGGCCCGCACACGTAGCCGCCTGTCCCCACAACGGCATCGGGCTTGAACCGGCGCAGCAATTTTTTGGCGCGGGATACGCCCCGCACGAAGCGGAGCACGGTTTTCACATTTTCAAGGGAGAGCTTCCGGCGGAATCCGGTAATATCGACCGCTTCGAACGGAATGCCGAGCTCAGGCACAATCCGGCTTTCGAGACCGCGCCCGGTCCCGATGTACAGCAGCTCCGTTCCGGGTTCCTCCCGTTCCAATTGCCTTCCGATGGCAGCGGCCGGGTAGATGTGCCCGCCCGTACCGCCTCCGGTCAATACGACTCTCATAACGTCACCTCGAATAACGGGATATATTAAGCAAAATGCCCAGCGCCGTCAGCAGAAGCGTCAAGGAAGACCCTCCGTAACTGACAAGCGGCAGCGTAATGCCGGTAACCGGCAGCATGCCGATGACGACGCCGATGTTGATGAATACCTGTACGGCGACGATGCCGATAATGCCGACGGCCAGCAGGCTGCCGAAAGAATCGGGTGCCAGAATCGCCGTCCGCAAACCGCGCCAGACGAGAACGAGAAACAGCAGTATGACGGCAGCGCCGCCGATGAAGCCGAGCTCCTCGGACACGATCGAGAAAATGAAATCGGTCTGCGGCTCCGGCAAATAATTGTATTTCTGGCGGCTCATGCCGAGACCCAGGCCGATCAAGCCGCCGGGACCGATCGCGTAAAGCGATTGAATCGCCTGATAGCCGGCGCCGAGCGGGTCCTGCCAGGGATCGAGAAAAGCCGTGATGCGCTGGAGCCGGTACGGAGCCGCAAGGATGAGGCCGACAAGACCGGCCGCGCCGACCATCGCCAGCGAACCGAGATGGGCCAGCCGGGCGCCTGACGTATACAAGACGAGCAGCGATGCGCCGACCATGACCGCGCCCGTACCGAGATCCGGCTGGAGCATGATCAGCCCGAAAGCCGTTCCCATAATGGCGAGCGGCGGCAGCAGGCCCTTCGTGAATGACATGATCGCTTGCTGCTTGTCGGATAAATATCTGGCGAGAAAAATAACCATCGCCAGTTTCATGAACTCGGATGGCTGAATGCCGAACGAGCTGATGCCGAGCCAGCTGCGCGCGCCTCCGCGCACGACGCCGATGCCGGGAATAAGCACGATGAGCAGCAGGCCGAAACAAATGAGCAGACCGGCCATCGCCGTTTTGCGCCACACCCAATAGCCGGTGTTTGCGGTAAACGTCATCGCGCCGATTCCGAGCGCGGCGAACAGCAGCTGACGCTTCAAATAATAGAACGAATCGCCGAATTCGTGGAACGCCAGAACGGCGCTTGCGCTGTACACCATTACCAGGCCGATGGCCAGAATCAGCGCGATCGACCCGATCATCCACACGTCGGGAGCAGTTCGGGCTTTCGTCATGCGAGCGACACCTCTTACATCGGAAAGTAGGGACGGGCCCCCTACTTACAAGGTATGCGCCGATTGTTTAAAAATGCGCCCCCGCTGCTCGTACGACTCAAACATGTCCCAGCTCGCGCATGCGGGCGACAGCAGCACGATGTCTCCGGGCTGCGCGAGCAATGCCGCCTCGCGCACCGCCTGTCGGAGCGTCGTCTCGGCGTCCTCCAAAGGATCGACCGTTTTGACCGAGCGTAAACCCGCAAGCTCCGCCACCTTCGCAATCTTGGCGCGCGTCTCGCCGACGGCAACAACCGCCGCGACCCGTTCCTTGAACAGCGGCAGCAGCTCCATATAATCCGAGCCGCGGTCAAGCCCTCCCGCCAACAATACGATTCGCCCCTGCAGCGAGCGGACGGACATCGTCGTGGCCGTTGGATTCGTCGCTTTCGAATCGTTGTAATAGCGGACGTCGTTCTTGACGGCTACAAACTCCAACCGGTGCTCCACGCCGCGGAAATCCCGCAGCGGCGCAGCCAGCGCTGCCGGGTCCGCGCCTGCGGCCAGGGATGCGGCTATGGCCGCAAGCGCATTGGCCGCGTTATGCTTGCCCGGTATGCCGAGTTCATCCACGCGGACGATCTCCGTTCCGCCTTCCGCCCGCCGCCAGACGATCATGCGCGCAGGCGCTTCCGCCTCCGTCTCTCCGTCCCGGAACGGCGGCTCGACGCATACGCCTTCGGCAAGCTTGTGCTTCAGGGAGAACGGCAGCAGCTTGGCCTTGACCGAGTCCGCCAGTTGCCGGCAAACGGCATCGTCCCAATTCAGCACCGCAGTGTCGACCTCCGTCAGGTTCGCGAACAGCTTGGCCTTGGAAGCGACATAGTCGTCCATGCCCCCGTGATAATCCAGATGCGTCTCTGCCAGGTTGAGCAGGACAGCGACGCGCGGACGGAATGCGTTCGTTCCCTTCAATTGAAAGCTGCTGAGCTCGGCGACGAGCCAATTGTCCGGTTCTGCGGCTATCGCGGCCTCGCACAAAGGGGTACCGATATTGCCCGCGATGATCGGCTTGAGACCGGCGGCGCGCAGCAGTTCGCCCGTCCATGTGGTTGTCGTCGTTTTGCCGTTCGAGCCGGTGATGCCGATAATCGGAGCCGGCGACAGCCAGTATGCGACCTCAACCTCGGTCACGATCTCTACGCCCAGCTCCGAGGCCCGCGCTATAGGCTCGACCGTATACGGAATGCCAGGGTTTTTGACCAACAGCGCCGTATCCGCCGTGATGAGTCCCTCGGGATGTCCGCCGCAAATAACCGTGATGCCCAGCGTCTCCAGCTCGGATGCTTCGGGCGAAGACTCGCGGTCCTTCCTGTCGTTCACGACGACCTCCGCGCCGATCCCGTGGAATACCTTCGCCACGCTGACGCCGCTTCTGGCTAGACCGAGCACGACGACCCGCTGGCCCTTGTACGATTCCGGATGATTCATGATGTTCGCTCCCTTACATTATTCAAAAGCCGGGCGATGAATACGTCGGTAGCCGCGATGGCTGTTCCTCCGATGCACTGGCCGTCCGTTCCGCTAACGACGCCGCAAGGGTGTCGGGGTCAATCCAGGATGAGCGACCGTGTCGTTACCAAGCGCGCTGCAGCGCCAATCCGACCGCGGCGAGCAAGAGGCCGGCGGCCCAGAACACGGTAACCACCTTCCATTCGGACCAGCCCGACAGCTCAAAGTGATGATGGATCGGACTCATTTTAAAAATGCGCTTGCCGCGCAGCTTGAACGACCCCACCTGCAGAATGACCGAAACCATTTCAATGACGAAAACGCCGCCGATGATCACAAACAATAGCTCCGTCTTGGTGAGAATCGCCACGGCGGCGATGCCTCCCCCGATCCCGAGCGAACCAGTGTCGCCCATAAACACCTTAGCCGGATGCGCATTATAAACGAGAAAACCGAGCACGGCGCCGATCATCGCGGCGGAGAATACGGCCGATTCATGCTCCGTAGCCTGTAGCGCAACGAGCGTGAACGCCGCAAATGCTACCGCGCTCGTACCTGACAACAGGCCGTCTACACCATCCGTAAAGTTGACCGCGTTGCTGATCGCAAACAGCATCAGCACGACGAACGGGTAATAGAGCCAGCCCAGGTCGAAGCTCCAGCCTGTGCCGGGGACCGCAAGCGCCGTGCTGTGATCCATCCGGTACAGCATGACGCATACGAGCACCGAGAAAAGCAGCTGACCGGCCAACTTCTGCCGCGCTGTCAAGCCGAGCGAGCGTTTAAAAGCGATTTTGATATAATCGTCCAGAAAACCGACCAGCCCGAAGCCGAGCGACGCGGTAAGCAGCACCCAGAACTCCATTGTGCGGTCGGAAAATTTCAGAAACGAAATAAGGAAGGCCAGCATGATGATAATGCCGCCCATGGTGGGAGTCCCTCTCTTTTTCAGGTGACTCTGCGGACCGTCCGACCGCACCTCCTGGCCGAACTTCATGCGGCGAAGCAGAGGAATAAATAAGGGCCCGAGCAGCACGGCCAGCAGAAAGGAAACGCCAAGCGCAAATAATATGACTTTGATATCCAACACGCTTCCTCCCGTCATCGCGCCATGAATTGGACGATTTCTTCCATTCTCATGCCCCGCGAGCCTTTCACCAGCACCAGATCGTCCGCGGCGACGTGCTCCCGCAAATAAGCGGCAAGCTCGGCCTTCCCGTCAAAATGAACGACGCGCTCCGCCCCAAGCCCTGCGGATGCGCCTTCCGCGATATGCCGGGCGAGCGTGCCGAACGTCAGCACACGGTCGACCGTATCCGGCGATATGGCGGCGCCTGTATCGTAGTGTAGCTTTTCCTCCTCCGGGCCGAGCTCCAGCATGTCGGCCAGCACCAGCCATTTGCGGCCGAAGCCGGTCAGCTCCGCTACCAGCGCGATGGCGGCGCGTACGGCGGTCGGGTTGGCGTTGTATGCGTCGTTGAGAATCGTCGCGCCATTGTGCGCGGTTACCGTCTCGATGCGCATCCCGGTCAGCTTTGCCCCCGACAAGCCGCTGCGGATTTGATCGTCCGTAAGTCCGAGCAGCGCGCCGACCGCAACGGCCGCGAGCGCATTCGACACATTGTGGCGTCCCGGAACCGGGATTTTGAACGCGCCGCCCAGCCTGGCTGTCGAACCGTCCGCTTTGACGGTAAACGCCGATTCTTTCGCGCCGACCGCAATCGAGCCGGCCGACCAATCATGTCCTTCTCCGAGTCCGAACGTCTGCACGTCGGCCCCTTCCGACAGCTTGGCGTCACGGATGCCGACCGTCAGCAGCGGCTCGTCGCCGTTAATCAGGATCGTCCCGCCGGGACGCAGGCCCGAAGCGATTTCGAGCTTCGCCTTGGCAATGCCCTCACGGGATCCCAGCTGGAGCAGATGGGCGTCGCCAATGTTCGTCACGACTGCGATGTCGGGCAACGCAATGGCGGCCAGCAGCTCGATTTCTCCGAATCCGCTCATGCCCATCTCCAGAACGGCGCATTCCGCATCCTCGTCCATGCGTAAAATGGTGAGAGGCAACCCGATGTGATTATTCAGGTTGCCTTCGGTTTTATGTACGCGATAGGCAGCGGCAAGCACGGCGGCTGTCAAATCCTTGGTCGTCGTCTTCCCGTTGCTGCCGGTGATGCCGACCACCTTAACCTGCAGTTCCAGCCGGTATGCCCGCGCCAGCTTCTGCAGCGCCTCCAGCGTATCGCGCACGATCAGCAGCGGTCGCTGCGCCAGCTGCTCCGGCACGGGCCGGTCCTGGGACCACAGCGCCAGCGCAGCGCCGCGCCCAAAGCAGGATTCGACATATTCATGGCCGTCGAACCGTTCTCCCGTCAAGGGCACAAACAGGCGCCCTTCCGTCAGTCCGCGGGAGTCGGTTGCGACGCCGTTTACCGTCCTGTCTCTTTCCGCCTCGGCCGCAGCATTGGGCTCGCCTCCGCACATCATGGCCAATTCGGCTATCGTTCGTTTAATCACGGATGTATTCTCCTTATCGCTTGTTCGGCAACGAGCCTGTCGTCGAAGTCAAACGTTTCTTTGCCGATGATCTGGTACGTTTCATGGCCTTTCCCCGCAATCAATACTACATCGTCGGGGCTTGCCATTTCAACCGCTTTTTCAATCGCCGCGCGGCGGTCGGCAATCAGCTCGTAGCGCTCGGCGGGTACCCCGTCCGCCTGAAGTCCTGCCTCTATATCGGCCAGAATGGCGTGCGGCTCCTCCGTGCGCGGATTGTCGGAGGTGACGATGACGTAATCGGCATAGGACGCCGCAATGCGCCCCATGATGGGCCGCTTCGTCCGGTCCCGGTCGCCGCCGCAGCCGAATACGCAGTACACCTTGCGGGCCGCGAATTCGCGTACGGCCTTGAGGACGTTCTCCAGTCCGTCCGGCGTGTGCGCATAGTCGACGACGACCGCGAACGACTGTCCCGCATCGACGGCCTCCACCCTGCCCGGCACACCCGGCACCGCTTCAAGGCTCGCTTTGGCCGCCTCGAGCGATATGCCCTCGATCAGTGCGGCGCCCAGCGCCGCCAACGCGTTGTAAACGTTAAATTTCCCGACCATCCGCAGCGTAATATCCGTTTCCCCCCGGAAGGTGGCGACGTGGAACGAGGTTCCTGTGGCGGTAATGCGGATATCCGATGCCCGGATGTCCGCCTCCCGGTCAACGCCATAGGTGATCACCTCGGCCGAGGTTGCCCGCGTAAACGAGGCCGACGCCCCGTCATCGGCATTCAAGACGGCATATGAACGACGCTCCGCTTCCGCCGGATATGTATTGCCAAGCCGGGCAAACAGCAGCTCCTTGGCTGCGGCGTACCGTTCCATTGTGCCGTGGTAATCCAGATGGTCCTGCGTCAGATTCGTGAATACGACCGTACGGAAGTGGCAGCCCTTCACCCGCCCCTGCTCAAGCGCATGTGACGACACCTCCATCGCGCAATATGCGGTTCCGGCCTCCGCCATGTCGTGCAAATACCGCTGCAGATCAAGCGCTTCCGGCGTCGTGCCCGACATCGGGAAGGTCCGCCCGGCGTACCGCCGTTCGATCGTGCCGATAACGCCGGCCGGGAAGCCGGCACCCTGCATAATTTTTTCCACCAGATAGGTAACCGTCGTCTTGCCGTTCGTCCCGGTGACGCCGATCAGCTTCATCCGTTCGCTCGGATTGCCGTAAAACAGGCCGGCCATGACCGCCATCGCCAGCCTGCTGTCCTTGACGACGATCTGCGGCACGGCGGCATCGAGCCTGCGCTGGACCACGAGTGCGGTCGCGCCGCGGTCTACGGCATCCTGGGCATAATCATGGCCGTCCACAGTATGGCCCGGCAAACAGATAAACAGGTCACCCGGCTTTACTTTGCGGGAGTCCGTTTCGATGCCGGTGATCTGCGCTTCTCCGCCTTCCTGTTTAGCGGTCAACAGCATGGCCGAAAATTCACTCAGCTGCATACAATTTTCCTCCATATCCTAATTCCCCAAAAAATAATGCGAAGCTTCAAAGCTTATTTCCTATTTCTTTTTGAAGCCCCGCGGTCGGACTTTATCCCAAATAAATGAAGTAAACCTTCGAAGTTTAATCCTAATCTTTTCGGGGGCCCCGGTAAACCTGCAAATTCTTCTAGTTCCATTATGAACCATCTTCTTGAATTTCAACATTGTCTTTCCCCAAATAGATACGGATCGTCGAGCCCCGCTCCACCCGCGCGCCGGCAGCCGGAGCCTGCCGGATTACGGTGCTGCCCGTGCCGGCGGAAGCCAGATTGAAATTCATATTCAAATCCTCGTAAAGTTCCGACACCGTCTTGCCGACGAGATTCGGAACGGTGACGACCGGTGTCTCGCCGAATTTGTAATCACGGGGAAGCTGGTCCTTCCTCGGCTCCACGCCGAGCTGGACGAGCGCATCGGCCATGATGTTGCGGACGATCGGTGCGGCGACGAGTCCCCCGAACTGAATGCCCTGCGGATTGTCGACGGCGACATAAATGACGATCTTGGGATCGTCCGCGGGCGCGAAGCCGACGAACGACACGATATGCTCGTTCGGCGAATACCGTCCGTTGATCACCTTCTGCGCCGTGCCCGTTTTGCCGCCGACACGGTAGCCGTCGATGAACGCGTTCCGGCCGGTGCCTTTGGCTACGACGCTCTCGAGCGCTTCCCGTACCTGCTTCGACGTCTCGGGCGAGATCACCTGCCGCACCTTCTCCGGTTCAATGGTATCGATGATCCGACCGGTCTCGGGCTGGTACCAGGCCTTCGCCACATGCGGTTTATACAAGGTCCCGCCATTGATCGCCGCCGATACGGCAGCAATCTGCTGGATCGGCGTTACCGAAACACCTTGCCCGAAAGCCGTCGTAGCGAGTTCTACCGGACCGACCCGGTTCAGCTTGAACAGAATGCCGTTCCCTTCGCCGCGGAGATCGATGCCGGTCTTGGCACCGAAGCCGAAATTCCGTATGTACTGGAACAGCTTATCTTTACCCAAACGTTGCCCCAGTGTAACAAAGCCGGGGTTGCATGAGTTTTCGACCACTTCCAGAAAAGTCTGGCTGCCGTGACCGCCTTTTTTCCAGCAGCGCAGCCGCGCCCCGCCGACCTCGATCGCGCCCGGGTCGAAAAACCGCTCGTTCTTCAAATCGACCTTCTTCTCTTGCAGCGCGGCCGCCAGCGTGATGATTTTGAACGTCGATCCCGGCTCGTACGTCATCCAGATCGGCAGGTTCCGGTTATAGATTTCGGCAGGCACCTCGCGAAATTTGGCCGGTTCGTATGTCGGCCGGCTCGCCATCGCGAGTATTTCCCCATTATTCGGATCCATAGCAATGGCGAAAACGCTGTCGGCCCGATGCTTCACCATCGCTTGATCCAGCTCTCGCTCCATGATCGACTGGATTTGCTTGTCGATCGTCAGTTGAAGGTTGAGTCCGTCCTTCGGCTTGCTGTACGTATCCGAGGAACCGGGCATTTGCCGGCCTTTGGCATCCGAAAGAAACGAGACGCTGCCGGACAGGCCGCTGAGCAGCTTGTCATACGTCAACTCCACACCGGTCAGCCCTTGATTGTCGATCCCCGTAAAGCCGAGAACATGCGCCGCGAAGGAGCCGTATGGATTATATCGCTTATTGTCCTCGGCAACAACAATGCCCGGAAGACCCAATCCCCGGATTTGCTGCGCTTTTTCCGTTGAGATTTTTCGGCCTCCGGGCTGGATGCGGACAATGAGCTGTTTTTTGGTGATCAGCCCGTAGAGGGTTTCTTCCTTCATGCCTAACGCTTTGGCCAGCTTGGCAGCCGTCCCCGCAGGGTCCTTCACCTGAGCGGGAATCGCCATCACCGTCGGCGAACTGATGTTGTAAGCCAGCCTGATGCCGTTGCGATCCAGAATTTCCCCGCGCTTGGCGGAGAACGGAATGTTCCTGCGCCAAGAGTCCTCCGCCTTAGCCGCAAGCTCCTTGCCGTTCCAGAGCTGCACATAACCAAGGCGGACCGCCAAGGCGAGAAAGGCGACGATCGCCCCCAAGAGGACAAAGAACAGGCGCCGCCTGACCGTTGCACCCGAGATTTTCAAACACGTTCCTCCTCCGAAACGGCCGAGTACGCGGATTATGCCGCTTCTAACTCAGCTTATTCGGACGAGGTCGGCGTTAGAACAAGCCCTGCAACGGGCAGGGATGCGCCGCCGCAGCGCGCGCCGACAAGCGGGCGCTTCCCTACATCATCCGTCCGTCTCCGCAGGTCCCGGCTGCGCCGCCGCCTCGTCGGCGGCAGCGCCATCCGCCGGCGCTGCCGGCGGCGCCGGTTCTCCCGGCGGCTCGAGCACCAGCTTCAGAAACCGCTCGCCTTTGGCCGTCGCGAGAATCTGCTGCTTCACGAACCCTTGGCCTTCCGTTACGCACCTCATCCCAAGCAGGGAACACACCTCTACCGCATCGCGCAGCGACAAGCCGCGCACATTGGGCACCTCCAGCTTGTCCCGCTGTTCGGTTACCAGATAGATCCGCTGGGAAGGCGCAATGTTCGTCCCCGCCTTCGGAATTTGCTGCAGAACCGTATCTCCTTTGCCGACGACCTCATAGCCGAGCACGCGGGACCGCAGCTCTTCCGCTGCCTGCGCGACCTTAAGCTCCGTCATGTCGGGCGCGGTCACCGAAAGCTCCTTGTTGCCCTCCGCCGGCTTAACGGCGTTGTTCGGCGCTACGCCCATATGCCGCAAGCTTTGCAGGACGATTTCCTTAAATACCGGAGCCGCGACCGAGCCGCCTCCCGCGAATCTGTCTATCGGCTCGTCGACCACGACGTAGACGACAATTTTGGGGTCCTCCACCGGCGCATAGCCGATAAAGGAAACGACATATTTTTCGTCGTCGTATTTGCCGTCTATTACCTTCTGCGCCGTACCTGTTTTGCCTGCGACGCGATAGCCTTCGATATAAGCGTTCTTGCCGGTGCCGATCTCCTGATCGGAGACGACCGTCTCCAAGTACTCGCCCACCTTGCGAGCGGATTCCGACGAGATAACCTGCCGTACGACCTTCGGCTCTACCTTCACTACCTTCTTCGTCGCGGGATCGGTAATTTCCTTCACCAGATGCGGCTGCATCAGCTTGCCGCCGTTCGCCACAGCCGCAACCGCCGCGACCTGCTGGATCGGCGTAACCTGCACGCGCCCTTGACCAAACGTAAGCGTCGCCTTCTCGGTAGCATAGGTGGCCGCCACCGAACCGGACACTTCACCGTTCAGTTCGATTCCGGTTTTTTGTCCAAATCCGAAATTCCGGATGTAATTCATGAATGTCTCATTCTTCATTTTCTCATAGCCAAGTTTGATGAAGGCCACGTTGCTTGACCGTTTCAGCCCTTCGAGATAGCTGATCTCTCCCCACCCGACGCGATTGTAATCACGCAGCGGCGATCCGGCAATCGTGATGCTCCCCGACTTGTAAGTTTCGTCCGGATTGAATATGCCCTCTTCCACAGCCGCCGCCAGAGTGGCGATCTTGAACGTCGAACCCGGCTCGATAAGACCCTTGATCGCATAGTTGAAGTCGGCGCCCTCCGGTGTCTCCCAATAGACGTTCGGATTAAAGTTCGGCAGCGTGGCCATTCCGAGAATTTCCATCGTGTTCGGGTCGGCGGCGATCGCCGTGATGCTCCTCGGCTGCGATTTGTCATACGTATCCTTAATCGCCTTCTCAATGTAATACTGGATCTCGGTATCGATCGTCAACGCCACATTGCTTCCGTCCTTGGCCGGAACGTATTCAACGTCGCCGTCGGCAAGCTTCACGCGGTTGCCGTCCCGTTCATATTTAATTTTTCCGTCGGTGCCGCGCAAATAACGATCGAGCGACAGCTCAAGGCCGTTAACGGCGTCGCCCGCTTTATTCAAATAACCGAGCACATGGGACGCCATCGTATTTTTGGGATAAAAGCGTTTCTGGTCCTCGATCAGGTAGATGCCCACATCTTTTTCGCCCGTCTGTTGCCGCAGCTGCTGCTTGAAGGCTTCCACCCGGTCGGCGAGCTCCTTGTCGATTTTCCAGCCTTCGCTGCGAACCTCGCGCTGCAGGTAAAACTCGCCTTTCTTATTCTTCTTGGTTAGGATATCCCGCAGCTCCGATTCCGGCTTGCCCAGCAACAAGTTGAACTTGCTCGCAATCTGGTCCGCAAGGCCTAGCTCATTAACGACCTTCGGATTGACGGCCACCGTGAAGCCTGCCACGTCCATCGCCAGGACGTTTCCTTCGCGATCCGTAATCGTACCGCGGGCGGCCGGAATATTCTCGGATGTGGTCCATGCCTCCTTCGCCTTCTCATACCAGAAATCGGCGCGAACGACTTGAACGAAATATACGCGGCCCACCAAAACAAGAAATAGGAGGGTGATGAGCCCCCCTATAAGCAGCGTGCGAAGCTTTATTCGCTTATTCACGTTATCCCCCTATTCTTTCATTGCTGTCTGGCTGGAGCCACTGCCGAGCTCGACCGAAATCACTTCCTGGTCGTTCGGGATCATGCCGAGCTCCTCCGCTTTCCGCTTGATCATGCCCGGATCACTGAGCGTTTCGTATTTTCTCTGCAGTTCTTTCTGCTGCACGGAAAGCGCCTCGTACTTCTCGGTCAGCTGCTTGATTTCCAGATTCATCTGATAGATTTGCGCATATCGGAAAATGATGACCCCGGCCACGATCACACACATGACGACGGTGAACAGATAGAGCAACTTCTCTTGGACGGGCAGCGTTTTCCGGCGGACGACTACTTTTTTCTTCGTTTGGACGGAGGTTTGCCGCTCCTGCCGTTTTTGCGGTTGAACAGCCAGATTGCCGTGCATATAGGCCATGGATCAAGTTCCCCTTTCATGTTACGTTGTTCGGTATCGCGGTAATCGCCCGTCAAGCCGGGCGCATTGTGTTTACAATTTTTCGGCGACTCGCAGCTTGGCTGAACGGGAGCGCGGGTTCGCATCCAATTCCTCGGGGCCGGGCTCGATCGGCTTGCGGTTGATGAGCTTCAGCACACCCTTCGCTCCGCATACGCACAACGGAAAATCCGGCGGACAACTGCATTTTTCAACAAATTTCGCAAAAATCTGCTTGCAAATTCTGTCCTCCAGGGAATGAAACGTGATGACCGACACTCTGCCGCCCGGCGCGAGGCACCGGACTGCCTGCAGCAGCGCCTCCTCCTCTGCGCCGAGCTCGTCGTTCACCGCAATCCGCAACGCCTGAAACGAACGCTTCGCAGGATGGCCGCCCGTCCGCCTTGCGGCTGCGGGAATGCCGGCTTTGACCAGCTCGGCCAGCTCGCTCGTCGTCTCGATCGGCTTGCGTGCGCGGGCTTGGACGATTCCCTTCGCAATGCGCCGGGCGAACTTCTCTTCCCCGTAGCGGTCAAGAATGCGGGAGATTTCGTGTTCTTCCCATTCGTTGACGATTTCATGGGCCGTCAGCGTTCCTTCCCGGTCCATCCGCATGTCGAGCGGCGCATCGTGCTGATAGCTGAAGCCGCGCTCGGCCTCATCCAGCTGCGGGCTGGACACGCCGAGATCGAACAGAATGCCGTCTACTTGCGGCACGCCGTCCCGTTCGGGAACGCCAGCCTCGCGCAGCGCCTGCTCCAAATCCCTGAAATTGCTTTTAATCAGCGTGATTTTATGTATATATGGGGCCAGCCGGATGCGCGCATTGTCATGCGCCCAGTCGTCCTGATCGAGTGCGATCAGCCTTCCGTTATCCCCGAGCCGCGAAGCGATAAGCTCACTGTGCCCAGCTCCGCCAAGCGTGCAATCGACGTAAATGCCGTCAGCCTTCACCAACAGGCCGTCCACCGCTTCCTCTTTCAGCACCGTCACATGTTGAAACAATCGTCAGCCCTCCCGGCTTTGTTCTGGTCCGATACGGGCCTGCTCTCAGAAGTTGAAATCGAAATCGACGAGCTTCTCGGCAATTTCATTGAAGGCTTCCTCAGATTGCTGGTTATAGCCCTCCCAAATTGCCCTGCTCCATACTTCCACCCGGTTGGATACGCCGATCACGACGCAATCCTTGTCCAACTTTGCATATTCGCACAGGTTGTTCGGCAAATTTACCCTTCCCTGTTTGTCCAGCTCGCATTCCGTCGCCCCCGAGAAGAAAAAGCGGGAGAACGCGCGGGCGTCCGATTTCATGAGCGGCAGCGATTTGAGCTTCTGCTCCAATACGCTCCACTCGCTCATCGGATAGACGAACAAGCAGTTGTCCAGGCCGCGAGTTACGATGAATTGCGGGCCAAGGTTCTCGCGGAACTTGGCGGGAACGATCAAACGGCCTTTTTCGTCGATGCTGTGTTGATACTCACCCATGAACATCCGGCCGCTCCACCTCTCCCCCCAAATTACCCACTTCGCCCCACTTTTCACCACTTAGCTTGAATAATTCGCCACCTAAAATAAAATTCCTGCTCGATGAGCAGGAATTTTTGAAAATATTTTATGAGGTTAACGAATCGTTTCAGCTACTGCTACTGCTGCTGGGCCATTCGGACAAGGATATGTGCGAGCATATGGCGCTCTTCCTGCTGGCCGGCCTTCCACAGCTCCTGAAGCAGCTTTTCCTCGCGGTTGCGCGGTTCTTCGTGGGATGACAAGTAGTCGGCCACCTTCTCCGCCGTCTTCGCCATCTGCTCCTCGCTCATCCCGAGCTTTTCCGCCATCTCGATCCGTTTGCCCAGATACTGCTTGAAGCCTTCGAAGCTGCTTAGAATTTCTACTTTCCTATCCTCGCCGATTTTA
Organism: Paenibacillus darwinianus; assembly: GCF_000598065.1. Taxonomy (GTDB): domain Bacteria; phylum Bacillota; class Bacilli; order Paenibacillales; family Paenibacillaceae; genus Paenibacillus_I; species Paenibacillus_I darwinianus. Next base: position 53,741 of record NZ_KK082149.1, on the reverse strand, counting down.
TCGATCGCTTGCTCCACCTTGCCCATATTCACGGCCCCGTCCTTCTCCACCACATGCTGTTGCTCGGTCATTCGGAACGCCTCCTTCAAGTGTTAGATGCGACAAGCATTTTTAACCGGGTACGCACGTTTTCAATCAGAAGACGAACTATCGTCAACTTTAGGTGCGGGTGAACCGGGTCGCCGGGAAAAAGAGACTGGCGGCAGCGGCACGCCGTGCCGCTACTCCGCCGAATTGAGGGAGACCGCGAAATGTGCGGACGATGGCGAACCACACAAAAAAGCCGCAGCAGCGTCGATTTCCGATGCCGCTGCGGCCCAGGCCTAAGGCGAACTCACATTTATTAATGCTCTTGCCAGCTATCCAAATACGACTTCTGCTCGTCGGACAGCCTGTCGATGCCGGTGCCGAGCGACTCCAGCTTGAAGCGCGCCACCTGCTCATCCAGCTCGTACGGTACGTTGACGACAAGGTTGCCGATCGCCTCGTACTGCTCGTTCACGTATTTAAGCGACATCGCCTGCAGGGCGAATGTCATGTCCATTATTTCCGCAGGGTGGCCGTCGCCCGCAGCCAGGTTCACGAGACGTCCCTCCGCCAGTAGGTAAATGCTGCGGCCGTCCTTCAGCTGATACTCCTCAATGTTGCGGCGAACCGTACGCTTGCCGGTTGACAGCGCCTCGAGCTCCGGCTTGTTAACCTCGACGTCGAAATGGCCCGCGTTGGACAGAATTGCGCCGTCCTTCATCACGGCGTAATGCTCGCCGCGGATGACATCCCGGTTGCCCGTTACCGTTACGAAAAAATCACCCTGCTTGGCGGCTTCCAGCATCGGCATGACAGCAAAGCCGTCCATGTACGCCTCGACCGCTTTGATCGCATCGATCTCGGTGACGATGACGTTGGCTCCGAGACCTTTTGCCCGCATCGCCACGCCTTTGCCGCACCAGCCGTAGCCGACGACAACCACGGTTTTGCCCGCGACGACCAGATTGGTCGTCCGGTTAATGCCGTCCCATACCGACTGGCCCGTGCCGTACCGGTTATCAAACAGGTACTTGCAGAATGCGTCGTTGACGGCAACCATCGGAAACTTGAGGGAACCGTCTTTCTCCATCGCCTTGAGGCGTAAAATGCCGGTCGTCGTCTCCTCGGCGCCGCCGCGCACGTTTTCCAGCAAATCCTGGCGCTCGCTGTGCAGAATCGTCACAAGATCGCCGCCGTCGTCGATAATCAGATCCGGCTTCGTTTCCAAAGCTTTAACCAGCAATTCCTTGTATTCCTGCGGGGAAGGATTGTATTTCGCGAACACCGTAATGCCATCCTCGACGAGCGCCGCGCACACGTCATCCTGCGTGGACAGCGGGTTGCTGCCCGTAATCGTCACATCCGCTCCGCCGGCAGCCACGACCTTTGCCAAATAAGCCGTTTTCGCCTCCAGATGAAGCGAGATCGTAACCTTCAGCCCTTTAAAAGGCTGCTCCTTCTCGAATTGTTCGCGAATCCGGTTCAGAACCGGCATGTGGGCTTGCACCCAGTCGATTTTCAAATGTCCTTCCGGCGCCAATCCCATATCGGCGACGATGCTTTTTTCTTTTACGTTCAATGCAAACTCCTCCTACAGATGAATGATATAGTGCCCGCCCGATCGGTTGCACGGAACCGCCAGAAGGCTGTCAAGCCAGTGGCTGCCGAACCGGTTCCACAGCGATGTGTAATTGATGACGCGCTCCTGCGGCTTGTCCTCCGGCCTCAGCCACACCGCCACCCTGTCGAATCGTCTCATCTCGGCCTCATAACGCAAACGGTGTGCTTCCTTGGCTCTCGCCCGCAAAAACCGAACCTGCTCAATAATTCTCTGCTTATTCTTCTCGCCGAGCTCGGCAAGTCCGGCCTCCAGGGCCGGCAGCGTCTGCAGCAGCGGCTCGTACACCTCTGTAAAACGGCGCTCCGTCTCCTCGAACAGCTCGTCGAGCGACAGCGTGTCCCGCCCGTCCAGCCACGCCTGCTTGCATTCCTCGAACCGGGACCGGACATCCTCGAACGACAGTCCGTAAGCCGCCATATATTTCCGGATTCCGTCGTCCGTCACCGTGAAGGAGGTGCGCGGCATTACGATCGGCATCGCCATGCCGAACGATCGGAAAGCCTCGCCGAGCTGGGCCCAGTATGCGATTTCCGCGGGGCCCAATACGGACGCCAGAACAGGCAATACGTAATCCTGCATCAAGGGACGCGTCAGCACGTTGTTGCTGAACAGTTCGGGCGCTTCGGCCGCCAACGACAATAACGCACGCTCCGAAACGCCGAAAGTCCCCTTGCGGTCGGTGAAGCCGCCGCCGTCCTGCCGATACAGCAGCACCCGCTCGCC
>NZ_KK082149.1:50509-51270 GCF_000598065.1 Paenibacillus darwinianus | reverse complement strand
GCCGCCCCGCATTAGGGTCGACCGCCGGATCGCGGTAAACGAACAGATTGGCGCAACCCGGCTGCGGTTCAACCTGCAGCGCATAACCGAGCCCGGTCAATCGGGACGAACTAGCGGCATAAGCCCGTTCGAGTTCTCTCCCATTCTCCAGCATGCGAATGAACATTGGCGCTTCCAGCCGGCGCAATGCCGGATCGTCCGCATCCATCATAACTAGCCCTTCATTCGCGAACAAGGAAGCCATAATGCGCGCGAACATGTCTGTTAATGTAGCGGATGAAGCTGCGGCAAGCTTAAGAGCTTCGAGCAGTTCCGGCTTGAATGCCGTGTCAGGCAGGCTGTCCGCCAGCTCGCCCAGCACCGTGTTCCATACGGCCTGATCAAGCGTAGTGCGGCTTACCGATGTCCTGGGCTTGCCTTCGCGATCGACGGCAAGCTTCCTCAGGCCGCTGCCGGTCGTCACGACACTGGCATGATTCGCCTCATCCCAGTCATGGTCTTCACCGGCGATCCAGAATATCGGCACGACCTTCTGGCCAAGCTCCTTCTCCGCCCAATTAGCCGCATTTATAACGGATACCGCCTTATGGATCACCATAAGCGGCCCGGTCAACAGTCCTGCTTGCTGTCCGCCAACCACCACAGGAGCGCCCGCACCGAGCGCTTCCACATTCGCTTCCGTCCTGGCGGAGGCGCCCGCTTTACGGTTGAAGGCAGCCAACACTTCCGCCACCTGCCTGCTGTCCGCGCGGGTCGAGTGG
>NZ_KK082149.1:37305-50409 GCF_000598065.1 Paenibacillus darwinianus | reverse complement strand
GCCACTCGACCCGCGCCCGCCAATCTCCGGCCGCTTCCGCATGGCTGCCGAACAGTTCAGCCACCCCGGCATCGGTGCGCTTGACATAGGCATCCGTAACGGGGTAGCCGCTCGGCGTTTCGACGTATTCTATATTCATGATGCGGCTGCCCCTCCTGTTAACGCTCAACCGAAAATTTTCACAATTGGCCAAATCCATTATAGACAGGACTGAAAGGTAAACGTCACTTTATCCACTATAACTTATCTTTTCTGAAATGGTCAAAAAAACCCCCGTCAGGAGGTTGCATGCAGGGCGTAACGCTTGGTTTCAAACTATGTACGCATTGCCATCGGCATTGGCTTAGACATGAATCAGGCTTGCCAAATCGTCTGTCCGACTGCGATCGCCAGAAACAGCAAGTAAAATGCACCCATGACGAAAAAGCCGAGCCGCCACACCGCGCGCACGATCCGTCCCAGATTCACGCTGCCGCGCTTCCGGTATTGGAGGTTGCCGAGCAGCCCTGCGCCGAGCAGCAGAATGAGCAAAATGCCGTAAAAACCAAAGGAGCTTCCGAAAATCAGGTTAAACAACACCGTCACGGAGCCGATCAGCAGCGCCGTCGTCACATCCATAGCCATCCGGAGGGCGCGTTTCTTGTCCTTGGCAAAAGCCGCATAGCCGATATAAACAAGCGCGAACGGCACGATCGGCACGACTGCCATATAAGCATACAGCTGTGTTACGCTATCCCAGAGCGCTGCCACGTCCGACTCCTCCCGTCTCGTCACTACCTGTCCAACGCACCGATCATCACGGCAAGAGCCGTGTTCAAGGGAGCGGATTTCCCCAACCGTTCCGCCAGCGCCGCAACGCCACCATTGATGGCGGCCACTTCGGTTATCCGGCCTTCCTCGACGTCCCTTCGCATCGACGATAGGTTGTTCGCCGTGTGACGGCAGACATCCAGAACCCGCTCCCATTCGCTGCCGCTTTCCTTCATACCGGCGGCCACCAGAACTGCAAGCGTCTCGGCATATACCGCCCGCATAAGCGCGAGCCGGATCGGATCGTTCGGCAGCTCGCCGTTCCGTACGCCATACAAGGCGGTCAGCGGATTAACCACCGCATTGACCACGAGTTTCCGGTAAACGTGAGTTAAGATGTCTTTCGACACAAAGGCCGTTATTCCTGCTTTTCGCAGAGCTTTCACAAACATTTTTTGCCCTTCCGCATCGGCCCCAGGTCCCATATGAAGCTCGCCATGCCCCGTATACGCGACTGTCCGCTCATCGATACGAAGCCCGCCTTCATTGGTTATCCCTTGCACGAAAGCGACGTTCGGAAGCGCATCCCGCAGCCGCTCCATATGGCCGATCCCGTTCTGCAGGCATAGCACGCCAAGCGCGGCGCCGCCGCCCGAGTCGGCCAATTGCCCGATCAGCCTGATCGTCTGCCCGTCAGCCAAGTGCGTTTGCTTGACCGTGAGCATAACCCAATCGCCCGGTGCAGATCCGGCGAGCTCCGATTGCCCCAGCAGTCGTTCGGAACAAACGGCCTCAACGCGGTGAACCGATATGCCCCCATCCGCTCCATGCAGCGAGATGCCATGCTCCGTAATTATTTGTGCCTGGCTTTCCGTTCGCGTCCACAGCCGGACAGCAATTCCGCTCCGGGAAAGGCGCGCCGCCAATGACAGGCCAATCGCTCCCCCGCCGACAATGTTTATTTTCATCCCCTGCACCTCCGTTCCCCGGCTAGTCGCTTCTATTATAACAAACAAAACCGCCCGAACCGAAATTCCCCGCCAGCCAACAAAAAGACACGCAGCCGCGCAGCTTATGCGCAGCAATGCGTGTCTCCTTTGTCATCGCCTCATACGGCGGGCAGCGGCCGCTTATTCGATCCGCTCCAGATTGCCGTTGGCATCCATCTTGAATCGCGTTTTCGCTTCCTCTTCCTCATCCAGCACGGCAAGCCGTCGCGCCCGGTCCATAATTTGAATGAGCGTCTTGTAATCGTCATTCACGGTCCGGTAATCCGTCTGTGCGCTGTTGACCTCCCGGGAAAGCCGTTCGTTCTCTACGCGCAGGTCGAACATTTCTTCGTCTTTTTCTTTCAATTCCTTCTCCAAAGCTTTAATCTGCCGGCTTATGTCCTGGTAAGCATTCCGCCATTGCCTGAGAAACCGGATTACGGCATCCATCGTCAGCGTTTCCTCGCCGGCAAGCTCAGGATGATAGACTCTCTCCTCAGCCTCGGGGGAGATCGAGGAAACCTGCGGCGCAGCCACCGACTTCTTCATATAATTACGCTTCTGGCGCTGCTGTTTCGCCAGCAGTATCGCTTCCTCGTAACGTTTGCGGACACAGCTGTTCCAGCGAAAGCCGCATGCGGCGGACGTGCGTCCGATCCGCTCTCCGACCTCCTCGAATGCCGCCAGCTGCGTGCTTCCTTCCCGGATATGCCGGAGCGTAACTTCGGCCAGCATGAGATCGTCATCCGGACTCCACGCATCTTGTCTGACTGCTGTCATGCATTGATAACCTCCTAACGTAAAGGCGCTTACTTTATCACTATGCCCGTGGTAGAGTTCATAGAATCTATCGGATACTAAAATGTATGTCCATTTTCGGGAGGGCTCATACATCGGATACGGTTAAAAGGGTATAATTCGATAAACAGCCCTGGCGCAGCAAAAAAAATTGCCAATTCGTCGCGCTTTATGGTTTACACCGTACAACCCGCGAGGGTATAATGTTACTGTCAAAAATGAACGTGATGTACGAGAGAGGGGGGTGGAATCATGGCACGAATGTTCCGGGTGCTCGGCTTTTGGACCTTCGTCATCGCGTTGATGGCTTTTGCGGGCGAAAAAATCGAGATGGCGCTGTTGTTCTTTTTTCAAACCGCCGTGTTCTTCCTGTTGGGCTACTTGAATTTCTCGGAGCGTACATACATAATGATGTTCTGGGGCTATATGATCCTGTCGTTTCTTGGCTTTACCTATTGGTCCGTGTTCAAGATGGGGCTGCCCTTCTGAATCGGCAATACAGACAACCCAGCCTCCTGAGGGGCTGGGTTTTTTCATTTGGCAAGCACCATCACTTTGAAGCTCTCGCTCATCCCGTCGCTAAGCAGGAGCTGCCGGATCGCCCGGTTGCGCCGGGCCGTCTCGCCGAACGGGTTCGGATCTTGATGCGCCTCCAGCTCAAGCAGCACACCGTGATCGACAAGAAACCGCTTTTGCGTCGAGAACGAAGCAACCTGCCATCCCGCGGCCTCCGCCACCTTTTGTACGGCGCTGAAATTGACGTGCGCGGTCATATCCTGTTCCCCGATATAAGCATAGGGATCACCGTGCGCGGCATGTTTGCGGTAGCAGAGCAGCGTTCCTCGCATCCGGTGCGGCGCATACAGCCCGCTTGCGGTATCTCCATAGTCGATGAGAATGATTCGCCCGCCCCGCAGCTTGCCACAGAGCCTGTCGAGCCACGCCTCCGCATCCGGGCTCCATTCCGCCTCCTGCCCTTCCTCCAACCGGATGCCGTCCGCCCGAAGAGCGAACCCTCGCGTGAACTCGGACTCCTCCAGGAAGCAGTCGCCGAACCGGCCTTCCGCTTCGTCATAGCAGGTGCCGATTTCCCGAAGCTCCCCGCCCAGGCGCACGAATCGGCGGACCGGAAACGCATCGAGCAGCTCGTTTGCGACAATGACGCAAGAACCTGCGGCGGGAAGCTCCTTATCCGCCTGCTCCGGAAGAAGGCATTGAATCCGATCCCCGAAGCCGGCCTCGGCGATTGCGCGCTGCATCGCTTCCCGGTGCGCCGGATTCGCGTCCACCATCCGGTAACGAACGCGATGTGCGTTCTCCATCCCAGGCATCGCCGACCATTTGGCCAGCATCTGCAACCCCAGCCTGCCGGTGCCCGCTCCCCATTCGTATACCAACGGTGGAACGCCTGCGGCGAATATGTCCCGGGCGATATAGGTGGCAAGCACATCGCCCATCACCGTTCCGATGCCCGAGCTGGTATAGAAATCGCCCTCCTTGCCAATCCGCACCTGACCGCTGCGGTAATAGCCCCACTGCTCATCGTACAGGCAAGCCGCCATGAAATCGCGGAACGGAATGCCGCGCACCTGTTCGCGGGTGCCCGCTTTGATCATCCACGCATTGCGGCCCTCGGCCGCAATCCGTCCGGCCAGGCTGTGCTCCAAATCGTTTCTCTCTTGCATCGTCGTGTCCTCCTGCCTTTTCATTCCGCCGCAGACAGACAAATCATCCCCTCTGCGATTATAATAAGAGCTGTCTAAGCATACATTTATGCGTAATCTGCCGTCCTTCCGGAACACGCATTTCCGTACTTCGGCGACACCGATGACTTATAAATCGATTTGTGCGAAAGGAGCCGAGTGCATGCCGGCACTATCCCGCAAGGCTGTCTTTTGGATATGTTTCCTCCTGCTTGGCTTCCGGCTGTTGAAGCCGGTGCCGCTGGCCGCCGAAGCGGCGAGCCCGATCGAGGGGGAAGCGCTTCGCGAGTTGTTGGAGAAAAGCCTGTCCGTCACCGAGATCGATAAGGAAATCGGGCGGATCGCCATCCAAAAAGCAAAGGCCGCCGATGACATAGCCGGGCTCGCCGCTGCAATCGTACGCAGCGAAGCCGAGCTCGAGCGGTATCGCGAGAAAGCCGGAGCCGTCCTGCGCGCCTATTATACCGGCGAAAGGAATATGCTGCTCGCCGCCGCCATGTCGTTTGACAACCTTCCCCAGCTGTTCGTTATACTGGATTATGTTGAGGTCATCCTGTCCAACGACAAGCATACCTTGGACCGCTATCGGAAGCAATACCGCGATTTGCAGGCCGAGCGCACCGCCGTCGAGGACGAGGAGCGCCGTTTAGCGGTCATCGAGCGCAGCCTGCTTGCCCAACGGGAGAGACTGGTCCAGCTCCAGAGCGAAATTGACGGCGCCATCGCCGCCAGCGGAGATGAAGAAAGGCTTCGCGCGCTCATTCGGGAGCTCGTCGCCTACTGGGAGCTCACGGGTCTGGAGGAGGTCCGCCGCTATTATCAGGCGCTTGGCAAAGCGATGCGGGAACTGCCGAAGTGGTTGAACTCGAACAAGGAACTGCTGGAAATCGACGGCTTCACCTATACGCTCCGCTTGCCCCAGGAAGAGCTGAACCGGTTCCTGCGGGAGCAAAATGCGATGTTCGAAGATTTCGAATTCCGGTTTGAGGAGGGCAGCATTATCGCGCAAGGCCGGCGTGACGGCATGCAGGTTGACGTGTCGGGCCATTACACACTGGAAGATAAGCCGCAGCACGCGATCCGCTTCCGTACGGATCTTCTCAAATTCAACGGACTTGCCCTTCCCGACACGACCCGCGCCGAATTGGAGCGTGAATTCGATCTCAACTTTTATCCGCAGAAGCTCGTTTCTTTCCTCAAAGCCACTTCCGTGGAAATGGGAGACGGGGTAATGACGGTGAGGCTGAAGGTAAATTTAAAGTAAGGCTCCGGCTTCGGCTGTTCGGCGTCTTCGCTCTATACACACCCATTTCCTGATTCACTAGCTGGCGCTAAGACAAGTTTTATCATAAACGCAAACCAGTCAAACCGGGGAGGGCAAACGACAATGAAACGGGTTCACGGGATGGAATTGAAGCTACCGGAAGGCAAGCTGCCCGGCTTTTATGCGCAGATCGTGAAGAAGTTGGCCGAGACGAACGCGCTGGCCGACCGCGACCGGTCGCTGCTGTTCGTGTATGAAGAAGGACGCGATGCCGTGGAACGGCTTCTCGAGCACTATAAGGTGCCTGCGGAAACCGGCCCTTGGCTGCAGCTCGGCGCGAAGGAGGACGGCTGGAAGACCGGACGAGTCTGGACCGACTATGGCGTGGAGACGAGATCAGGCAATCTGTTTCTCGACCTGTCGCTCGCCACGCTCATTTCGCTCGAACCGGGCATGGACGATGGCGCCGAGCCCGCTCAAGCTGGCCTACAGCTCGAAGAGCATGCCGCTGCGTTTAAGCCCGCTGGCAACGGCTCCTGCGGGCTGTACGCGTTAGACCGCCAATTGGACGAATTGGCTCAAGGCATAGCGAAGGCTTACCGCTGCGTCGTCGCCGACCGCGATAAGCCGCAATAATGGTCTATCATGCCGGATTCCGGTAATGCCGATACCCGCTGTCGCTATAGTAAATCGGCGGCAAGCTGCGCGAGCTTGGAGCGCTCGCCCTTCTCCAATGTGATGTGGCCGCTCAGGCTCTCGCGCTTGAACCGCTCGACGATATACGTAAGCCCGTTGCTGACCGAATCCAGGTAAGGATGATCGATCTGCTCGGGATCGCCGAGCAGGACGATTTTGCTGCCCTCGCCAACACGCGAAACGATCGTTTTCACCTCATGCTTGGATAAGTTCTGCGCTTCATCGATGATAATGAATTGGCCTGGAATCGAGCGACCGCGAATATAAGTCAGTGCCTCGACCTGAATGCTGCCCATCCCCATCAGGATTTTATCGATATCGCCGGCTTTTTTTGTGTCGAACAGAAACTCGAGGTTATCGTAAATCGGCTGCATCCACGGCCGCAGCTTCTCATCCTTTTCCCCCGGCAAATATCCGATATCCTTGCCCATCGGCACGACCGGCCTCGCTATCAGCAGCTTCTTATATTTATGCTCATCCTCCACCTTCATAAGAGCGGCGGCAAGGGCAATCAGCGTTTTACCCGTACCGGCCTTACCGGATAGAGTGACAAGCGGAATGTCGTCATTTAGCAGCAGCTCAAGCGCCATTCGCTGCTGGGCGTTGCGCGCCGTTATGCCCCATACCGGGTCGTTGCTCATATAGAGCGGTTCCAGCTTCGTGCCATCCGGCGACACCTTGAGCAAAGCCGATTTCGAGGTGCCCATCTCATCGCGAAGGATGACGAATTCGTTGGGCAGCAGCGCCGCTGCCGCAGGCAGCGATTTTACCGTCAGAAACCGGTACGTGTAAAATTCGTCGATCACCGAAGGGTGGACATGCAGATTGATATAGCCCGCATAAATGTCCGACAGCGACACGGTTCTGTCCGAAAGGTAGTCTTGGGCCGAAAGTCCGAAGACGTCCGCCTTCACCCGAACGAGAACGTCCTTGCTGACCAGAATCACCTTTTTCGGCGCATCCTTCTCCGTCTCCTCCAGCAAGTAATTAAGCGCCACGGCAAGAATCCGGTTATCATTCGACATTTCGCCGAACATTTCCTGTACGCGCATAAAGCTGCGGTGATTGATCTCTACCTTCAGCAGCCCTCCGCCCTCCAGCGTTATGCCCTCATGGAGATGCCCTGCGTCCCTTAATCCGTCCAGCAAACGGGAGATATGCCGCGCATTACGGCCGAGCTCGTCGGCCAGCCTTTTCTTGGAGTCGATCTCTTCCAACACCACGGCAGGTATGATGACCTCGTTGTCCTCGAATGCGAAGATCGCCTGCGGATCGTGGAGCAGCACATTGGTGTCGAGCACGAATATTTTTTTCATCGTGGAAACCTCCCGGCGTCGGAATATTCAGGTTTTGTTGTGTGTACATAGCACCGTTTCATTACGGTTAAGCTAAGGACGATACTCGATACGTGACTGAAAGGAAGGTGGCTATATGATGAAATGGACCGTTTGGATGCTGGCCGTTAGCCTGCTTGCAGGCTGCGGGGCCGGCGCCCGCAACGAGACATCACCCTCTCCGCAAAATAATCCAGGCGTTACCGCCCAACAGGCAGATCCGCAGAAAAAGGAAATCAACGATCGCGACTCGGTCGCCGCGCGTCTTTGTGCGCTCGCGACCGGAATTGCCGGTGTGAAGGATGCGCGCTGCGTCGTCATCGGCAACACGGCCGTTATCGGCATCGATGTCGACGAACGATTGGACCGCGGCCGTGTCGGAACGATCAAGTATTCCGTAGCCGAAGCGCTGCGAAACGATCCCTACGGGGTCGACGCATTTGTGACCGCCGATATGGATCTGTCGGCCCGCATTCGCGAAATGCGCGCCGACATCGACAGAGGCCGTCCGGTCGCCGGGTTCGCGGAAGAGATGTCGGATATTATCGGCCGCATTATTCCACAACTGCCGCGTGACCTTGCTCCCGGAAACACTGGAGGGGCGGGACAATCCTAAGCGCCGCATAAAAAGACAAAAAGCCTAGTGATGGCATCACTAGGCTTTTTTCATCGCGGCAAACACTTGTCCGTCAAGCTTGTCTGCGGCGCGTTTGTCATATGTTTTCTCATACTCGGGAGCAACCGACAATCGAGCGCCATAGAACATGGCGTCGCGAACCGCAGAAATCGCGATGTCGAAGCATACGAGCTTGAAAGGTACACCCTCCAACGATTCCGACACGAGTGCCGCGCGGCCATAGACCGCGTTCACCGTTCCGGAAGAGAATACCGTGATGCAGCTGTCGGGATTCGCCGACAGATTCGCGACCAGCCTAGAACGTCCGTCAACCGCAAAGCGGAGACGGCCGGAGTCGACCGCGTAAACCCATGAGATCGCATTCGACGTCGGGCTGCCGCTCTCGGCGTCGAGGGTGTGCAGAAGGACGAACGACTCGTTCTGCAATTGGTTGAACAAAGAGTCGGATAGTGCCGTAATCGGTTCGGCCATCCGCATGACCTCCTCGTAAGTAGGACTGAGTGGTTACTGCTCCCATTATAGCACAGCATGCGTCATTGTTCCATCGTCACTCGGCCAATTTAGCCTGCAAAGCCGACTTGGCTTCGGAGAGCGTGGCCTCATCCACATACACATATGGGCTGCGCCAGGTCCCCTCTAGCGGGATAAACTGGATATTTTCCTTGCTGATGCCGAAATAAGTCGACATCAAGGCCTCGATTTCTTTGGACGGCATATCCATCGTCATATTGTTGCCGACGGCCTCAATTACAGAGCCGAGCTTGGCTGCGACGCTGAGCGTTTTCACCTTATCCGCAAGCGCGGCGAGCACTTGGCTTTGCCGCTGGTTTCGTTCGAAGTCGCTGGATTCCTGAGTTCCGTCGTTCGATTTGCGGTAACGCACAAAATCAAGCGCCTGATTACCGTTCAGCTCCTGAAGGCCGGCCTTCAAGTCAATATCGGTTCCGTCTGCCATGTCCCGGTAGCGCATGTCCATATCGACATTGACCTCAACGCCGCCTAGCGCGTCAACGACATCGGAGAAGCCTTTGAAGTTAATGACCGTGGAGTATTGAACCGGAATATCGAAATATCGCCCGAACATTTCCTTAACATCGTTACGCGCCTCGGTTTCGGCCGCTATGCCTGTCAGCCCGTCTTGCTCGCGGGCGGCAATCATGAACCGGTTATAGTATTGATTGGCCTTGCGCGAGCTGTATCCATCGAGCTGGATCAGGGTATCACGCGGAATTGAAACAACGACCGCAGACTTCGTCTTCGGATTGAACGCCGCTACCATCAGCACATCCGTATTCATGCTCCGGGTCTCATTGCGATGATCCAGTCCGAGCAGCAACATGGCCGTCGGCTTCACCCTGACGGATTGATCCTTCGGCACAACGGTGACCTCACCATTGTTGTTGTTCATACTGATTTCCCCTATGGCGCCCTTCGTCTGAAAAAACAAATAAGTAAGAAAGCCGCCAACGGCAAGCAATATCAGAAAAAATAAAATAAAGAAAAACCGCCCCCACCGGAAACGGCGTCCATTATGGGGCGCGGTTTGCGCCGGCCTGGACCCCCCCCGGGGAGGCAAATTCGTACCAGCGTTCATGATTCCACCTTCACTGTCCGTTGTATTTCGGGTTGGACGCGATATCCGCCAACAGCTGTTCGCCGGCTTCCCGCGGTATAAATTGCGTTTTCGTTCGGCCTTCCCGCTCATACTTCACATGAATCATCGTGTCGTCGACCTTCTTGATGGCAATCGACGTCACACCGTGATCCTCCATCAGAATCTGCAGAAAAAAATCCCGCGTCTCGGCGGCCGCGTTATCATCGGCCCTGCCGTCCGCCACAATTTGAATCTGAAGCCAGTTGAAAAGTGCGTCCTCAAACCGCATGGCGCTCCCCCTCAGCCGTCGCCGGCATCTTGGCCCGCTCCGCTGTCGCGGCCGGCCTTTCCGGCGGATTTGTTCTTCCACTTATCGTAGAGCTGGCGGCCGCGCAGCAGCATCATCATTGCGACGGCCACCGCCATGCTTTGGATAATCGGAAGCTTATCGATCTGCAGCACGAGCAGCACCAGGCTGCCGATCGCCATCAGAACGTGCACCAGCACCTCTTTTAGGATCGGCAGACGCTGCCGGGCGCGAAATACGTTATTGAAAATGTAAATGGTAAACCCCAGTATGAGGAGATAGGAAACGAGCGGATTCGCGCTCAGCCATCCCTGCACGGCAACCAGCCTCCCCGTTTATACGCCGGCTTGCGCCGTTTTGCGGTGCTTCTCGGCGCGCTCGCGCTCGCTCTTGTTCAAGATTTTTTTGCGCAGGCGGATCGACTTCGGCGTAATTTCGCAATACTCGTCGTCGTTCAAGTATTCCAGCGCCGCTTCCAGCGAGAAAATAATCGGCGTCTTCATTTTGACCGTGTCTTCCTTCGTTGCCGAACGAACGTTAGTTAACGCCTTCTCTTTGCAGATGTTGACGATGATGTCGTTGTCCCGGTTGTGCTCTCCGACGATCATTCCTTCGTAAATCTCCGTACCCGGCTCCAGGAACAGGATGCCGCGATCCTCAACGGACATCATGCCGTAAAAGGTCGTCTTGCCGGATTCGCTGGACACCAGCACGCCTTGATGGCGTCCGCCGACGCCGCTTCCCGCAAGCGGGCCGTAGCTGTCGAACGCATGGTTCATGATGCCGTAGCCGCGGGTCAGTGTCAGGAAATGCGTGCGGTAACCGATCAGGCCGCGCGCCGGGATGATGAATTCGAGACGCACCTGGCCCGTGCCGTTATTGATCATGTTCACCATCTCCGCCTTGCGGGTTCCGAGGCTCTCCATGACCGCGCCCATGCTTTCCTCCGGCACGTCGATGATCAGTCTCTCATACGGCTCCACCTTGCTGCCGTTCTCTTCCTTGATGATGACCTCCGGCTTGGAAACCTGAAGCTCGTAACCTTCGCGGCGCATGTTCTCGATCAGGATACCGAGATGCAGCTCGCCCCGGCCGGCCACCACGAATGCGTCCGGGCTGTCCGTCTCGTCAACCCGAAGCGCAACGTCCGTCTCCAGCTCCGACATCAGCCGCTCGCGCAGCTTGCGGGACGTAACCCATTTGCCTTCGCGTCCCGCGAACGGGCTGTTGTTGACCAGGAACGTCATTTGCAGCGTCGGTTCGTCGATTTTCAGCACCGGCAGTGCTTCCGGATTGGCCGGATCGGCGATCGTCTCGCCGATGTTGATGTCTTTAATGCCCGCAATCGCGACGATGTCACCCGCGCCCGCTTCGGCGACTTCGACGCGCTTCAGTCCCTGGAAGCCGAACAGCTTCTCGATGCGCGCCTGCTTCGTGCCGCCCTCGCGCGTCATAACAGCGACGGATTGACCCTGCTTGATGACGCCGCGGTTCACCCGGCCGATCGCGATCCGGCCCAAATATTCGTTGTAATCCATCAGCGTGACAAGGAATTGCAAAGGCGCGTCGACTTTTTCCGTCGGGGACGGGATATGGCTGACGATCGTATCGTACAGCGCCTGCATGTTCTCGTCCTGCTGCTCGGCGTCCAGACTGGACGTGCCCATCAGCGCCGATGCATATACGACCGGGAACTCCAGTTGCTCGTCGTTGGCTCCCAATTCGATAAACAGGTCAAGCACCTCGTCGACGACTTCCGCCGGACGGGCGTTGGGCCTGTCAATCTTGTTCAGGACGACGATCGGCGTAAGGTTATGCTCAAGCGCTTTGCGGAGAACGAATTTCGTTTGGGGCATACAGCCCTCGAAAGCGTCGACGACCAGCAGCACGCCGTCAACCATTTTCATGATCCGCTCCACTTCGCCGCCGAAATCGGCGTGACCAGGCGTATCGACGATATTAATCAAATAGTCTTTATACGTGATAGCGGTATTCTTCGCGAGGATCGTAATCCCGCGCTCGCGCTCCAGATCGTTGGAGTCCATGGCGCGCTCCTGCACGACCTCATGGTCGCGGTACGTGCCGGATTGTTGAAGCAGCTTGTCCACGAGCGTTGTTTTGCCGTGATCGACGTGCGCGATTATCGCGATGTTGCGGATGTTTTCTCTTGCTTGCATGATGAGAGGTAATTCCTTTCTCTAATGGGTTTTTCTGATACGCTTGCGAATCTTGAAGCTTGAAACCGAATGTGAACGAGCGTTCGTCACCAGCGGTAGCGACGGCCGAACGCGAGCCAGGCACCAAGCGCGATCAGCGCGAGTGCGATAAAGTAAATGCCCCAGCTCCAAAACAGCACCACCCCGAAGCAAGCCAGCGCGACGACGGCCAGCACCATAGCGGCCACCTGCGCGCCGCGCGGCTTCGACATGTCAAACAGATAATATTCATACAGCCCCGCTGCAACCCCCAGAATGAAGACGGGCCACAGGTAACGCATGCTTCCCCAGCCGACGATGTTGCTGAATAAAAACAGCAGGCCGTATACCGACAGTATGCCGGCCGGAACCAATACGACGGAGGGCAATAATCGGCCGAAGAAGAACACATGAAGCAGCACGCCCGGTATGAGGATCAAGATCGGCCAGAACAGATTGCCGATAAAGCTGAAAACACCGAGCTTTCCGAGCAAAATAACAACGCCGGCCGCCAAAATCAGGATGCCGACGGAATATTGGTTTCTTGACATCTGTCTCCCCCGTTTACACCGTCCGCTGCTGACGGACGAACGTCAAACAACACCGTCATGCGTCCCAGGCGATGATCTTTGACGAAAGACGACATGTTTTGCTTACTCTAGTTTAAAGGAACTGCATCTAAAAAACCAGTCAAATCGAAAAAAAGACGCTGAAAAGCCGTTACGCCCGGCGCCACAACAGGTAAATAACGATTACGAGCGGAATCGACAGCACCGGTATCGCCTCGGTGGAGGCGGGCCAGCGGACGAACAGCCGGTGGAGTCCCGGATCGTGCAC
>NZ_KK082149.1:18342-37205 GCF_000598065.1 Paenibacillus darwinianus | reverse complement strand
GGAGTCCCGGATCGTGCACGAGCATTTTACCCGCCGCAAAACCGAGCAGGCCCGCTCCCGCGTATATAAGCTGGGGAAGTCGATGCAGAAGGGAACCGATCAGCTTGCTGCCCCAAATAATTAACGGAATGCTAAGCGCGATTCCGAGCACTATAAGAACGGGCTCTCCCTCCGCGACCGCCGCGATCGCCAACACATTGTCGAGGCTCATGACGAAATCGGCCGCCACGATCGTCCAGACGGCGGAGGCGAGCGTGGCCGATTTCCGCAACTTCGGCCCGCCTGAGTGCGCGCCCGAATCACGCAGCAGCTGCACGGCGATGGCGTACAGCATTACCGAGCCCGCCGCTTGCAGATACGGAACCTGAAGCAGCGCGACGGCCGCAAGCGTCAGCAAGCAGCGAAGCGCGATCGCGGCAAAGGCGCCCCACCAAATCGCCCGCTGCCGCTGATCGGCAGGCAAATGCTGGCTCGCCATGGCGATCACAACCGCATTGTCGCCGCTGAGCAGCACGTTTATCAACATGATCTCCACAAAGGTGACGAGACTTTCCACCGGGCATTCCCCTCCTCGTTTAGACAAATGTATGTCCGACGGGACGAGTATATGCCGGGCCGGCAGGACTTGCCAAAGATTGTTGAATCCTATTATAATCGTCTGCGTATAAGAAAAGGTATGTGCAGATCATAACGGAGGGGCGACAGATATGGATTTATTTTCACCCGAATTTTGGACGGCGTTGGTGACGATCATTTTTATTGACCTTGTTTTGGCGGGAGACAATGCGATTGTCATCGGACTGGCGGCGCGCAACCTCCCGAAAGACCAGCAGAAATCGGCGATTCTTTGGGGAACCGCGGGGGCGGTCGGCATCCGCATTATCGCAACCGTGCTCGTGGTCTATCTCCTCAATGTACCTTGGCTGATGCTCGTCGGGGGACTTCTGCTTCTGTGGATCGCGTATAAGCTGCTGGTGCAGCAGGAGGGCGATCATGACATCAAAGCGGGCAACACGCTCTGGCAGTCGGTGCAAACGATCATCATCGCCGACGCGGCGATGGGCATCGACAACGTCATTGCCGTCGCCGGCGCCGCTCACGGCGACCTGACACTCGTCATTCTCGGCTTGCTCATCAGCATCCCGGTAGTCGTGTGGGGAAGTACGCTATTCATCAAGCTCATCAACCGGTTCTCTTGGATTATCTATCTGGGTTCTGCGGTCCTCGCCTATACGGCTGCCAAAATGATTGCGAGCGAGAAGCAGCTGGCATCCGTATTTGAAAACGGCGTCCTGAAATATTCCTTTGAGTTTCTCATGATTATCGTCATTCTGGCCGCTGGATACTGGACGAACAAAGCGCGTGCGAAAAGGCAAGTACAACAAATAAGCAGAGAATCCCACTAAACGGGATCTCTGCTTTTTGATTTGTCTCCAGCTCCAAGCTTTAGAACCATTCATTCTTGCCCGCGCCGGTCAACCCGGCTCCCGTATCGTCCGGAGTCAGCTTCAACGTCTCCATCCCCGATACCGCCTTTTCGATCATCTCTTCCAATCCCGGAATATGCGACTCAACCGTCTCTGCCACCCGCAGGTTAGGATTCGTAGTAGGCGACTGCGGCACGAACAGCGTACAGCAATCCTCATAAGGCAGGATCGACGTTTCATACGTTCCGATCCGCTCCGCCAGACCGATAATTTCCTGCTTATCCATCATCACAAGCGGTCTAAGAAGCGGCAAATCCACGGTCCGTCCGATCACATTCATGCTGCTTAACGTCTGGCTCGCCACCTGGCCCAGACTGTCTCCGGTAACGATGGCAAGCGCGCCTTCGCGCAGCGCAATGCGCTCGGCGATCCGCAGCATCGCGCGGCGCATGAGCGTAATGATCAGCCGGTCCTGCTTGGCTTGCGCGAACGAGGTCTGAATATCGGTGAAATGGACCAGGTGCAGCTTGAGCGGCCGTCCGGCGAAACGGGAGAGCCGCTTCGCAAGCTCGACGACCTTGTCCTTCGCCTGCTCGCTGGTGAACGGATAGCTGTAAAAATGGATTGCCTCAAGCTCCAGCCCTTTGCGCATCGCCGACCAGCCGGCGACGGGACTGTCGATGCCGCCGGAGAGCAGCAGCACGGCCTTGCCGTTCGTTCCATAGGGGAATCCGCCGCCGCCCGGCACGACCTCACTGTAGATATAAGTATCCTTCGGGTGGATCTCCACCCTCAGCTCCACGTCGGGCCGCCGGACGTCCACCTTCAGCTTGGGGGTTGCGCGAAGCACATGCGAGCCGACCAAATGGTTCATTTCCTGCGAATCGTGCGGAAATCCCTTCCACACCCGGCGTACCGACACCTTGAAGGTCCGTTCGGCATCCGGGAATAACCCCATAACCTCAATCGTCCCTTCACGGATGGCGTCCAGCTCCGTCTCGACCCGCTTGACGGGGCTGAAGGACGCGATGCCGAACAAATCCTTCAGACGGTCCGCCACGGCGTCGTAAGATTCGCCGTTTAATGCAACATAGATGCGTCCGTACGTTCTCGTCACCGTCAAACGCTCGAAAGACTGCAGCGCCGACTGCACATGGCGAAGCATTTGCGATTCGAACCGTCCTCTGTTTTTGCCTTTAACCATATATTCGCCAAACCGGAGCAGCACTCTGTCAAACATCCCTGTCCGCACTTCCTTTCTGAAGCGGCTTCAGCTTCTCCACCACAGCCGCAAGCCGTTCTGTCAACTGATCGATATCCCTCTCGTTATGCTCGTCACCGAGGCTTAGCCGTATACCGCCGCCGGCGCTCGCGGAATCCCGTCCCATTGCGAGCAGAACGCGGCTCGGTTTGTCCTGCTTCGATGAGCAGGCCGATTTCGTGGAAGCCGTTATCCCGTGTTTTTCGAGCAAGTGGATCGTCACCTCGGGTTTCATGCCGGGATAACAGAAGTGAACGATATGCGGAGCCATCGGCGCGGCCGTAGTGCCCCGTCCGCCTTGATCCGTGTCGGCTGCCGGTCCGCTCGGCGCAAGCTCGGGTATGCCGCCGATGCCGCGCAGCAGCCGCTCCCGCAAGGCATACATCCGTTTCTCGCGCCCCGGTTGCGATTCCAGGGCAAGCCGCAGCGCTTTGGCGGAGGCGACGATTGCCGGCACGTTTTCAGTTCCCGCACGCATGCCGCCCTCCTGCTCGCCGCCGTGCAGCAGCGGCTCCAAACCGATTCCTTCGCGCACATAAAGCCAGCCCGCGCCCTTCGGCCCCCTCAGCTTATGGGCCGACACGGTGAGCAGATCGATCCCCCAACCATCCGGATGAAGGGCAAGCTTGCCCGCGCTTTGAACGCCGTCGACATGAAACAGCGTTCTCGGCTTGCTTCGCAGCAGGCGGCCGACGGCCTCGATCGGCTGAATCGCTCCGGTCTCATTATTGACATGCATCATACTCACCAGAATCGTACTCTCCGTCAATGCCGCCTCAACGTCGCGCACATCGACATGGCCCGTTTCCGATACCGGCACATAAGTGACGCGGAAGCCCTCCCGTTCAAGCGAACGAAACGCCTCATAAACGGACGGATGCTCGATTTGCGAGGTGATGAGATGATTGCCGCGTGAACGGAATGCGCGCGCGGCTCCTTTTATTGCGAGATTGTTGCTCTCCGTTCCGCCTGAAGTAAAAATCCACTCTCTCGGCTTCGTTCCGAACAGTTCCGCCGCAAGCGCGCGCGCTCTCTCGATCAGCTTCCCCGCCTCTGCGCCGCTTCTGTGGATGGAGGACGGGTTCGCATAATGAAGCTTCATGACATCCGCCAGTGTCCGGATTACCTCTTCGTGCGGCGGCGTTGACGCGCAATGATCGAAATACAGCACAAGCCCTCCCCCTCCTATCGTTACCGGCTTATCAAAATGAAAAACCTCTATCGCAGCCGCTCCCGTCGAGCGATCGCGCCTAGAGGCGGTCATCGATGTTTCATGCGGCGTTGAGCCGATGGAAAATCCGCATCAAAGGGCGTATTCTCCCATTGCCTTCAGCACCTTGCCGACGTAACGCTGCGTCTCGCCCGGCAGCTTTGCCAGGTTGTTCTCCACATCGGAATCGGAGCGGATTCCCAGCCGATCCACACGCCCCGGTCCTGCGTTGTAAGCGGCCAGCGCCGCTTTGGCGTTACCATTGTACTTATCCAGCAGGTAGGAGAGGAAACGGGTTCCGCCTTCAATGTTCTCGGCCGGATTGAAAGAGTCGGATACGCCAAGTCCCCGGGCCGTTCCGTCCATCAGCTGCATCAGCCCTTTCGCTCCGGCGGATGAAACGGCATTCGGATTAAAGTTCGATTCCGTCTCGATGACGGCTTTGATCAGAGCCGGATCGACGCCGTGCTTTGCGGCCGATTGCGCAATCAGCTCCTCGAACTCGGTCGGCCGGCTGGAGACGGTGACAACGGCTTGCGCCGCTTCGCCCGCGTTAACAAACGCAACAGGCCATGTCGCGCCGTTATTGACGTCGATACTTGCGCCGTAAAGCCCGTTCTGAGCGGAATCAGCGCCGGCGAGCACTTGTTGCAGCAGTGAATTGAAAAGCTCGCCGCCTGCTTGATCGACGGAAGACAGCCGGGACCCCCTATTCGACATCAAGTCGACGGCCGGCATAAGTTGAAGCTGAAGCATCGTTTTCACTAAACGCGGATCTATGCTGTTCATTATGGCCTCCCAATGAATCCATAAGCAACCTTTAAAAATTAATCATGCATTTATTCTACACGTTTTCAGCGACTGCGCATAGTCCCGAATTCGACAAGAACGGCCGTCCTTTTGGATCATTGCCGAATGAATACAAAACGGCGGACGATAATCGTCCGCCGCGCCCAAGCTATGAGAGCAAATAAGCAATCGGAATAAAGACGATGTAAGCGGCAGCGGCCAGCAATCCGATTGTGATCGACCACAGGCCGAGTGCTTTGCTTCCTTGCCGGAATGCATAATAGCCGATTGCCGCAGCGGTCAAACCGAGAAGAAGCGGCCACACGAACAGTGAAGCAATGGCGAACGCTAGCCCAAACCACCCCACCATGCGCCCCGCATCGGTCCGCTCCGACCGCGCGTCGACGGGCGACCGCTCCGCATCCCGTTCCGCATTCGCGCTAGGCAGGCCGTTGGTCGGCAATTCCGGGCCCGGCTTTCGCAATCCCGTCGGAGGAACCGCAAGCTCAGCGGCCATCTCCTCATTATCCACACTCATACCCAGCTCGCGGATCGAAGCCGAAGGACGGACTCCGCTCGTCCCCGCTCCGGTACGTTCGTCGATTTCGCTCATCGATTTACACCTTCTGCTCGAAGGTGTGACAACAAGTAACGGACGCGTTCTTGGCGGTATCCCGATGATTGGCGCCTAACCCTGCGGCGAATTCCGATCTGAAATCAGCCGATGCGTGCCGGTCGATATCAATCATGATTTGATCCGCTACGCATTTATTTCCTTCGCCCCAATAGCTGCAATTCGCAACGCTGCACTTTACGCCTTGCGGCATGAAAAATCACCTCCGTTATCAAGTTGCCCTCGATGGAGGTGACTTATGCCTGCCTTATTTTTGCCCCTGCATTCTGCGCTGGGTCATATATTCACTCTCGTAGTAGGCGAGCTCCTCGCGGAGTTCCTCATAAAGCTTCGACACGCCGAGTACAATGTCACGGGCCGCGCGGACCGGCTTCGCCCGAAAACGGATGGCGTCTTGTCCGGTATACGCATATCGTCCATCCTCGGAATAGCCCTCATTCTTCGGATAAAAATAAGCATTTACACAGTTATGATACGTTTCGTAAAGCGCCTTCTCGGCAAACTCATTATCGAAATTAGGTCTGCGCAGCGCCACGCCCAGCTTCTCGTAAGCCACTTCCGAGAAAACGAGCAAATGCCGCAGGTCTGACAGCAGCCCTTTATAAAATGCCGCAGCTTGATCTCCGGCCTCGGCCGTCATCAGCTGAGGCAGCGCGTTTTCATTCAAAAAAGGCTCCAATCGAGTGATCGCTTGCTTCAGTTTGTCGTGCGCGGATTCGCTAAGCTGTTTAACATTGGCAGATGGCATAATGGTGTTCCCCCTTCTAGTTCCGAAACAGTCAAGATCGTCTGTCGCATCACCAACATGGTACCACAAAATACAACGAAGTTGTAGCTTGGATTGCACCTTTGGTCAGCCGTATATTTTCCCCCCGGGTTTCTTACCCTAAGCGCAGGCCGCACACAAGTCAGACGTTTGGAGGTTGGAATTAAGATGACACATAAACGACAATGGATCGGGTTCGGCTTGGCGCTCGCTGCCGCACTGCTGCTCGTGACCTTCACCCCCTGGCGGGATGACGACACGGGTTCCGGACAGCCCGGCGGCATCGGAGCCGCCGGGAAGACGGCGCGTGAGCAGCGATTCAAAACGGCGTCGGTGCGGCGCGACGTCGAAGCGACGGCGAGACTGTGCACACTGGAATCCGCGCGGGAATTCCACAAGCTTGGAAACAGCGGCGTCGGGCATGAAGAAATTCAGCGTATGCTTCAAATGCATCCCCACATGGAATATGTCCGCATAACCCGCAAGGATGGCAGTCGGGCCGTCGCCGGAGAAATCCCGTCCGGAATCGAACGGCGAATAGGGCGCGAGCTTGAGCAGGCCGAACGGGCTGCGGGGCATGGCTCCCGGTATGAGTCGGACCCTGTGCTTCACGGCGGCCATCGTTACATGGTGCTGGCTGTTCCGGCTAAAGCGGGGACTCGAGTTGCCGGCGTTGTCCGCCAGGATATCGTCGACGAGGTCGAGCGGCACCAGAAGCGCAATCTGCGTCTCGTCCCTTTTCCTGCGGAGGGCCGGTACCGGACGGAGTCGGCGCTGCCGAACACGACAAAGGACATTACGGTCAAGAACGGCGACGAAAACGGCCAGGCGAGCCATTATCATATAGACGAGGTGGTGGTCCGTTTCCGAACACCGCCCACGGACGGACAAATAAACGCTATCATGCGGCAGATCAACGGTAAAACCGTCCGCAAGCTGGGCTACACCCATGTTTTCACTTCCGCAACGATGGATGCGGAGAAAATGATGCGATATTTTACGAAAGAATGGAATCCGGTTTATGTTGAACCTCACTATCTGTACTTGACCAATGGGGAATTGAGCGATTCGGACGGAAATAGCGCCAAACCGATCGTCCCGAACGATCTGCTGTATGCCCAGTATCAATGGAATCTTCCGCAGATTGAGACTGAGAAAGGCTGGAACCTGTCCAAAGGCAGCCAGGAAGTGGCGATAGCGGTGCTGGATACCGGCGTCCAATCCGATCATCCCGATCTCGTCGGCAAGCTAGCTCAGGGACTCAATATTGTCGATAAAAAACAGGCGCCTGACGACGATGTTGGGCACGGCACTCACGTAGCGGGCATTATCGCCGCCTCGGTCAACAACGGCGAGGGCGTTGCCGGAATATCATGGTACAACAAAATCATGCCGGTTAAGGTGCTGGACAGCTCCGGAGCAGGCACCACCTATTCGGTAGCGGAAGGCCTCATTTGGGCGACCGACAATGGAGCCAAAGTGATCAATATGAGCCTCGGCAACTATGCGTCGGCCCAATTTCTGCACGACGCGATCCGCTATGCGTATGACCGCGACGTCGTTCTGATCGCCGCCAGCGGCAATGACGACACGGATCGTCCGGGCTATCCCGCGGCCTATCCCGAGGTTGTAGCCGTTGCTGCGACGGATGCCAACTCCAAGAAAGCGGCGTTCTCCAACTACGGCGATTATATCGATGTTGCCGCCCCCGGCGACACTATCCCGAGCACCTACCCCGGCAATCAGTACGCGGCGCTGTCCGGAACGTCAATGGCCAGCCCGCACGTAACGGCGCTGGCCGCATTGATCCGTTCGATCAATCCCTCGCTGACGAACGTGGAGGTGATGAAGCTGCTCACTACGACGGCCACTGATCTTGGCGATAAAGGCAAGGACAATTATTACGGATATGGACAGATCGACGTCGTACGCGCGCTGGAAGCAGCCGAGCAGTCGGCGAGCTCTCTGGTCGGCGTCACACAGCGCATGGAACGCCGCATCGCCTCCCTTAAGGCGCGGTACGGTTTCACTGCGGAAGAAAAATGAAACGGCCCGGAGCGATTAAGGCTCCGGGCCATCTTTGTCTTGTTGAAGGATACGAAGTCGTAAATGTAAAAAAGACCTCCACGCGGACCGGGGTCCTTGAAGGTCGTGCAACCGTCGTTGCGGAAAGTTTGCCATAAGCCGGGTTCTGTACTTCCGGTGGTCTTAACGGGAACGACCCTCCCACCATCGAAGCGACAATCATCTATCTAGGCCGTCCATTGCTGGGCGGCTCAAGCGACCAACCCGAACGCGTCTCGGGCTAAGACTGCAACGCTCGCGCGCCGCCGCGTTCTCTTCGGTCTTGCTCCGGATGGGGTTTACCAGCCGCGTTGTCACCAACGCCGCTCGTGGTCTCTTACACCACGGTTCCACCCTTGCCTGTGCCGGCATGCCGGCCATCGGCGGTCCATTTCTGTGGCACTATCCTTCAGCTCGCGCTGACTGGACGTTATCCAGCATCCTGCCCTACGAAGCCCGGACTTTCCTCCCGCGGCGCGAAGCCGCCGGCGATTGTCTGTCAAACTTTCCGTCGTACTAGTAAGTATACTAAGAATCTGTCCAAAGCTCAACCGTGATCGTTTGCCAGAGTTGGAAACCGTGACGGCAGGCCCAATGACGTTGGTGTCCGCCTGCTTAAACGAAGCGGAACGGCTCCGTACCGACCGTCGAAGCCATGACGTCGGTGACGTATTCGCGCTCGGCCAGCTCGGCGCCCAGCCATTCGGCAACCTTGGCCTTCATAATTTTCTCGACATTATGGCCAGGATCGATCAGGGCGATGCCGGCCGCCAGCGCATCATGTGCCGTATGGTAGTCGATGTCGCCGGTAACGAGCACATCGGCCCCTGCAAGCTGGGCGTGGCGCACGTACCGCGAGCCCGAGCCTCCCAGCACCGCGACCTTGCGAACGGGTTTGTCCGGATGGCCGACTACGCGGACATACGGCACATCGAACGCCTGTTTGACGTCCTCTGCGAGCTTTGCCAATGGAACGGCCGCCGGCAGCTTGCCGACACGTCCAAGACCGAATGAACGACCTTTCAGGTCCATCGGATACAAATCGTAGGCCACTTCCTCGTAGGGATGCGCTTTGAGCATCGCCTGTACGACCTTGCGATGGACCTGCTCCGGAACGACGGTCTCTACGCGCACTTCCTTGGCCCGCTCCAGCTTGCCCGGTTCCCCCGCGAACGGTTTCGTATCTTCGCCGGGCTGAAACGTGCCGACGCCTTCAATATTAAAGCTGCACTTGCTGTAACGGCCGATCACGCCCGCGCCGGCGTTCCAGACGGCTTCCAGCACGTTCTCGTGATATTGTTCCGGCACGAAAACGACGAGCTTGTAAAGCTTGTCCGTATGCACTTCCTCCAGAGCGTCTCGTCCCTCCAGGCCCAGTAGTTCCGCCATCCAGTCGTTGATGCCGCCCTCCGCAACATCCAGATTCGTATGGGCGATGTAGACCGCGATATCGTTCTTGATCAGCTTCTCATACAAGCGACCCGCCGGTGTCGCGGTGTCGATTTTGGCCAGCGGGCGGTAAATGACCGCATGATGCGCGATTATGAGATCAGCACCCGCCTCGATCGCTTCGTCCACGACGGCGTCTGTTACGTCCAGGGCGACCAACACCTTGCGAATTTCCTTCTGCAGCGTGCCGACCTGCAGGCCGATCTTGTCGCCTTCAACCGCGTAATGCTTCGGCGCCAGCTTCTCCATCAGTTGAGCGACGGTTTGACCATGTGCAAACATGCAAGCACCTCCCCGATCGTATCGATGTGCCCGAGCAGCACGGCGCTTTTCTCCTGTGCTTCGGGTTGTTCGGAAAGCCCCAGGCTGCGGCATATGGCCCTCAGCTTGTCCTGCTCGCTTTCCCACTTCCGTACGACAACTGCATCCGGCTGCCTCAACAGCCAGGGCCCCATGCGGATCAGCCACTCGCGCTTCTCCTCCGGCGCACGGTCAAGCGGCAAAAAAACCGCATCGTACAAAGCCCGGTTCAACGGCCCGGCATCTGCTACATTAATGGCTTGCAGCACCTCATAGATTTTGCCGTCCTCCTCCAAAATCCGCTCGGCGGCCAGATACCATCCGTTCGCGAGCAGCCACTCTCGGACCGCGTCTTCACCAACATTCGGCTGGAGGACAAGCGTCGTAACGCCCTGCAGCTTGCCATCCGCCTCGCCTTGCGTCAGAATGGCCGACATTAGCGCGCCGCCCATACCGGCTACGGTCACGCAGTCGGCCTCTCCCGCTTCGATCGCCGCAAGCCCGTCCGCTTGCCTGGCCTGAATCCGGCCGGTCAAGCCTGCGGCAGCGATTTGGCTCCGCGCCGCCCGGAGCGGCCCTTCATTCAACTCTCCCGCAATGGCCGACACCGCTTTACCGCTTTGCACCAAATAAACCGGCAGCTGCGCATGGTCCGATCCGATATCCGCGACACGCGCCCCCGGCGGCACCAGATCGGCAATGGCCAGAAGCCGTTTCGATAATTTCAACATGTCAGGCAACCCACGCAATCACTTGTTTTCTGATGGCGAACAGAATCGCTCCGCCCAAAGCCATTTTAACGATTAATTGCAGTAGAATCCAGCTCCGCCCATCGACCAGAAAAGCGCTATGCACCTCCGGCATAAACCAGAGCAGCACCGCGGTGATGAACAAGACGGCAGACGCGGGCTTCGACCACCGATGTACGAACCAGCTGAACCAGCCGAACACGAACGCGCCGGGAACCCAGTAAAGCTGAACCTGATACCATTCGGTTCCGATCGCACTTTTTATGAGCAGCACCGCATAGACCAGAATCAACGCGGCCCAACCGCAGAAGTGCAGAATGGGAATACGGGCCGCCGTGCCGAAAATGATCCAGAGCAAACCGCATAAGGTCAGAAACAAGCTGCTTGCCCCCCAGCCTTCCAACCCGTTCAAGCTCAACAGATAAAGTCCGATGCCTAGCAGGAAAAACATGCCTAGCACAATATAAGCCAGTCCCGCAGCCTCACTTTTGGTGCGGTAGCGTTGACCGAATACCAACAGCCCGAGCACCGCCGTCAGCGCCAAACCGGTTTGCAATGCCGGGTGAAAAGCGTTAAAATATAAATAAATCAGGTAAATCAAGGGAATGACCCCAAATGCAAGGAGCCAATGTTTGCCGCTGGAGTAGCCGAAAGCGGCTGCCGCTTTCCCGGTGAAGCCAGCGGGGGTACGCTCCACTTGCTCATCTATATACAGGTTAAGCAGAAAATCGCAATATTGCTCCGGCAGCAGTTTGCTGCGTCGCCAATAATCGATTTCCCTGATGATCGTTTTACGGCGGTCCTCATTCATTTGTGTCGTATCCCCCAGCCCAAGTGTCGGCGCAGCCTAGCCGCGTCAAATGAAACAAAAGACCTGACTGCAACCGCAGAAAGGTCTGTCATCTCCCGTTTTACTCCAGAAAATCTTTAAGCCGCTTGCTTCGGCTCGGGTGGCGCAGCTTGCGGAGCGCTTTCGCCTCGATTTGACGGATTCTCTCGCGCGTCACGCCGAACACCTTGCCTACTTCCTCCAGCGTGCGCGTCCGTCCGTCATCGAGACCGAAACGGAGCCGCAGCACGTTCTCCTCGCGCTCGGTCAGCGTATCGAGCACATCCTCAAGCTGCTCCTTAAGCAGCTCATAAGCCGCCGCATCGGCCGGAGCCAACGCCTCCTGATCCTCGATGAAATCCCCCAGATGTGAGTCGTCCTCTTCCCCAATCGGCGTCTCGAGCGATACCGGCTCCTGTGCGATCTTCATGATCTCCCGCACCTTATCCGTGCTCAAATCCATTTCCGTCGCAATTTCCTCCGGCGTAGGCTCGCGCCCAAGCTCTTGCAGCAGCTGTCTGGAGACGCGAATCAGCTTGTTGATCGTTTCGACCATATGAACCGGAATCCGGATCGTCCGCGCCTGGTCGGCGATGGCCCGCGTAATCGCCTGTCGAATCCACCACGTTGCATACGTACTGAACTTGTAGCCCTTCTGATAGTCGAATTTCTCGACTGCCTTAATCAGGCCCATGTTCCCTTCCTGAATCAGGTCGAGGAAAAGCATGCCTCGTCCGACATACCGCTTCGCGATGCTCACAACCAGCCGCAGGTTCGCCTCTGCAAGCCGACGCTTCGCTTCCTCGTCGCCGTTCTCGATCCGCTTCGCCAGCTCGACCTCATCATCGGCCGACAACAGAGGCACCCGGCCGATTTCCTTCAAATACATCCGCACAGGGTCGTTGATTTTAATGCCCGGCGGCAGCGCCAAATCGTCGTCGAAGTTGAACTCGTCGTTCTCGCGTTCTTCTTCGTTGTTGCCTCCGAGCGGGTGATGTTCGTCCTCGTTCTCGTTGACGACCTCAATCCCCATATCGTCGAGCTGTTCAAAAAAATCATCGATCTGCTCGGGATCCTGATCGAAGGGCGACAGCTTCTCCATGATTTCTTTGTAGGTCAGGGATGAACGCTTTTTACCCTGCTCCATCAATTGGTCCTTCACCAATTCCAATTTCTGTTCCGCATCCAATTCCGTATGTTGATCGTTCGCCATACTCCGACTCCCTCCTCCCTAGACGCGTTCATGCTGTCAGCTTCTCAGCTGTCTCTCTAGGGTTGTAATCTCAAATGCAATTTGCGCGGCCCGGATCACGTCGCCCGATCGTTCCGCTCTCACCCATTCTTCCTTCCGTTCTTCCAGCTTGCGAAGCTTGGGCTGCTTCAGAACGTCCGCCACATGAGCTTCCAGCACGCTCCCCTCGTAAGGCGGGACGGCATCCATGCTCAGAATGGACGTTGCGGTCCTCTCAAGCCGTTCATCCCGAAGCGACGAGATGAACCGGCTGACCTCCGGATCGGCTCCTTGCGCATAATAAGCATATAGGTAAGCGGCCAAAGCCGCATGATCCTCCACATTAAACGCATCGCCGAGCCTGTCATGAACGAGCTCCGCAGCCTCGGCGTCCTGCATCATCCAATACAGCAGCCTGCGTTCGACCTGATGATGGGCAGGCACTACTGGAGGACGATTGGACGTACGGCGTCCTTCATTCATACCATTATTCCACGATTGTTCGTCTTTATCCCTTTGCGGGTGCACTTTTCGCATCGTTTCACGGATTTGAAAGCACTCTTGCTTTAATACATCGAGCGTAAGACCGAACTCCCTGGAAAGCTCTTTGAGGTAAAACTCGCGTTCGGTGGGCGAGTCCAATTCCGCGACGATGCGGACTCCCTCGAGGACATAATTTTTGCGTCCTTCTTCTTCTAGGAGTTTATGGCTTTTTCGTAAAAATATTAGTCTAAATTTCGTGACCGATACCGGCTGGTCCATAATCTCCCGGAGAAAAGATTGAGGTCCGTATTCCGCGATATATTCATCGGGATCCTTCCGGCCGGGCAGGAGCGCAACCCATACGCGCAGCCCCGTTTTCTCCAGCATCGGAATCGTCTTCAGAGCAGCCGCCTGTCCGGCATCATCCCCGTCGTAGCAAATAATGACCTCGTCGGCGTTGCGGCGCATAATTTCCGCATGCTCTTCCGTAAAAGCCGTTCCCATCGTTGCAACGCCGTTATGAACGCCGGCTTGCCAGGCTTTGATCACATCCATATAACCTTCAAATAAAACAACCTTGCGGCTTTTCCGTATCGACGGCCGCGCTTGATGAAAATTGTACAGGCTGCGGCTTTTGTGAAACAGCATCGAATCGGAAGAGTTCAAATATTTCGGCTGCCCGTCGCCCAGCACCCTGCCGGCGAAAGCGATCACTTTGCCGTCGCGGTCCCAAATCGGAAACATGATCCGGTCCCGGAAGCGGTCGACGTAACCCGAGCCGTCGTTCTTGGCCGAGAGCAGCCCGCCTTGCTCCATTAAAGAAAGACTGTAATCCCGCTTCTCCAGAAATTTGGTGAGCGCGTCCCAACGATCTGGCGCATAACCGATCATGAATTGATCGATCAGCTTGTCCGTCATGCCTCTGTCGCGGAGGTAAGCTTTGGCCGCTCTGCCGAATTCGGTGTTGAGAAGCAGGTAGTGGTAGTAACGGGCCGCATAGTCATGCGCTTCGTGAAGAATCTTGCGGTCCCTCTGCTCGGCCGTGTGTTCTCCTGAAGGGTGCGATAGCCCCCATGTCACCGGCACGCCCGCATCCTCCGCCATCAACCGCACGGCTTCCGGAAACGAGTAGCCCTCGATCTCCATCGTGAAATGAATGGCGTTGCCGCCCTTCCCGCAGCCGTAGCAGTGGAAAATCCCCTTCTCCGGGGTAACAGTGAACGAAGGCGTCTTCTCCGAGTGAAAAGGGCAGAGCCCTTTCATATATTTCCCGCTTTTGCTTAGATGAACATACCTGCCGACCGTTCCGACGATATCGTGATGCTTGAGGACGGCTTCGATCGCCTCCTCGGGAATCCTGCCGCCTGTCATACCTATCACCTTCATCCTAATAACACGTAATACTATTCGCTACGGTTCACTATTCTCCTGCATGCCGGCTAAAACTTTTGTCAGCTTTTGTTGAAAACGGCCCCGGTCTTCGGCCGTCATCGCCTTGGGGCCCTTCGTCCTGCCGCCGCCTCTGCGCGTCTTTGCCTGCTCGTGCCGCCGCTCCATCAGAAAATCGATCGTCCCGTCGGTATAGCGCTGCCCCCGGTTCGACAGCACCACCGCACGTTTGGCAAGCGCCACCGTGGCCAACCCGAAATCCTGGGTAACAACGATGTCGCCGGGCCCAACGAGGTTCGAGATGTAGAGATCGACCGATTGGTCGCTCCTGTCTACCTGCTTGACCTCGACTCCCGGCTCCGGCTCGAGACGATGATCGTACGAGGCGACAAGCAGCACAGGAACGGAAAAGGCGCGGGCCGTATCGGCAATTTCCCGCTTGACGGGGCAAGCGTCCGCATCGACGACGATGCGGGGAACTTTCGTTGTCATCGCTTGATCACCGCACTCTGGAAAAAGATACCTGCCTTATATTATATACGCTGACGGACCTAAAAATCCTGCCTGGGAACGAGCTTTTAGGCCTGCGTCATTCGCCCCTTGACAGACCGTTCCCCCGTACGCACTCCATAATCAGGCTTGCCGTCTCCTCAACCGCCCTATTCGAAACATCGATGACGACACAGCCAAGCCTTTGCATGACGTCGTCCGCATAGGCAAGCTCCCGCTCGATTCGCTCGGTGGTGGCATAAGGCGCGTTGTCCGGCAAGCCCAGCGCCTTCAACCGCTCCTTGCGGATGATGTTCAGGTAATGCGTGCCGATCGTCAGCCCGACGATTCTGTGCTTGGGGAGCTTGAACAGCTCCGGAGGCAGCCTGAGCTCGGGCACGAGCGGTACGTTTGCGACTTTGAACTTCTTGTGCGCCAGGTACATGGACAACGGCGTCTTTGACGTACGGGAAACGCCGACAAGCACGATGTCCGCCTTCATGACGCCGGTCGTATCCTTTGCGTCGTCATATTTGACGGCAAATTCGACCGCGTCGACTTTCCGGAAATAATCCGCGTCCAGCACGTGGTTCAAGCCCGGCTCCTGCCTGGCTTTGATCCCGGTCTGGCTTTCGAGGCTCCCGATCAGCGGGCCAAGCACGTCAATGGCGGCAACGCCCTCCTCGGCTGCCCGTCTGGCCATATAATCACGAAGGCCGGGGATGACCAGCGTGTAGAGAATCACCGCTTTCTCGGCTTTTGCTTTGTCCAGCACCTTCTCAATCGTTCCCTCATCCTGCACGAAAGGCGCCCTGCGTATGTCGGCGTACACCGGATGGAACTGGGCCACCGCGGCCCTTACGACAATCTCGCCCGTATCCCCCGCCGAATCCGACACCACATAAATGACGATCTCCGCACTCAAGCCGGCCTCGCTTAGCGACGCACTCATCCCGCTCTCCCCCTTCACGGATACCTGATCCGCTGCACCTTACGCCCAGACGATTTTGGAGAAATCCCCGATTAACCGGACATCGTCCGCCACCACCGCCAAAGTCGCGAGCCGGTTAGCACGTACCGCTTCGTCCTCAACCATTACCATAACACGGTCGAAATACCCGTTTATCGGCTTTTTCAAACTTGACAGCCTTGCAAGGGCCTCTGCCGCATCGCCGCCGGCGAGCGCTTGTTCCACCTGCCTATGCGTGCTTTGCCAGGCCTCGTACAGCGTTTGCTCCGCCTCGTCGGCGAAAAGTCCGGGATCGACCTCGCGCGTCGTTGCTTTCGCCGCCAGGTTGGCCGTGCGGTTGAACGCGTCAACCGTCGCCTTGAAATCGTCGAGGCTGTGTCCGGTAACCGCGGCCACAATCGCCGAAGCCCGGTCGATCGTGAGCGTCAGGTTATCGAACCCGCTCGCCATCACCGCGTCGACCACATCATAGCGAATGCCCTGCTCGTTCAATACGTTTTTGACGCGCAGCGCAAAAAAATCGTGCATATCATTACGAATTTCACCGCGCTCGCGTTTCAGTCCGCGTGCTTCATGCGTAGCAAGCGCCATATCGAACAGCTCGCCAAGCGTTACCGGCAGCTTGTGGGCCAGCAGGATTTGCACGATACCTGCCGCCTGTCTGCGCAGCGCGTAAGGGTCCTGGGAGCCGGTAGGTACGATGCCGATCGAGAAGCAGCCGGCGATCGTGTCCATTTTGTCGGCCAGGCTGACGACGGCGCCGACCAGCGTTCCCGGCGCGCGGTCGCCGGCAAAACGCGGCTGGTAATGCTCGAACACGGCCTTGCTGACCGCCTCCCGCTCGCCCGCTTTACGCGCGTAATCCTCGCCCATAATGCCCTGCAGCTCGGGAAATTCGTACACCATCTGCGTGACGAGATCGAACTTGCAGATGTCGGCCGCACGGCTGATGTCTCCCAGCGTATCCGCGCTCTCAGTGACGCGCTGCGCAATCCGGTCGGATAACGCGCGGATGCGGCGCACCTTATCGGCGGTCGTGCCGAGCTCCTCATGATAGATGATCGTTTCCAGCTTGGCGTTCGCATCCGCAATCGCCAGCTTCTGATCCTCCTGATAGAAAAACTTCGCGTCGGACAGACGTGCGCGAAGCACCTTTTCGTTGCCCTTCGCCACCTGCTCGATCGACGTCCGGTCGCCGTTGCGCACGGTGACAAAATACGGCTGCAGCGTGCCTTCGGCGTCCAGCACCGGAAAATAACGCTGATGCTCGCGCATCGAGGTGATCAGTACCTCCTGCGGAATGTGCAGGAAGGACGGGTCGAAGATGCCGAACAGCACGTTCGGATACTCGACGAGGAAAAGCACTTCCTCCAGCAAGTCCTCCTTCACCGCGATATTCCAGCCCCGATCGGCAGCCAGCCCGCGGATCTGATCCAGAATGAGCTGCTCGCGCTCCTTCACATCTGCGATCACATACTGCTCCCGCAGCTTCGACAGATACTCGGACGGTTGGTTAATTGTCGCGTCCGCACCAAGAAACCGATGGCCGCGGGTCGTACGGCCGCTGCCGACGCCCGTAATATCAAGCGGAATGACTTCCTCGCCAAAAAGCGAAACCAGCCAGCGGATCGGACGGACAAAGCGAAGCTCGTTCGCACCCCAGCGCATGTTCTTGGGGAACACCATCGTCGTAATGAGCTCCTTCAGACCATGAGCCAGCACACCGAACGTCTCGACGCCTACGCTGCTCTTGTTCGCATACACGTATTCGACACCGGCCAACTCTTTGAAAAACAGCGCTTCAGGCTCGACGCCCTGGCTTCTGGCAAAGCCGAGGGCCGCTTTGCTCCAGACGCCCGACTCGTCCTGGGCGATCTTGCGTGAAGGTCCCTTCACTTCCTCACTGACGTCCGACTGCTTCTCGGCCAGCTCGCGAACGAGCACCGCGATCCGCCGCGGCGTGCCATAGGCTTCGACGGCGCCGTGCGAGATGCGCGCTTCACCGAGCCACTTCTCCGTTTTATTCTTCAACTGATTCATCGCGTTCCGCACGAAGCGGGCGGGCACTTCTTCCAGTCCGATTTCCAGCAGCAGATCCTTAGCCACGCTGTTCCACCCCTTTCTTCAGCAGCGGGAAGCCAAGACGCTCGCGCTCCTCCAGGTATACGGCTGCGCATTGACGCGCCAGATTGCGTACGCGCATGATGTAGCCCGTCCGCTCCGTCACGCTGATTGCGCCGCGGGCGTCAAGCAGGTTGAACGAGTGCGAGCATTTCAGCACATAATCGTAAGCCGGGAACACCAACTTGTGCTCCAGCGTCCGCTTCGCTTCTTCCTCATACTGATTGAACAGCGAGAACAGCATCGCCGTATCAGAAATTTCAAACGTGTATTTCGAATGCTCGTATTCCGGCTGCAGAAACACATCGCCGTAAGTAACGCCGTTCACCCATTCAAGATCGAATACGTTCTCCTTGTCCTGAATGTACGACGCTAGCCTTTCCATGCCATACGTAATTTCGACCGCAACCGGGTTGGCGTCGATGCCGCCAACCTGCTGGAAATACGTAAACTGCGTAATTTCCATGCCGTCCAGCCACACTTCCCAGCCAAGGCCCCATGCGCCGAGTGTCGGTGACTCCCAGTTGTCCTCGACGAATCGAATATCATGGTGAGCGGGATCAATGCCGAGACGCTTCAGGCTTTCGAGATAAAGCTCCTGAATGTTGTCCGGCGAAGGCTTTAGAATAACCTGGAACTGGTGATGCTGATACAGACGGTTCGGATTTTCGCCGTACCGGCCGTCCGCCGGCCGGCGGGACC
>NZ_KK082149.1:8934-18242 GCF_000598065.1 Paenibacillus darwinianus | reverse complement strand
GCCGGCGGGAGGGCTCTACGTACGCGACGTTCCACGGCTCCGGACCAATCGAGCGGAGGAACGTCATCGGATTCATCGTACCGGCGCCTTTCTCCGTATCGTACGGCTGCACGAGAATGCAGTTCTGTTCCGCCCAAAATTGCTGCAGCGTCAGGATCATGCCCTGAAAATTCATTGGCTTGCACACTCCCTCGTTTATCGTATTGCCCTGTTGCCGGGGGCGAACGGCCGGAAGCAGAACGTCGGTCCGCATTCCGCGCGGATGCGCAAAAAACCCCCGTCCCTACGCCTGTTTCCAGACGTAGGGACGGGAGCGATTCCCGCGGTTCCACCCTACTTGCCCTGCCGCAACCGGCAAAGCCCCCTTGATTGCCACGCGCACTCCGGAGTGCCGTTTCGTCTGCGCGGGACCGCCGGGCTCACACCTTCCCCGACTCGCTTGGCGCCGCCGCCACCGACTACTTTCTCCATCATCGTCCGATATTGATAATTTAACAGTATACATGAATTATGCCGCACTGTCAACAGGATATACCCAATTTGTTTGTTTGTGTAGCGATGTTCCAAACGGCCTAGACTTCAGGCGGACGCAGAACGTCCAGGGAATCGAGAAAAGAGCGCGTTTTGAGCTGCAGGCCCAAGTGCGTATCCAGCAGGGCCCGCATGCACGTCTTCAGTTCACGCTTCGTCTCCGGCTTCACCTGAACGGCGCCTAAGCGGCGCATGTCCATGCGGGCGAACAAGCGCATCAGCTTCAAAGCGCCGTCGCCGGGCTTCATCGCTTGCGGATCGGTGTGCCGGCACCGTAGGCACAGCAAACCGCCGAGCCGGGCGCTCAGTGCAAAAGGCCCCTCCTGGCCGCCGCATGAAGCGCAGGCGTTCAGGACGGGCGAATAACCGGCCGCTTGGACAATTTTCATCTCGTAGAGATGGATCAGAACCGACGGGTCTTTGCCCTCCTCCAACCCGGCGAACAGCGCATTCAGTTGCTCGAACAGAAAGGTCCCCGCATCCTCGTCCTGCAGCGAGCGGTCGGTCAGCTCCGCCGCATACGAAGCGTAGGCGGCCAATTCCAGCTCCTCGCGCAGCTTATGGTGCGAGGCGATAATTTCGCCGCTGTTCAGCGTCCCGAGGCCGCCGGTCCGGAAAAACGCGAACTCGCCGTGCGTAAAAGGCTGCGCCAGCGACCCATGCCGGCTTTTCGGCTTTTTCGCGCCGCGGATCAGCACACCGACCTTGCCGTTTGTATTGGTGAGCAGCGTCACGATTTTGTTGCCTTCCCCGTAATCCATCGAGCGTATGATAAGTCCTTCCACA
This sequence comes from Paenibacillus darwinianus, assembly GCF_000598065.1. Taxonomy (GTDB): domain Bacteria; phylum Bacillota; class Bacilli; order Paenibacillales; family Paenibacillaceae; genus Paenibacillus_I; species Paenibacillus_I darwinianus. The sequence continues at coordinate 16,925 of NZ_KK082149.1, read as the reverse complement.
CGGTACAGCACAGCGTCTCCCCTCGCCTTGGCGGGAGGACGGCGTCAACCGTCCGCATCCTCCCATTCATCAAGCGCATCGAAGGCGTCGCCGGGACCGTCCGCCCCTTCGGACGCCTTCATATCATCCATTTGTTTATACAGCAAAAACGCGTCCAAGTCTCCGGTCAACGTAAAGTACGTCCAAGAAAAATCGCGCATGCGGGATCATCCTCTCTCCGGTGCTGCAGTTAGCATACGACTTCCGCACAGAGAGTATCCGAGGATATTCCCACCAGTCCTTCACAAACCGGGATCATTAGTCGTTCCGGAAGCCCAGATCCTTCAGCACGCGGTCCTGATTGCGCCAGTCCTTCTTGACTTTAACCCACAGCTCAAGAAACGTTCGCGAGCCAAGCAGCGTCTCGATGTCGTGACGGGCCAGCTTGCCGACTTCCTTCAGAACCGCACCCTGCTTGCCGATGACGATGCCCTTCTGCGAATCCCGCTCCACAAAAATAACCGCACCGATATATACGACGCCGTTATCCTGAACGCGCATATCCTCGATCATAACGGCAATGGAATGTGGCACCTCCTCGCGCGTCAGATGCAATATTTTCTCGCGTATCATCTCGGCTACGACGAACTGCTCGGGGTGATCCGTTACCTGATCGGCCGGATAATATTGCGGACCCTCCGGCAAATATTTGGCGATCTGCTCGACCAGCGTGTTGATATTGTTGCCCTGCAAGGCGGAGATCGGAACGATTTCGGCAAAATCATGCAGCTCCCGGTACTTCGCAATAATCGGCAGCAGCGCCTCGGGATGCACCTTATCAATTTTGTTCAGGACAAGAATGACCGGCGTGCCCGATTTTTTGAGACGCTCGATTATAAAGCGATCGCCGCCGCCCAGTTCCTCCGATACATCGGTGAGAAACAAAATAACCTCGACCTCGGAGAGCGCGCTTTCGGCCGACTTGTTCATGAAATCGCCCAGCTTGGAATTCGGTTTATGGATGCCCGGCGTATCGAGAAAGACGATTTGCATATTGTCCGTCGTATACACGCCGTGAATTTTGTTGCGTGTCGTTTGGGGCTTGTCCGACATAATAGCGATTTTCTGGCCGATCAGGCCGTTCATCAGCGTCGACTTACCGACATTGGGACGCCCCACGATCGCCACAAAGCCTGAGCGGAACACCTTCTTTTCCCCGCCCGATCCCTGATTGCGCTTCGTCATGCTGTCGGCTCCCCTTTCGAAAAAGCGCCTGCCGCCTCGTCCGCATTCAGCAGGAACGCGCCCGGCAACAGCGCCGAGACGGTCGTTTCCGTCACGTCGCCCTTCATACTGGTCAGCCAGACCGGCATATCCGGTCCGCACAGCTCCGCCATGACCTGGCGACAGGTACCGCACGGCGACACCGGACCCGGCGTGTCCGCTACGACAGCCATTCCCCGGAACGAGCGCGGCGCATGCCCGTCCGCAACGGCGCGGAACATCGCGGTCCGCTCGGCGCAGTTCGTCGGCCCGTAAGCTGCGTTCTCGACGTTGCAGCCGTAATGAATATGCCCATTCCCATCGAGCAGCGCGGCGCCGACGCCAAAGCCCGAGTAGGGGATATAGGCGCGGCTGCGCGCTTCCTTCGCCGCTTCAATCAACTGCCGGAGCTCCTCCGACGATAAACGATTCGTCACGACTCGCGACCTCCCTTATGTATATTAGTTTGTATAGTCTTAATGTCTATGAATCCGTCAGCAGCCGCCACACATGCGGACCAAAGATCAGCAGCCCGATGACGACCGCAAAGAAGGCGGCGGCCAGCACCGCGCCGGCCGCCGTATCCTTCGCCGACTCGGCCAGCGGATGACTCTCTTGCGTCGCCAAATCGACCAGCCGCTCCACCGCCGTGTTCACCAGCTCAGCGGTGATGACCAGCGCGCACGCGCCGAGCACCGCCGCCCACTCGATCCGCGACAAGCCGAGCAAAGCCGCCGCCAGGCAGACGGCCGCCGTTGCACAGACGTGCACACGCAGATTGCATTCCGTCCGCAGCGCATGCGCAATCCCCCGCCCCGCATAACGAAAGCTGGCGAAAAATCGGCGCATCAGCGTGTCAGCCCGGCTTTCTGCAGAATCGCTTCCTGCTTCGCCGTCATGTCGGCTTCCTCCGCTTCGCTCTCATGGTCATAGCCCAGCAGGTGCAGAAAACCATGCACAAACAGGAAGCCGACCTCCCGTTCCAGCGAATGCCCGTAATCCTCGCTCTGCGCTTTCGCCCGCTCCATTGAGATCACGATATCGCCGAGCAGGCCGGAGAGCGGGTCCTCTTCCGACTCATCGTCCACCTCGAACGTAATTTCCGGCTCGTCCTCCGTCTCTTCCTGCATCGCGAAGGACAGGACGTCCGTGGGCCGGTCGATCCCCCGGTAATCACGGTTCAGGCGATGAATTTCCTTGTCATTCGTGAAGGTGAGGGCAACCTCTCCTTCCGTCACATTCTCGGCTTCGCCGGCCAATTGAAGCAGCTGCTCCAACCGCGCGATCCAGCCATCCGGTATCTCGATCCCTTCCTGCTCGTTGCTCCATTCCAAACGTAAGCTCATCCCAACCGCTCCTTCGGTTTAACATCTTCCGGATATTCGATGCGCGAGTGAAAAATGCCGGCCACCGTTTCTTTCAACGTTTGGGCGACGCGGTCAAGCTCCTTCATCGTCAAGTCGCATTCGTTGAACTGGTTGTCGTCCAACCGGTTTTTGATAATTTTATGGATCATGTTCTCGATCTGCTCCATCGTCGGGTTGCGCAGGCTGCGCACCGCCGCTTCGACGCAGTCGGCAATACCGACGATCGCGGCCTCCTTGGATTGTGCTTTCGGGCCGGGATAGCGAAAATCGTCCTCCGTGAAATCCGGCTCCGCGCCCTCGGCCTCCGCTTCCTTCAGCGCCTTGTGATAAAAATATTTCAAGGAGGTTGTCCCGTGATGCTGTTCGGCAATATCCCGCAGCGGCTTCGGTATGTTGTGCGCCTTCAGCATGTCCACCCCGTCGCGGGCGTGGGCGATAATGATCGATTTGCTCAGCTTCGGGTCAATCGAGTCATGCGGGTTCTCGATGGCCGTCTGATTTTCGATAAAATAGCTCGGCCGCTTCGTTTTTCCGATATCGTGGTAGAACGAGCCGACCCGGCATAACAGACCATTCGCTCCGATCGCCTCGGCGGCCGCTTCCGACAGGTTGCCCACCATGACGCTGTGATGATACGTGCCCGGCGTCTCGGTCAGCAGCTTGCGCAGCAGCGGATGATTCGGATTGGACAGTTCGACCAGCTTGAGCGCCGACAGAATGCCGAACGTGATTTCGAAGAACGGCATCAAGCCGATTACCAATATGGCCGTCAGCAGTCCGCTGGCAAAAGCGAACCCGGCCGCCAGCAAAATTTCGGTACGCGCCGACGGCTCGCCAAAGGTGAGCAGCGCCAGTACGGCGACGGTCCCGAACAGGCTGACCATAATTCCGGCCTTTAGCAGCGTGGACCGCTGGCTCGCCCGGTGAACCGCGAATATCGCGGTGAAGGAGACGACGGCGATAACGAACCCGTAGTTGAAATCGAAAATCCGATCATTGTCCTGATTGAACATGACGCTGCCGAACACCGCGAACAGGAACGAGCTGACCATGGCAAGGTGCGTGTCCAGCAGCAGCGCAATCAGGATCGTACCCATTGCTGCCGGCGCGAGAAACCCGATGTAAAAGATGTCATCCGTCTGAATCATCGCGATGACGGTCATCGTCAGCAGGTTCACGGCGAAAATGAGCCACAGCATCAGCAGCTGGGCATTATGGTAGGATCGGTTCGGTCCGCCGTTCATGATGCCCCACTGGGCGAGATAGCCATATAAGGCCAGTGCGGCCAGCAGCGAGATCGTCAGCAGCCCCAGGTTAGGCCAATAATTTTTTTTATCCTGCAAGAGGCCCAGCCCGTCCAGCCGCTCGTATAACTCAGGCGTAATAAGCTGGCCGCTTCGCGCGACGACGTCGCCTTCCTTGATCACGACCGGCGGCGTATCCGCCTTGGCCTTCACTTTCGCCTCCTCCGTCGCCACCTTGTCGTAGAACCGGTTCGGCATAATCGCATAGCGGGCAAGCTCCGCCACGATCTCGCGGGTTGTCCGCTCGGACAAAGCGCTTGTATTGACGAGCTCCGCCACCTTCGTCCTGGCCGTCTCCGCATCCGGCAACTGCTCGGCCATCAGCTTGCGGACCACCTCGTAGGCTACGGCGCGCATTTCGGCTATTTGATTCGCGTTCAATAATGGCAGCTTATAGTAGGTTTCCTCTGTAATCTGATAGGCCTGCTCCTTGACGCGAACCGCCATCTCCTGCAGCAGCGTCGGATTATACGTATCCGCGCCCGCGTTGTTCCGGATAAAGTTGTCGACGAACGCATCGTACCGGTCCGGTATTTCCCTCCGGTAAATATCGACCTTGTTCTGGAACGTCACCTGGTCCTCCGCGTTGAGCCGCTCCATCCTCGCAAAAATCTGGTCAATCAGCCCTTCGTTGCGCAACGCGACGATCGAATATTTAGACTCGACGTTCTCTGCCGCCTGCTCCTGAGCCTTGAGTGTCGCGGACGTGTCCTCCCATTGCTTGGGCGCGACGATGTCGCGGGCCGTTACGGTATTCAGTTGAATATCGTAGGTTCTCGGAATCAGATGCTGCTCAAGGATGAAATAAAAGAGCAGCACGAACAGAAACAGCAGCGCCCCGCGAATGCCGGGGCCGTGCTTCCATCCCGCCGCTCTGGACGACAGCGCCGCCGCCCGGTTGGAGATCCCATTGCGGTTCATAAGGCTTCCCTCCCTCTCCCAACGACACGCCCCACACGCCCTTTAGCCCGCCCGCCGACAGCCGGAACCGGTTCCTCCGGACGCAACCGACAGCCGGCGGGCGGAATCGGCCGATTACGGTCGAGGCTCCGATTCCCGCTCGTAGGCCGTAATGATTTTCTGGACCAGGGAATGGCGGACGACGTCCGATTCCGTGAAGGCGATAAATCCGATTTCCTGGATGTTCTGCAAGATGCGCTTAGCCTCGATCAAACCCGAATTTTTGCCGCGCGGCAGGTCGATTTGGGTCACGTCCCCGGTAATGACCATTTTGGAGCCGAAGCCGAGCCGCGTTAAAAACATTTTCATCTGCTCAGGGGTTGTGTTCTGCGCTTCGTCCAAAATGATGAACGAATCGTCAAGCGTCCGTCCGCGCATGTAAGCAAGCGGCGCGACCTCGATAATGCCCCGCTCGAACGCCTTGGCCGATTGCTCCGGCCCGAGCACGTCGTGCAACGCGTCGTATAGCGGGCGCAAATACGGGTCGACCTTCTCCTGCAGATCGCCCGGCAGAAACCCCAGGCTTTCCCCCGCTTCTACCGCAGGCCGCGTCAGAATGATCCGTTTCACTTTGCTTTCCTTAAGGGCCACGACCGCCAGTACGACGGCAAGATAAGTTTTGCCGGTGCCTGCCGGACCGATGCCGAACACGATGTCTTTCTTGCGGATTTCGGATACATAATGACGTTGGCCGAGCGTTTTGACCTGAATCGGCTTCCCTTTGCTCGTCGTCGCAATGACGGATGTGAACAAATCCAGCAGTTGCTCTGCCTGCAGCTCGCGTGCAAGCTCAAGCGCATACACGATGTCCCGTTCCGACAGATTGTAGCCGCCTCTTGCAAGCTTAAGCAGAACGTTGTACAGCTGTTCCAGTACGGCAAGCTCGTTTTCACTGCCGGTTATCACGATTTCCGCTTCGCGCGAGCGGATCTCCGCTTCGGTCCGGCTCTCCACAAGACGCAAATATTTGTCCTGCGGGCCGAACACCGCGAGCCCTTCCGCAGCGCTCCCCAGCGGAATTTTGACGATTCCCGTCTTTTCCTGCAAATCCTCATTCCCCTTGTATATGGACTAAAGGCCATTCTTCGACTATGGACTGCTCCACTTCGAAAAGCACTTTCATATAAACTTTACCATTGTCGGCCTTTTCATGCAAAAGGTTTTGACCTACAATGACCGCATCCGGTCCGGCTTTTGCCAAAATATCGGCCCTGGCCTGCAGCAGTCCCTCGGCCTTCGCTTCCGCTTCCGTCACCGTTCTCTCTTCATAACGGATTTCGAGCCGAGATTGTTTCATCCTGCCGAACGGCAGCTGGATGCCCCGCCAGATCGTCCGCTCCTCTCTCCGTACCGTCTCATATTTTGCGAACGGCGCCTTGCCGTAGCCGCTTATCTGCAGCGCCCGCCCGAACGCGACGGCGTACCATTGCACCCTGCGTTCACCCGTGTAGGTCTTCACCTTGCGGATCAGCGGCGATACGATATCGTACTCGTGCCAGACGAGCCCTCTGACGACGCCCTCCGCGACGACCGTTTCGGTATTCCGCTCGTCCCCAAGAATGCCTGAAATGAGCACATCCCCTTTTTTGACACGGGTATTCTCCTTAACGACCGGGCGCCCCCGATCCGCCATAATGCGTGTGACGACGGCGTCATTCGTCGCGACGAGATGGCGGGGGTTCATGAGCGGCCGCTGCTCGGGCACGGTCGATTCGGCAATTTGGATCGTGATTTTCGTGCCGCGCTTCTCGACGCCGATCCAAGCGGTACCGGGCAGGCCGGCCATCAGTTGCTTGGAGAGGACATCCGCGTCCTTCAGCCGGAACGACCATTGAAACGGGTATATCCCTTCGCGCCTGGCCGCTTCCAGTACGCGCTCGGACGGGATGACGGCATTCCCCCTCACCTCGACCGACCAGACGAGCGAGGAGAGCATGTACATGCCGACGATAAAAAAAGCCATTCCCAGCGCGAAAAACTTTCTCCGATTCAGCTTGACCAGCACAAAAGGCAGCCCATGGCGCCGGAGCACGCGCACACGGCAGCCGGTCTGCCTGAGCAGCGGCCGCAGACGGAAAAAATCGCGCAGCGTTACCTCGCACTCCGCCTCGCCCCGGCTTGTCCTGCGCAGCGAAAGCAGCCGTACGCCTTCGGCAGCCGCAAGGTTAACGAAGCGCTCAACCTCGCCTCCCCGGATTCGTACCGTCACCGCTCCGCGCATCGAATCGAGCCACGTTACCTTCATCCGTTCCACGCCTCCTACCCGTTTATATGAACATCCGTAATAACGCCTTCCACGAACACTTCCTCGGTCCAAATACCCCGGATCACCAAACCGGAGCCGGATACCTCGAGCTCGCCTTTGGGCAGCGCGAGCCGCAGCTTATCCGGTGAGAAGTGGATAACACCGCGGTGGTTTTCGATATACAACTGCCGGTCGCCGATCATTGTCAGACGGGGCAGGTCGAACACAACATCCTGGGGAAGATCGAGTATATCCGCAGTCCATTTACGTATCCGTGAGCTCAGTCGGCGCATGACGAATGCGACCCCTCCTCCCGTACCTTACCAAAATATGCGCGGCCATGCGGTTTTATGAGAATCGCGAGCGAACTACTTGCATGCCGGCCGGCAAACAATAGCTGAAAGCGCGTGTACCGGCTGGGTGATGAACAGAAATGAGAAAACAGCCGTACGGGCGCTGCCCGTACGGCTCTCTATTCTGCATAATTATTGCTATCCGTTTCTTCCGCGCACGAACGGGCGCTTGGCGCGGGGCGGACCGAGCACCTCGGCCCAGATGAGCCCTTGGCGCAGCTCGTTCGCATCCGCGTTCTCCGAAAAACCGTGAATCGAGGTCAGTGCCTGAGAGGCGGGCGAGCCCAGAGCCTCGGCCGATGTCACCGCCGGCTTGCTTGACAGCTTGAATGACCGGACCGCGTCACCGCCTTCGGCGGTCCGCACCGGCCCTACCGGCCGCATCGGCGGCGCCTCATGCGAAGACGGCCGCACATCCTCCGGCAGCTCCGCCGAAGGACGACGCGTCTCCCATGCTTGCGGCTGCGGCGGCGCGGATAACGGCCCTGCCCGCGGCGTCGGGTTTACCGGCCATGTCTCC
>NZ_KK082149.1:2250-8834 GCF_000598065.1 Paenibacillus darwinianus | reverse complement strand
CCTCCGCCAAAGTCCGGCATGCGGCCCGGGCCGTGCTTGCCCATCTTCCCCAGCAAGGACAGCAGGAAGCCTGCTATGACAACAATGATAAAAAAATTATCGAGCAAAAATGCGATCAGCCGTTCCATGGTCTCACCTCCGAAGCCGAAGTAAGGAAGCTTCCATCCTTACTGCTTGTCGCTGCGGCCGGAATCCGACGGCTTGCCAATCGAGCCGCGCATTTGCGTATCCGCCTCTATATTTTTCATGTTCAAATAATCCATGACGCCCAGCTTCCCGCTCTTCAGCGCATCGGCCATCGCAAGCGGAACCTGCGACTCGGATTCGACGACCCGCGCCCGCATCTCGACGACCCGCGCATTCATCTCCTGCTCGAGCGCCACGGCCATCGCCCGGCGTTCCTCGGCTTTTGCCTGTGCGATTTGTTTGTCCGCCTCCGCTTGCTCGGTCTGCAGATGAGCGCCGATATTTTTACCTACATCCACGTCCGAAATATCGATCGAGAGAATCTCGAATGCCGTACCGGCATCCAGCCCTTTGCCGAGTACGGTGCGGGAGATAAGATCCGGATTCTCCAGTACGTCCTTGTGCGAGCTTGCCGCACCGTTCGTGCTGACGATGCCTTCACCGACACGGGCGATAATCGTCTCCTCGCCGGCACCGCCGACAAGCCGGTCGATGTTGGCTCGCACGGTTACACGCGCGCGCACTTTAACTTCAATGCCGTCCTTCGCCACAGCGGAAACGACCGGCGTCTCAATGACACGCGGGTTGACGCTCATCTGCACCGCTAGCAGCACGTCGCGTCCCGCCAGGTCGATCGCAGCCGCGCGCGAGAATTCGAGCGGAATGTTCGCCCGCTGCGCGGCGATCAGGGCGTTGACGACGCGGTCGACATTGCCGCCCGCCAGAAAATGGCTTTCCAGCTGATTAATCGTAAGGCCCAAGCCTGCTTTGGTTGCCTTAATCATCGGGTTGACGATCCGGCTCGGCACAACGCGGCGGAGCCTCATGGCGACCAGTGTAATAATACTGATCCGGACACCCGAGGCGAGCGCGGAAATCCACAACATCACCGGGAAAAAGCTGAGAAACACGATTAAAACGATAAAAACGACGACCCCGATCAGTAAGTAAGCGATTGTCGGATCCAAACCTGCCATGCAGAGAAAACCTCCTCTAAATATTTCGTGTTATAGTGCTTGCTGCATCCGACGCGTCCGAAAGCGTCACTCTACCATTTCTCTAACGACCACGCGTGTTCCTTCTACCTTGGATACGATGACCGCCCGGCCGCTCATAATGAACGTTCCTTCGGTCACGGCATCGATCCGTTCCCCGCCGATCTCGATCGTTCCGGACGGACGGAGCGTGGTCAACGCCACGCCTTGACGGCCGGCCAGCGTCGGACGGGAATCGGCGGACACATAACCGTCTTCCGTCGTCAACCGATCCCGCAAAATAAATTTGTTCCATATTCCCTGCCGCCGGAACACATAGGCGACAACCGCGGCAAGGATCGCAGCCAGCACGAACGCGTACGTCAATGACAGCACCGCGCTTCCGGTGTCGTAGGCGGCCGTCGCCACCCCGCCTACAAGCGAAACGACTCCCAATATGCCGAGGATTCCGAAGCTCGGCACAAACAGCTCGAGAATGAAAAGCGCCACCCCGACCACGAACAGCACGATCGACTCCAATCCTGCAAACCCCGCGACAAATTGCCCGAAAAAGTAGAGCGCGAATGCGATCAGCCCGACGATTCCCGGAACGCCGAAGCCCGGCACCAGCAATTCGATGGCGATCCCGGCAATGCCGAGTATAAAAAGAACGAACATGATTTCCGGCTTCGTCAGCCAGCCCGCGATCCTCTCGGATGCGGTCGGACCGATCTCGACCGTCGTCCGATTCTCCAGGCCCATCCAGGCAATCGTCTCCTCTACGGTGCCAGTCACATAATCGGCGTATCCGACCTTCTGCGCTTCGGAAGCGGTCAACGTCAGAATTTCTCCCCGTTCCTTCGTCTTGCCGAGCTGTTTCAGCTCAATCCGCTGACCGGGATCCGCCATCGCCACCGCGACGTCCGGGTCCCTGCCGTGGAATTGGGCCGCCTTGCGCATTTCCCCAGCCCAGTATGAAACGGTTTTCGGATTGTCGATCAACTCGCCGTTCCCATCAACGACGGCGGCCGCGCCGATCGTGCTGCCCGGCTGCATGACGATCTTCTCCGCATTCAGCGCAATGAAGGTTCCCGCCGATATCGCCTTACCCTCGACGAAGGCGACCGTCGGCACCTTGCTGTTGCGGATCAAATCGCCGATGTCGCCCGCCGTATCGACCCGTCCGCCGAGCGTGTTGATGACCAGCACGATCCGTTCGGCATCAGCCTCCTCCGCTTCGCGGTAGGCCCTTTCCAGAAACGATTGAAGTCCGGATTCCACCGTCTGCCTGATCGGGACCACATAGACGGCCGTTCCCGAGGAACCCGCCGCATCCGAACCTTTATCCGCATCGGTCGTAGCTCCCTCGGCTGCCCCCGCTGCCGATGCAAGCGCGCCTGTCGCCATGATGAGCATCCCTAATGCCGTAACGAGCAGCCCGAGTTTTAGCGCCCGCAATCTCCGCACGTGTTGACCTCCCCTCAAGACGTGACTTTTTTGCTACTCCCTTATACGTCCTATGCTTTCCATCGTTCCAACATTCCATTGACGGCTGCACCGAAAATACCCGAATGCCGTCGAAAGACGCAGAAAAGCACCCCCTCACGGGAGTGCTTAGCGTGCGATATTTATGGAAGAAACTGCTGCACGAGTTGATTTACTAGTTTACCGTCAGCGCGGCCCTTTACCTGAGGCATCAGGGCTGCCATGACTTTTCCCATATCGGCTTTCGAAGAAGCACCGGTTCGCTGGATGGTCTGCTTTACGATCTCTTTCACTTCTTCTTCCGTCAATTGTTCAGGAAGGTATACACTAATAATATCTATTTCGGCGGCGACATTCTCCGCTAAATCTTCGCGGCCCGCTTTCTGGAATTCTTGGAGGGAATCTTTACGTTGTTTGATCTCGCGACTTAAGATATCAAGCACCTCGTTGTCGTCGAGCGGCCGCTTCAAATCAATTTCTTGGTTTTTAATCGTCGCCCGAACCATCCGAATCGTGGAGAGCCTGAACTTCTCCTGACCCTTCATCGCCTGCTTCATATCATCGCTTAATCGTTCGGTAAGGTTCATCGTGAGAGGATCCTCCTAAAACTTTCTCTTGCGCGCAGCCTCGGACTTCTTCTTGCGCTTGACGCTAGGCTTTTCATAATGCTTGCGTTTTTTGACCTCGGCCAAAACGCCGTCCTTCGCGATAGAACGCTTGAAGCGACGAAGTGCAGCATCAATTGTCTCGTTTTTGCGAACTTTTGTTTCAGACACCAGTTTTCCCTCCCTCCGAAACAGACCGTTCCAGAACAATAAACACGGTTATCAAATTTCATTATATGGTATAGCGAAAGCCAGTGTCAACTCGCGTTATCGGACAATAGCGCCCCCAGCTTGCGTCCTCCGAGCAAATGGACGTGCAGATGATAGACAACCTGGCCCCCGTCCGCGTTGACGTTGTTCACAAGACGGTACCCCGCCTCGGCAATTCCCAGTTCTGCGGCGATCTGGCGCGCGGTCGCAAAAAGCTCGGCAATCAGCGCCGCATCGGTCTCCTGGACGTCGTTCATCGTGGGAATATGCTTTTTCGGTATGATCAGCACATGGACCGGAGCTGCCGGCTGGATGTCGTGGAACGCGAGCACCGAATCGTTCTCGTACACCTTTTTCGAAGGGATGGTCCCCTCAACGATTTTACAAAAAATACATTCCGACATAACTGGCCTCCTCGTGCGAATGACGGTCATTTGTTCCTTGAGCGGTTTCTTCTCATTGTAGCGAAAAAGAGGATACGCGTCCAATTTTGTTCTCCCCGCAGCATGGGGAGCGGCGCAATCGTTCTCATTTTGATTGGACTATCAGTCGAAATCGGCATGGATTGCCGAACCAAACCCGTTTATAATTGAAAGTAATCGAGGATATAAGCACAATTGATAACCTGGGGGAAATCAGATGAGAGTGGCAATCATCGGCGGAGGCCTTGCCGGCCTGACCGCAGCAGCTTATTTGTCGGAGCAAACCGGAATCGAAGGGATTTTGTTCGAACGCAGCCCGCAGCTCGGAGGCCGCGCGTTTACATATGAGAAAGCGGGCTTCACGCTCAATTACGGCGCCCATGCCATCTACGGCCTGGACCGCCACACCATCTCCAACATGGAGAAGGAGCTCGGTTTATCGTTCGCCAGCCGTCAGGTAGACAAGCGCAAGGTGATGTACGAGAAAGCCAACCGCCTGACGCCGGCGCCGCTCGATTTCGTCAACCTCGTGAAGACCGACATCCTGAACGCCAAGGAAAAGGTTCGGTTCGCAGCCGAAATCGCGGCGATCATCGCCAACATCCATCAAATCAAAAATTATGCCACGCTTGGCGATTACCTGGCCGATTCCGGAGCCGACGAGCATGTGAAGGAGTTATGGGAGCATCTCGTATGCTCGAACTTCTTCATTACGCCCGAGGACGCGCGGCAGGTGCCCGGCCATGTCATCAGCGCCTACTATCACAATCTGTTTCTGTCCCAGCGTCCGGTGAATTACATTCTCGGCAGTTGGGCGGTTATTACGAACCAGTTGAAGCTGAAAATGGAGGCTTCCGGACGTTGGCAGCTCGCGCTCCAGGAAGGCGTTGACGGCCTCCGTTACGAAGACGGCCGGTACGTGCTGAAGACGAAAACTCGCGAGGAAGCGTTCGACAAGATCATGTTCGCCATGCCAGTGCAGCAGGTCGTCAAATTGCTCAAGGGCACCCCGTGGGAACCGTTCATGGCGCCGTACGAGAACAATCGGGCTACCGAGGTTATGGTGTACGATATCGGCTTGAGCCGGGTCGTCGGACGCCCGTTCAGCTACATCAGCGACATGAACCATAAGATGTTCATTACCGACGTCTCGGCAACCGACCACACGCTCGTTCCGGAAGAAGGGCAATTGCTGCAGGGCATCGCCTATTTGTCAGACGATTCGTTTCCGGAGGAAGCCGACCGCAAAGCCTATCTGGAGGCACGAACGGCACAAATGGAGGCCCTGTTTGACAAGCATTATCCCGGCTGGCGGGAAGCGATTGCCGTCAAACGGGTTTCGAAGAAGGCGATGGTTCAGAGCGTGAAAAACGTGGCCGGCAACCGGCTGCTCCCGATCCGCGTGGAAAGCGCGCCGTTCTATTTCTGCGGCGACGGCTGCGAAGGCAAGGGCGAGCTTGCGGAGCGCGCATTTTCCAGCGCCCGCCGGGCGGCGGAGCTGCTTGTGGCGGAGCTGAACAAATATGCAGTAGGCATGCGATAAGCTTACGGCAATGAAAAACGGGACTTCTCCGATGAGAGGTCCCGTTTCCGCTTTTTGCGGCAGCCCATTATTGGATGGTTTAATAGGTCGGCAATTGGCCGGCGATCATCGTATCGGCAAGCTTATAGGCGACGTCCACCCATTTGCCGCTTGCCGCAGTGTACCTGGCCACGCTATCGTTCGGGTTCGCCTCGAAGTTCAGCGATTCCGCGAGCTCGGCAAGAGCGGCATAGGATTGCCGGAGCATCGCGATGCTTGCGCGCTCCTCTTCGGTTAACGGTCCCGCATGGCTGCCGATCGTCATAAGCGCTTCACCGGCGCCGATTATGAAAGCTGTCGCTTTGTCTTTGCGTTGGCCGAGCGGGTCGCGTCCGTCCCTGCCATCGGCGAGCGAAAGCAACCCGGTCAACTGTGCGGTCACGTTCGCCGTAAGGCGTGCGAGATTCTGTTTGGCGAACATCCGATCCTTGATGGATGAGGCCTGGGCCAAATCGTCCAGCCCGGCTTGAACGGCAGCCAAATCATTCCGCGCAGCCAAGCCGGATTCTATAATCCGCCACCCCTCTACGACCTGCTGCCGGGTTCCGTTCTGCAAATATTGCGCATACAGCAATACATTGCCGATCAGACTCATGACGAGCAGAACAAGGATGACCGGCGTAAAAAGCGACCGTTTGTTGTCCGCGTCGGCGAATGGCCGGACCGGCTTGCTTAGGCGGTCTCCGTTAACCGCACCGGATTCATCCGCTGTCTGATGGCCCACCCGCTTCGTCTCGTTTGCATCCATTGAAGTCTCTCCTTCCCCTCCAGCAGTGTATCACGCCGGCTACATCGTTTCCAGCCGTATGCGGCTTCCCGCTCCGGAAGGCTCTGCAGGAGCGACGATCAGCCGGCGAGGCAGCCTGGCGCGTAGCTCCGGTACATGGCTGATAACGCCGACGGAGAGCTTGTCCGTATGCAGCTTTTCGAGCGCGGTGATCACCGTTTCCAGAAGGTCGGGATCGAGCGTGCCGAACCCTTCGTCCAGAAAGAAAAATTGCAGCGGGTACCGGCCGCGCAGCTGAATTTGCGAGGAAAGCGCCAACGCCAGTGCCAGCGAGGCCAGAAACGTCTCGCCTCCCGACAGCGTGCCGACCGGCCGGCGAATGCCGCCGTTGGC
>NZ_KK082149.1:0-2150 GCF_000598065.1 Paenibacillus darwinianus | reverse complement strand
GCGAATGCCGCCGTTGGCGTCGTCGCGGATGACAAAGCCGCCGCCGGAATCGACCTCCAGCGCATAGCGGCGTTTCGTCAGAAAACCGAGCCGTTCCGAAGCGGCCCGGCACACCTGAACGAGCTGCTCCTCCGCCACATATTCGACGAAAGCATTGCCGCGGAACACCGTTTGCAGCTTGCCGAGGCGCGAGCACTGCGCCTGCAGCTCCATTCGACGCCGCTCCAGCGCGTTCCACCGCTCATGCTTAAGCTTCAACTCCTCAACTGCGCGTTCCGCCTTGGCAGCCGCCTGCAGCGTCGATTCGCTGTCCGCCTTCGCTGCGGACAGCCGCGCAACGCATACGTTCCATCGCTCTTCATCGACGAAACGGCCTGCAAGGCGCTCCTGAAGCAGCTCGATTTGCGCTTTAAGCTGCTTGCACGCTTCGCGGTGACGCTCAATATCTTCCGCCAGCTTTGCCCGTTCGGCTAGCAGAGGCAGCAGGCTGCGCACGCCCCCGGCAGACTCAAAGCCGGATGAAGCGAGCTGCTCGTACAGCTTGCGGCCCGCTTCCCGATGGCGGTAAGCCGCGGATTGCGCCGCCTCTCCCGCCGAGCTTCTTCGTTCTGCGGCCTCTCCCAGCGCGGCGGAGGACGTTTCATGCGTTTCCCGGCATTGCTGAACCCGCATACGCAGCGCCCTGAGCGCCGTCTCGGTTTCCCGGATCAGCTCGGCTGCGGCACGTCCTCCGGTCGCTTCCTGAAGGCGCAGCGCACGCTCCTCAAGCAATCTCCGCTGGCCTTCAAGCCGTGTCGCCGCTTCGACCGCCCCGAGCATCGCCTCCTGGTGGAGACGATGGACTTCCTGCAGCAACGCGGTTTTCTCCTCGATAAACGCGACGCTTTTATCCAATCCTTCCCTAGCCGCATGGGCCTCGCCGTCGCGGCGCTCCCATCCGGCGATTGTCTCTTCCGCTTTAACTGGATCGACATCGCCGAACGAGGCTTGCCACGCCTCCAGCTGCTGCTCAGCCGCAGTTGCCGCCTCATCCATTCTTGCCTTCGCTTTTTGAAGCGCCGCCTGCTGCGCGCCGAGCTCGGCCGTGGCTTGCGCCAAACGACGGTCGCTCTCCAACCACGCTCCGACAAGCGCCTCGGCATGTCCGCCGCTTTCGCGCCATTGTCCCTCAAGCACGGCCGCCAGAGCCAGCGCCTCCTCAAGACGCTTCCGAAGACGTCCTAAGGAGGCGGCTGCGCTATCCCCGGCGGCGGCCGTCTCGGATAAGCCGAGCGAACCGGCCACAGGCGCCGGCTGACCGGCCGGCTTCGCCATTTGCTCGCCAAGGGTGCGGAGAATCTGGTCCACCGTGCGTTCCCCGTTCAACAGAAGGGTAGACAGGCGAACCAAATAACCGTTCAGGTCTGAGCGAATCCGCTCTCCCTCGCGGATGGATTCAGCCGCTGCCGCCAACGCACCGTCATCGCCGGCTGAACCTTGCGCATGCGGGGCGCCAGGATGCTCGAGCGAGCCGCATACCGGACAAGCCGCCCCCGATTCCAGATCGGCCGCCAATTGCGCGGCGAGCTTCAGCCTCGACAACGTTTTTTCCCGTTCCCGCTCCTGTTCAATCCACACCGGCAGCTGTAGGGCTTCCGCCCGCCAGCCGGCTTGGAGGCCGCGCAACTCCTCCAGCGCGGGAACGAGCAGCCGCTGCAGCGCGCGAAGCGCTTCGGCCGCTTCTTCCTTGGAAGCAGCCGCCTTGTTCACGGCCGCTTCGACGGCGGAAGCCGTCTCGCCCGATTGGGAAAGCTCGCGTTCGGCTTCGCTCAGACGAAGCCTGCCCTGGGCAAGCAGCTCGGCCTGCCGGGCCATGCCGGTCATCCGCTGCCGTTCCTCGGGCGTAAGCTCCAGCTCCTTCAGCCTGGCCTTCAGTTCGTTCTGCCGCGCGGCGGCCCGGCTGACCAAATCCTTCGCTTTTGCCGCTTGCTCCGCATAAGTGCGGGCGCGCTCCTCGGCAGTCTCGCGATGCCGTCCGCTCGCCTCCGCTTCGGAGGTGAGCGCCGCGACCTCTCTTTCCAGCAGTTCGGCTTGCGCAAGCTGCTCCCGCCGTCCTGCGAGCCGCGGCTCCGCTTCCTCCGCTTCCCGCTGGGCAGCGGTCCATGCGGCGG
>NZ_KK082148.1:19747-33041 GCF_000598065.1 Paenibacillus darwinianus | reverse complement strand
GAGCTACGTAAGCAAGGAACAGATCGAAGCAGCGGTAATTGGGAACATAGCGGACTGTCGCATAACCGAGCCGGGCGTAGAATCGGTGCGCCCGCTCGTTGCCTTCGTCCACGAACAGACAAGCCTTCGAGCAGCCTGCCGAGCGCCCGTATGCTTCGCCGAAGGCCATCAGCCGTCCGCCGACGTTGCGGCGGCGCAGGCTCGGCTGCACGGCCAGCATATCGACGAACAGCACATCGTTGCGAACATCCACGTGAATGAAGCCGTCCGGCCGGGCGGTCCGTCCGCGCGAGGCGACGAAAGCGGCGCCGCGCTTCAGGCGGGCTGCCAGATCGCGGTCGGACAAACGTCCCGCGTAACCGGCGTTGTGCGACAAGGGGACTAGCTCGGTGCGGATCAGCCGGATAATGTCGGCGGCGTCGCTTCCCGCTCTGTACGATCTGATCATGAAGATCCCTTCCCGTGTTCAGGATACTCGCCGCCGCCTTGCAAGGTCGGCGGCTGTATACATCTTATGTGGGAGAAGGGCCGCTTGCCCGAAAGCCGCATAACTTTTCCGGCTGTGGGACAGATTAGTCTTGACGAATGCTTCCGCAGTGCATATAATTAACGATAAGCTAATACGACATCGGCAATGATGAGGACGAAGTGTTAAGGGCTCTTTTGCTCAGAGAGCGGACGGAAGATGCTGAGACCGTCGCCAAAACCCCTTTTCTACGAGCTCACCTCGGAGCTGTTTTCCTGAAAGGCGCTGCTTATTAGGGAGAATCGCGGGGCACGCGTTAAAGTGCCAAAGGTAAGAGAGTCGGAGTGCACGCCGATTTTATTTCCTGTCGAGGTTATACATTGCGAGATGTATGACAAACCTGGGTGGTACCACGGAAGATATGCCTTCCGTCCCTCAACACGGATTCGTGTTAGGGACGGGAGGCTTTTTTGATTGTCCGGCTTTTTATCAGGTCCCCGACAAGCATGCGGTTTACCCTGCAGTGCATCTCTTCGCATCTAAGGGCAAAGTTTTGGATAATGCGGAAGGAGGATGACCAAGATGAGCGCACAAGATACGACGCTTCGGTCAAAAGAGGAAATCATGGAACGGCTGTCGAAGCCCGAAGTCATTACGGGTTCCGAAATATTGCTTCGCAGCCTGGTGCTGGAAGGCGTGGATTGCGTATTCGGATATCCCGGCGGCGCGGTGCTGTACATTTATGACGCGATGCACGGGTTCAAAGATTTCAACCACCTGCTGACGCGCCATGAACAAGGGGCCATTCACGCGGCTGACGGATATGCGAGGGCCAGCGGCAAGGTCGGCGTCTGCATTGCAACCTCGGGCCCGGGGGCGACGAATCTCGTGACGGGCATCGCGACCGCGTACATGGATTCGGTTCCGCTGGTCGTCATCACGGGCAACGTGGTCCAGAGCGCGATCGGAACGGACGCTTTCCAGGAAGCCGACATCATCGGCATCACGATGCCGATTACGAAGCACAGCTACCTGGTCCGCAACGTGGAGGATCTGCCGCGCATCATTCATGAGGCTTTCCATATCGCCAATACCGGCCGCAAGGGTCCGGTTCTGATCGATATCCCGAAGGACGTCTCGGCGGCCACGACGCTGTTCAAGCCGGCGAAGGATATCAGCATCCGCGGCTACAACCCGACCGTGTCGCCGAACAAAAATCAGGTCGACAAGCTGATCAAGGCGATCGGCGAGGCGTCTCGTCCGGTTGTTCTGGCAGGCGGCGGCGTCGTTTACTCCGGCGGCCATGAGGAACTGTACGAATTCGTGACGAAGACGGACATTCCAGTCACGACGACGCTGCTCGGACTCGGCGGTTTCCCCAGCGGCAACGAGCTGTGGATGGGCATGCCGGGCATGCACGGAACCTATACGGCAAACAAGGCAATTCAAGCGGCGGACCTGCTCATCAACATCGGCGCCCGCTTTGACGACCGCGTGACGATGAAGCTGCAGGGTTTTGCGCCGAACGCGAAAATCGTCCACATCGACATCGACCCTGCCGAGATCGGCAAAAACGTGCCGACCGACATTCCGATCGTCGGCGATATCAAGACCGTGCTCCAGCTAGCCAACAAGGACGCGAAACGCGCCGACAAGGCCGACGAGTGGCGCGCGCAGGTGGCGAAGTGGAAAAAAGAAATGCCGCTCACCTACAACGATTCCGAAGTCGAGCTGAAGCCGCAGTGGGTCATCGAGATGATTCATGAGACGACCAAGGGCGAAGCGATCGTCACGACCGACGTCGGGCAGCATCAGATGTGGGCTGCGCAGTATTACCGTTTCAATCAGCCGCGTTCCTGGGTCACTTCCGGGGGCCTCGGCACAATGGGCTTCGGCTTTCCGTCCGCGATCGGCGCCCAGATGGCGAATCCGGACCGTACGGTCGTGTCGATCAACGGCGACGGCGGCATGCAAATGTGCGCGCAGGAGCTGGCCATCTGCTCGATCAACAACATCCCGGTCAAGGTCGCGATCATCAACAACCAGGTGCTGGGGATGGTTCGCCAATGGCAGGAGATCATTTACGACAATCGTTACAGCCATATCGATCTTGCCGGCAGCCCGGATTTCGTCAAGCTGGCCGAAGCGTACGGGGTAAAAGGCTTCCGCGCTTCGAACAAAGAGGAAGCGCGCGAGGCATGGGAAGCGGCGCTCCGTCATGACGGACCGGCAGTCGTCGAATTCGTCGTCCGCAAGGGCGAGAATGTGTATCCGATGGTCACTCAAGGAAACACGATCGATGATATGATACTGGGGGATGCGTAGACATGAGCAAGCATACGATCGCCGTACTCGTCAATAACCAGCCCGGCGTCCTGCAGCGCGTATCCGGCCTGTTCGGCCGCCGCGGCTTCAATATCGAGAGCATAACCGTCGGCGCCAGCGAAGAGCCGGGCTTGTCCAGGATGGTCATCGTCACCACCGGCGACGACAACACGCTGGAGCAAATCAGCAAGCAGCTGTACAAGATCATCGACGTGATCAAGGTCGTCGATCTGAGCGCCAATCCGATGGTCGGCCGCGAGCTCGCGTTGATCAAGGTCAACGCGGAGCCGGCCTCCCGTCCCGAGATTCTTGGGGTGGTCGAAACGTTCCGCGCGTCGGTCGTCGACATCGGCTCCAGTACGATGATGGTTCAGGTGGTAGGCGACTCCGACAAAATCGACGCGATGACCGAGCTGCTCAAGCCGTACGGTATCCGCGAGCTGGCGCGCACCGGCGTTACGGCCATGGTACGCGGCAACGCATCGATGAAGTAATGCCGGATCGTTTCAACGAATTGCCGCTTGGAAAGTTGCAATGCCGGCGGGATGGGTGTAACTTTATTCTAGATGGGGTCCCCGAAAAGTAACCGGATTAAGCTTACAGAGCATCACGTCACTTTTTGGGGATTATTCTGCAGTATTGCGGCAACAGGGCCGCCGCTGTACCGCAGCGGCCTTACATATGGAATCACGCCCGTTTTGAACGGGTGCTCAAGCGGGGGAACCGCTTCGGCCGGCACCCTCCTCGAGCACCCGTTCAAAAGGGTTTAAATCAAAGGAGGCTTTTATTCTTATGGCAGTTAAATTGTTTCACGAGAAAGATGCGGACCTCGGTGTTCTGCAAAACAAAACGATTGCGGTAATCGGTTACGGCAGCCAGGGCCATGCCCAGGCGCAAAACCTGCGCGACAGCGGCCTGAAGGTTATCATCGGTCTGCGCGCCGGCAAATCCGCCGACAAGGCAAAAAATGACGGCTTCGAGGTGTTACCGGTAGCGGAAGCGGTCAAGCTGGCCGACGTCGTGCAAATTCTGATGCCGGACGAAACGCAAGCCCGCGTTTATAAAGAAGAGATCGAGCCTAACCTCAAAAAAGGCGCGGCGCTGATGTTCTCCCACGGCTTCAACGTTCATTTCGGCCAAATCGTGCCTAGCGCCGATACCGACGTGCTGCTCGTTGCTCCGAAGTCGCCTGGCCACATGGTTCGCCGTACGTACGTCGAAGGCTTCGGCGTTCCCGGCCTGATCGCAATCGAACAGGACGCTACGGGCAACGCGCAGGCTATCGGCCTGGCCTATGCCAAAGGCATCGGCTGTACCCGCGCAGGCGTTATCGAAACGTCTTTCCGCGAAGAAACCGAAACCGATCTGTTCGGCGAGCAAGCCGTTCTGTGCGGCGGCACGAGCGCTCTGGTTAAAGCCGGTTTTGAAACGCTCGTAGAAGCAGGCTATGCGCCTGAGATGGCTTATTTCGAGTGCTTGCACGAGCTTAAGCTGATCGTCGACATGATGTACGAGGGCGGCCTGGCTTCGATGCGCGATTCGATCTCCAACACGGCTGAATTCGGCGACTACGTCACCGGTCCTCGCATCGTGACGGATGAAACGAAGCAAGAAATGAAGCGCGTGCTGGAGGACATCCAGTCCGGCCGTTTCGCTCGCGATTTCATCCTGGAGAACCAATCCAACAAGGCGACGCTGACGGCTACCCGCCGACGCGAAGCCGAGCATCCGATCGAGCAGGTGGGCAGCCAGCTGCGCGAGATGATGCACTGGATCAAGAAATAAATTTGTTTATATAACGGAAATCCGATACGGACAAATCGTCGGCGAATGATCCCGGAACGGACGGACCACAGCGAAACCATGCCCCTTGCGGAGCATGGTTTCGCCGCGCCGCCGGGCCGGGATATTGCGCTTACGGACAAACGGCGTGTTGCCGTGCACGCAGACGTCATGGAGGTGCGGTATGCGTAAAATTTATATCTTTGATACGACGTTGCGCGACGGGGAGCAATCTCCTGGCGTCAACCTGAACATGAAAGAGAAGGTTGAGATCGCGCTGCAATTGGAGAAGCTGGGCGTCGACCGGATCGAGGCGGGCTTCCCGGCCGCATCGCCAGGCGATCTCGCCGGCGTTAGCGCAGTTGCGCGCGCGGTGAAGAACGCGACGGTTATCGGGCTGTCCCGTTCGCGGACGCAGGACATCGACGCGGTGCGCGAGGCGTTGAAGGACGCGCAGGATCCGTGCATTCATCTGTTTCTGGCCACTTCCCCGATCCATCGGAAGCATAAGCTGCGGATGGAGAAGGAGCAGGTGCTGGAAGCGGCCGAGGCGGCAATCCGGTATGCGAAGCAGTATTTCAGCAAGATCGAGTTTTCGCCGGAGGACGCCGGCCGGACCGAGCTTGATTTCCTGTGCCAGGTGACGGAAATGGCGATTCGCGCAGGGGCGACCGTCGTCAACATTCCCGATACGGTCGGCTATATGACGCCTTCGGAATTCGGCAATATTTTCAAGACGCTGAAACAGAATGTGACCGGCATCGAGAACATTCAACTGAGCGCGCATTGCCACGATGATCTCGGCATGGCGACCGCAAACGCGCTGGCTGCGATAGAGAACGGCGCCGAGCAGGTCGAAGGCACGATCAACGGCATCGGGGAGCGCGCAGGCAACACGGCTCTCGAGGAAGTGGCGCTCGCGCTCGCGACACGTGCGGGATTTTACGGTGCGCATACGACGCTTAACCTGAAGGAAATCGCCAAGACGAGCCGTCTCGTCAGCAAGCTGACCGGCATGGTCGTTCCGGGCAACAAGGCGATTGTGGGCGCGAACGCGTTCGCTCACGAATCGGGCATTCATCAGGACGGCATGCTGAAGGAAAAGACAACGTACGAGATCATCTCGCCGGAGACGATCGGCCTCGTTGAATCGAAGCTGGTGCTCGGCAAGCATTCGGGACGTCACGCCTTCCGCGAGAAACTGATCGATCTCGGATACGATCTCGGCGAAGACGCGGTGAATGCGGCGTTCGGCAAGTTTAAGGATTTGGCCGACCGTAAAAAGAACGTGAGCGATGAAGATATTCGAGCCATGCTGGAAGAGAAGCTGATCGATACGCCGGAGGTGTACACGCTGGAGAAGCTTCAGGTCAGCTACGGCAACCAATCGGTTCCGCACGCGACCGTGTCGATCCGGGTTGCCGGCAAAGGCGTTTCGGAGCAGAACGCGGAAGGAAACGGCTCTGTCGATGCCATTTACAACGCGATTGACGGGCTCACGAGCGAAGCGGTCGAGCTCGAGGATTATTCCATCAAATCGGTAACGCAGGGTAAGGATGCGCTCGGCGAGGTGCATGTCGTATTGAAGCAGGGCGAGGTTTCGGCACAAGGCCGCGGCGTCAGCACGGATATTCTCGAAGCGAGCGCCCGCGCTTACATCGACGCGCTTAACCGGCTGATCGACAAACGTCAATCGCCGGGGCGCCGCGATAAAATGAGCTTGATATAAATAAAGGAGTGTAGGGGTATAATGGCAGATGTGAAAAAAATCGCGGTTATCGCCGGAGACGGCATCGGACCGGAAGTCGTCGCGGAAGCGATTAAAGTAATGAACAAAACCGAGGAACTGTTCGGCTACAAATTCTCGTTCGAGCAGGGCCTTTTCGGCGGTATCGCGATCGATGAGAAAGGAACGCCGCTGCCGCAGGATACGCTCGACATGTGCAAACGCGCGGACGCCGTTCTGCTCGGAGCGGTAGGCGGACCGAAATGGGACAACAACCCGAAGGAGCTTCGTCCGGAAACCGGTCTGCTCGGCATTCGCAAAGCGCTGGGCTTGTTCTCCAACATCCGCCCGGCAACGATCTTCGACTGCCTGAAGGAAGCCTCGACGTTGAAGCCGGAAGTGCTGGAAGGCACCGACCTGATCGTCGTGCGCGAGCTGACGGGCGGCATTTACTTCGGAGAGAAATTCCGCCGCGAGGGCGAGAACGGACAGGAAGCGGTCGACACATGCGTCTACAATGTAGCCGAAGTCGAGCGGATCGTGCGCCAGGCTTTTGAAATCGCACAGAAACGCCGCAAGTTCCTGACGTCCGTCGACAAGGCAAACGTGCTTGAAACGTCTCGTCTGTGGCGCGAAGTCGTCAACCGGATTGCTCCGGAGTATCCGGATGTCGAGCTGGAGCATGTGCTCGTCGATAACTGCGCGATGCAGCTGCTCCGCCGTCCGTCGAGCTTCGACGTCATCGTGACCGAAAACATGTTCGGCGATATCCTGAGCGACGAAGCGGCGATGCTGACTGGCTCGATCGGCATGCTGTCCTCCGCTTCCCTGGGAGAAGGCGCGTTCGGATTGTACGAGCCCGTACACGGCTCGGCACCTGATATTGCAGGCCGGGGCATCGCAAACCCGATCGCGACGATTTTGTCGGTGGCGCTCATGTTCCGTCTGACGTTTGGCTACGAGGATGCGGCGAAATCGATCGAGGACGCCGTCGCAGAGGTGCTGAACGCAGGTCACCGGACAGGCGACATTGCCGTTGACAAGAGCAAGGCGATCGGCACCCAAGCGATGGGCGAACTGATCGTTGCCGCCATGCGCAAATAAAACGTTTGCAGTAAAGTTATTTTATAATTAGTGTAATTCAGTGGTAATTATAATTTTGACTTTATTCTTGGCGGATGATAGTATCATATTTTGAAAGGCCAAGCGCCGGTAAGGCGGTTGGCTCCAAGAAAAAACGCATTTGCGCAAGGAGGATTTCTGTTCATGACACAACGTTTGGTAGGACGGCCGGCACCGGAATTCACAATGGAAACCGCGCTGGGCAACGGCAAGGATTTCGGCAAGGCTTCGCTTTCCGATTACAAAGGCAAATGGCTTGTTCTGTTCTTCTATCCGCTGGACTTCACGTTCGTATGTCCGACGGAAATTACGGCATTGAGCATGGCTGCCGACGAGTTCAAGAAGCTGAACACGGAAATTCTCGGTGTCAGCACGGACAGCAAACACAGCCACCGCGCATGGATCAACACGCCGGTGAACGATAACGGCCTCGGCGAGTTGAACTTCCCGCTGGCTGCCGATTTGACGAAGAAAGTCGCAAGCGACTACGGCGTTCTGATCGAAGATGAAGGCATCGCGCTGCGCGGCCTGTTCATCATCGATCCGGAAGGCGAACTGAAATATCAGGTCGTTAACCATAACGATGTGGGACGCAGTGTTGAAGAAACGCTTCGCGTGCTTCAAGCATTGCAATCGGGCGGTCTGTGCCCGATGAACTGGAAACCGGGCCAATCCACCCTGGTTGCGAAGTAAGCAGTAAGCGGTACGACAGGAACCCGCCTCCCTGTACAGGGAAGCGGGTTCTTTTTTTTGGGGGGGGCGAAATAGAAGGTGAAAGAGCGGCGGGCGAGTGGGCGCCGGCGTTTTTTGTCGAAGCGTTGTGCAGGAATCTGACCTCTTCCCGGCGAATAATATTGAAGGTAGTCAGCTGAAAAAATGATTCGCCGGAAACGCCGAGGGTATCGAATTGGTAAAAGTGTGGGGGTGACAGTATGAGTTTCTGCTGCGGCGCCAGTATGATCGGGACGAAAGGGACATTAAAGCATTACCGGACGCACATTCATAACGTGCCGATCCTGTTTTGCCCCGTGTGCCATCGAGTGGACATCCATTACCTGATTGAGGACGAATATGAGATGCTGGCCGAATATGCGCACGGCGACGGCGCTTTCGAGGTCGATTTCCAAGATTACGTGGAGCAGAAAGGGAACGAGCTGCTCGAAAATTGCGTAAATAACGAGAATGAGGATCCGATGGACGTGGTTGCGAGTCAAATCGACATGTCGCTCGATCTGCTCACTTTCGCCAAGCAGTTGGGGGACTCAGGCTGGGAGGAGCAGCTCAAGAAACGGCTCGTTATCCTGAACGGCAGACGGAACAGGCTTCGTCAGCGCCGTCCCTCGGAATCACGCTAATGGGAACCCGCCTCTTGAGGAGGCTTTTTTCTTTCTTTTTTGTTTTTTGGGGAATATTCGTCCTGCCCCCTGAAGGCGCATAGAATCAACGAATGATGTACATAAGAGGTGGAGCGGTTGTTACTCCTATTGATCAAACGGTTTTTCGGCAGAACCGAGGCCGGGGACGGGGAGAAGGCGTCACCCGAATCTGTCGTGGAGCGTATCGCCCAAGGCGAGCCCGGCTTGCGCGATACGTTCATCGCGGCTTACCGGCCTTACATCGCCAAGGTGACCAGCCGGTTCTGCAAACGATATATCGATCCAACTTGCGACGACGAGTTCAGCATTGCGCTTCTCGCGTTCAATGAAGCGATCGACCAGTTCTCGCCGACTGCCGGCAAGTCGTTTATCGGCTTTGCCGAAACCGTCATCCGCCGCCGGTTAATTGACTATGTCCGAAAAGAGCAGCGCCATGCGCACACGGTGCCGATGAGCGCGTTCGATACGGAGGATGACGAGGATACGCCGGTAAATCCGGTGGTGACGGGCGCTGCGCTTGCGATTTATGACAAGGAGCGGCAGTCGGAGCGCCGAAGATATGAAATCGAAGCCTTTATGGCGAGGCTGCAGCCGTACGGCATCTCTTTTCTGGAGCTGGCCGAGAAATCGCCCAAGCATGCCGATTCGCGCGCGATGCTGTACGGAATAGGCGCCCGGCTGGCGTCGGATGCTAAGCTATTCGCACTGCTCGAAACGAAACGGCAGCTTCCGATCAAGGAGCTGACCTTGCTTTGCGAGGTGTCGCGCAAGACGCTTGAGCGCAACCGCAAGTTTATTATTGCCGCAGCGCTTATTTTGCAGGGAGATTATCCGCATCTGCAGGCATACCTGGAGCGAGCCGACGGAACAAGCCACCGAACCGCGGAAGGAGTGGGACTATGAACAGGGGAGTTGTACTGGAAGTGCATAAAAAATTTTGTGTAGTCCTGACTCCGGACGGCTCGTATCGGAAGGTGCCGGGATTTCACAACCGCCGGATCGGCGAGGAAATCGAGTTCGGAGGGGCCGCAAGTGTCACGATTCGCCGGCCAATCTGGTTGCCGGCAGCGGCGGCCGCAGCTGTGATTTTGCTGCTGGCGCTGGCCCTGCCC
Source organism: Paenibacillus darwinianus (assembly GCF_000598065.1). GTDB lineage: Bacteria > Bacillota > Bacilli > Paenibacillales > Paenibacillaceae > Paenibacillus_I > Paenibacillus_I darwinianus. The sequence goes on along the minus strand of NZ_KK082148.1, from coordinate 23,132 downwards.
CGCGTATGGCCGTTCGGCGGGCCGGAAGTCGCGGCGTATGTGGCGATGGATATTAATCCGAGCATCGAGTTCGGCATTGCTGCCAACCGGGATGTGCTGGAGCTGCGGGCATTGAACGCCGACGGAGCGGCGGTCATCAAGGGCGTTGCCTTTAAAGGAAAGCCGATAGAGGATGTCGCCTCCCAAATCATCAAGAACGTCAATGCCGCCCGTTATCTGGAACTGAACGATGGCGACATTTTCATCACAAGCATTCTGGTTGACGGCCGTGCCGCCGTAGGCTTCGAGGATGAAGTCGCCTCGGCGGTCGATCAAGCCGTCACGCAAACCGTCGAGGAGGCCGGAACGGGTACGCCGGTTCAAATCACCCATCTGAAAGCTCCTGTGGAGCTCCGTGATACGTCGATGGCGCAAGGCGTTTCGCCCGGCAAAATGGCAGTCTATCTGCTTGCGAACAAAGAAGGAGCGCCGATCAAGCTGGAGGCGCTGAAGCAAACGTCGATTCATAACGCGGTCAAAAGCCTTGGCGGCGTGAAGGCGCTGATGGGAGCCGCAGCCGCCGACGAGGAAGGCATTAAAGCCGAGCTGAAAAAGCTGCTGAAGACCGGAGAGGCAGCGGCCAAGGCGAACGTCAAGGACCCGAAGGATGCGGAGCAAGCGAACGATCAGCCGAAAACCGGGACGAAAACCGATGGGATCAAGGAGCAGCAGCGCGACGGCGGGGACAAGGATCGCGCTGAGGCACAGAAGGACAAGAAGGCCGATAAGAAAGGCAAGCGTGAGGATGCCGGCAATGAAGACCGGCCGGACGATGACGATGATAACAATAATGATGGCGGCGACGACTACGACGACGGAGATAGCGGCCGTCGCGCCGGAGCAGATCGCGAATCGGATCGCAAAGGCGGCAAATCGGGGGGCGTCGAGGAGATAAAAGATGACGACGATACCGGTGACAAGGAAGATCGAAAGGCGCAGTCGAGCCGTGCCGAACGGCAGCCGAACAAGCAGACGGACGACAAGCGTAAAAACAAGAAGGAAGACGATTGAAACGTAATCCTTGCGGCAAACAAACGGTGAAAAGCTCCGCTTTTCACCGTTTTTCGGCTTGTACGGCTTTCTTCATTTTTCGACAAAGTCTCCCGTTGACTCCAATTCTTTACATAACTATGATAAAGACAGGATCGGTTGAAACCTGTGAGTGATAACGCTGTACAAGCGGAGGCGAAAACAATTTTGGAAACTTTCCTCATCACAAAACCGTCCGATGCGATTCAGGCACGCGAACGGGCGCGGGAGATGGCCAAAAATCTCGGTTTCGGTCTGGTTGATCAAACAAAATTAGCATTTGCGGTTTCGGAAATGGCTTTAAAGCTGATCGCGATAGCGGATGTGTGCCGCATGAATATCGATTATTTTCTGAAAGAGGAAAAGGCGGGAATCGAAGTAAGCATGTATGAGCGGCATAGAATGGCAGGCCCTGTAGATACGCAATGGGCCGCCCAGTTGGTGGATGATCTGGACGTCAGCCATAATCGTTTCGACGAAACACGCATTACGTTCCGCAAATGGCGAAAGGCGACGGAATCGAACGATTGCGCTCCCTGCAAGGCAACTGCGACAGGGGGGAAAGAATGATGATTGCGCTTCGCAAGCATTATTTTCCGGCATTGGCCCAATACGTCAAGGACGGGAATGAAGCTTCACTGTTTGAGGCTACACAGCTTGGCAAGCTGCTGCAAGGGATCCATCCGGAGGAGATCATTGCGCTCCATGAAGAGACGATGCAGACGCTTGTGGCGAATGTGGAGTCGGAGGAGGCGCTGGCGCTGTACAACCGATCCTTCATTTTTCTGATCGAACTGATGGTCGCCTACCGAATTCGGACACAACCCAGCGACAGCAACGAGCACATTTTTACCGAAATGCGGGAAATGCTGTTCAAATCGCATCTGTCCTTTCAGAATGTGAAGAACAAATATGAGAATGTGCTGCAGCATATGGACAGCGGAATCGCGTTGTTCGACTCGGACGGGATTCTTTCGTTCATCAACCTGAAGATGGCGAAGCTCCTCGATGTTCCCCGGAAAATGCTGGTCGGCTGCACCCTCCGCGACATTTTGTCCCATCCGAAACTAAAACGGAGCGTTAAACGAAGCCTTTTACGCGTCTATCACGAGATGGTGCTTCAACGCTCCCGCTATTATGAGATTCAGGACGAGGCGGGCCGGCATCTGCTCCTGACAGGGACCTATGCCGACGAGCTGGACGGCGACTACCTGATCAGCGTAAAAGACGTCACGGAGTACAAGCAAATCGAGCAGAGCGCGTATCAGAACGACAAGCTGGCCATGCTCGGCAAAATCGCGGCGGCGATCGCGCATGAAGTCCGTAATCCGCTTACGTCGATACGCGGTTTCATTCAACTGCTTAGACCGCATTTGGAAGCGCTCGGCAAGGAGGAGTACGCGCGGATCATTCTCACCGAGATCGATCGTGCAAACGACATCATTTACGAATTTCTGAACTCCTCCAAGCCGTCTGCGCCCATGGTGCGGAAGGTGGCGATCGATACGCTGCTCCGCGAGGTGCTGATGCTTTCCGACAGCGAAGCGCTGATGAAGGGCTGCCAAATTCACTACGAGTCCTATGAGGAGAATTTGCAGGTATCGATCGACATGAAACAGATCAAGCAGGTCATACTGAATCTCGTCCGCAACGCGCTTGACGCGATCAGCGACATGAACGAGGAATACGGCGGCCGGATCGATGTCGCCACGTACAAAGAAGGGGAGAACGTCGTCATTCTGGTCCGCGACAACGGCAAGGGCATGGACCGCCAAACGCTCGGCCGGCTGTTCGATCCGTTTTTTACGACCAAGGAAGCGGGCACCGGCCTCGGGCTTTCGGTCAGCTATCGGATCATTCGTAACCATGGCGGTACGATCCGGGTGGACAGCACGCCGGGCGAAGGAACGGCGTTCAAGATTCATTTGCCTTCGGTATCGTAAACCTTTAGAATCGGGGTAGAGTCCGATTCTTTTTATTTTACATAGATACCCGGCGGGGCGAGGCCCGCCGGGTTGCCTGTGAGGAGGCCCGCGCAACTATGGAAGTCCGGTTTCACATGGAAGCGAATGCAGCCGAAGCGCTGCGGAATGCGGAGGTCATCGTGCGGCTTGCCGGCGATGGATTCAAACAAGGCATGTTCCCGTCGGCGGCTGGCGCCGGCTTCCCCGTTCAACTGGAGGAGGCGGCGACGCGGTTCGCGGCCAAGGGACTGTTCAAGGCGGAAGCGGGCGAGACCCAGTTGCTTCCGACGCTCGGCCTGACGCAAGCCGAGCATGCGGTGTTTGCCGGAATCGGCGGCAGCCATACGGCGGAG